>CACZSQ010000054.1 GCA_902783885.1 uncultured Bacteroidales bacterium
AGCAGCTACCTCGGAGAACATATAGCTCACATGAGCCGCAGCCTCGTTACCATCACAGGTGATAAATTTCTTTTCTTTTGCCATAATTGCTTTTTTAGCGTTTATTGTTGGATTTAGTCGTTTTTGCTTTTTACTGTTAGCCTTTGGCAATTGGCCCTTGGCTGTTGACTTAGAAGTCGGGCGCAAAGATACCTAAAAAACATGATTTTGCAAAGTAAAGACACCTAAAAAGTGTGAATGGCGCCAAATTAGCGCCATTCACTGTAAATAATCTAAGCTGTTCAACTACTTCACGGCACGTACCGAGAAACCATAAGCACGACTGGCAGTCCATTCGGCATCATAACCGCGGAAGTTGATATTGTAGGCCGAAGAAGTCATCTCGCGGTTGAGCGAACCAGACCAATAGAAGCCGCCAGTCCCAACCTCCTTTCGCTCTGTCCCGTCCTGATAGCCGGCAGCAGGCAGAAAGATGCTGTTGCCATTCACGCCAGTAACGCGATAACCTTTGACACCATTCAGCGTTTCAGCTTTCCATGTGCATTTGCTGGTGAGGTCGGCTATCTCGCTCCGCGTAGGCAGACGCCATAGCCCGCCCCATGATTGTCGTGCCGCATCGTATTTTGTGCCACAGATGTTTACGCCGATGTACTCATACTGCTCATTCTTGTAATAAGCATAAGCCGCTTCTGAATAACTTTTTTTTGTGGAAGTCTCGCCCCATGAAAACAGGTCGCCAACATCTTCTGGCTTTGTGGCACCAATATTGAAAGCAGCCCAGCGAACGGATAGTCCAAGGTCAACCGCCTCATACAATTCTGTTTCAGGAACGATGGCAAAGTCTATCCATTCGATGTCTGCGTAATCGTAGAGCTGCTTTTCGCCCGACTTCAGATGAATCCTCATGGCATCAGGGAAGTCAATGCTGTCTATGTCTGCAATGGCTACCTGCCCTGCCTTATCATTCTGTTGATGAACCACCACCACATTCGGTGCCTCCTGCGCAAAGACATTCACACAGAAGAACACCGAAAGGATGATAAGCAGTTTCCGAACCACGAATTGCACGAATTATACGAATTAAAAACGCTGTCCTTTTACAAACACCTGACTGTCGTCGGCATACTCATCGGCAGAGATATCAACACCAGTATCTGTACCAGAAGCAGAAGTTGTGGAACAGCGGGTACGACCCTGGTACACGTATTTATGATTGTGCTGGATGATGGCTTTCAGCAGTGCCGCACCGCCATAGGAACTGCTGCCGAGGAAGTCTGCATAGATGAAGCCAAGACGATTGGACGGAGCATTATTGGTGAGATAGGTTGTCAGCCAGGGATTCATAGTGCTGGCAAAATCCGATGGATTGCCAGAAAGAATTTTATAGCCAATGTTGTTCCAGGTAAAATAGAAACGTGGAGAGGAATCGCCTGCTGCAGCTTCCAGCATAGTCTGGATATAACTCTGTTTATTCGTGGTGTTGGTAGTGCCATATCGGTCTTCCCAACTTGCATCGGCAATTTTACCGCCACCCTGTTTGTAGATATAGGCAGAGGTTGTCGATGTGTCATCACCGGTTTCCTGAATAATGCCACCATAAACGACATCACTATAAACACCCTCTGACCCATAAGGATTTTTGCTGATGACGACCACCTTGCCACGAGCATCACCGAAATTCTGATAGGTTTCAAGCGAAGAAAGCAGATAAGCCGCATTATTTTGGAAGCAAGTACGGATAGAGGTGCGCCATGTCGATGACTGATCTGTTCCACCAGAAGACTCTTTCTGCATATTGATGACCACCATTTCAGAAGGATTGTCCTTCACGAAGTTGACTAATGTCGCGACGGCATCTTTAAACTTAATGCCTGTTGCTGATGATCCATGATAAATCTCCAGATTGTCGAGCTCAATATCAGAGGATTTGGAAGATGTATATCGAGGACGCAAGTCGAATCCACGCACGCCATTTGCCAACAGGCCTGCGATGTCTTCCGACTGGCATTTGCTGGCACTGCCACAGTTCTTTGTTGCCGCGTCATGTGCACCGGGGATAGTCAACTGGCGCAAACGCAGATTGCTCGGGATGGTGGCCATCCATAGGTTTGCAGTAGCAGTGGCGATTGCGCCGAAGTTATACTTCTTATAATAAGGTTTGCAGGCAGTGCCATTTTGGTTCGACATAGAAGCCAGATAAGTGCCGTCAACAGCTGTCGCTCCGACTTCCGTCGTTGACTTCTTTGTATAGAAGTTTCCGTCGGTAGTGCGCACGGTAATGGTGAAACCAGAAGCTTGTCTAACAGGCAATACATAGAAACGGACGACAGGTGTATTGCTACCGACTTCGCTCACTGTCACCAAATCGCTGATACAGTTCGAAGCAGCATACCCAGTACCATCGTTATTCACCACTGTTGCAGCCTTTGAACTCATATTGTACTTAACACGTCCTGCAAGGCTGGCTTTAGAATTGGAGAGCAGCGAAACCGATTCCACTGTGCCTCCATTGAATGAAGACAAATCCACATCTATAACCGAGCAGATATGACCGAAGGTGAAGCTGGCCTTGGCACCGCCACCTGTTGTAGTGGCCGTGGCTGCCATATACGGCCCCATCACGCCGCTATTGTCTATGTTCTCCGAGTATTTCTGCTCGGTATAAATCATCGTAGAAACCGTTGTCCCGTTCCAACCTTGAACAGCATCGGCAGGATAGAAGGCATAGAAGGTGCCTTCCTCACCTGTTCCATCGGTGATAAAGCTGGCGCTCGTCTTGCTCTCGAATATGCAGGAAGAGCCGTCAATAGTTCCCTCCTTGGGCAGATAGGTGTACATCAGTGTTCCATCGCTGATGCTGATTTTGTCTGTGGTATCCCAATAGCCAAAGGTACCATCGGACATTGTGGAACGAGTAACCTCATCGGTCGAAGCCGAGCCATCCAAGTTCTCTTCCGGCAATATTTGCAAAGCATCGGCAATCGTGCTCTGGAAGCCAACGCTCTCACCGTCCGTCAGCACAGCGGGCTGCGCGGACTGCTCGGGTTGTTCTGGCACTAACGTCTCGTCGTTGTTACATGCTCCCGCCATGAGAGCAGCAGCAATCCATGTGATATGTTTGATATTGTATTTCATAAGATGAGATGTTTAGAAGTTTTTTACTGCCAGTCCTCCCAGACGACGGGATTACCTTTATAATTATTATTCCGCTGAGATTTAACCATGTATTCTTCACCTTCATTCTTCATGGAATCTTCATCATATTTTCCACTTACCTGACACAAGATGCCTTCCAACTTGACATCCAGCACCACGAGGCTTGGATTTTGATATATCTTTTTCATTGTCGTATATACTAGCTTAAACATTTATTTTACGAGTACTTTCTTGCCATTGACAATATTGATGCCCTTAACAGGATTGTTTAACCGCTGACCAGAGAGGTTAAACACTTTTGCATCGCTAATTGATGGCTCAATCTCAACAGCCTCAACGCCATCAGCATCGTCGAAGAGCACCTTGAAGGCTTTGACGTTGCCGCCTTGTGCCTTGATATAAGCACGGAACGGATTCAAGGTCGGCTGTGTGCTTCCTACGAGATAGAACGCTACGCCCTCACCGCCGGTGTGGTTCTGGAGAACGTAGGAGCCGACAGGGGCTTCCACAGCGCTGTACGTACCGACAAGTTCTCCATTGGTAAAGGTGGCGCCACTGGCCACGACGGGAACTGTAACATTGCTGGCAATGTAGCTGCCACTGGCTGTCACGAGTACAGGGCTATTGGCAGCAATGCTCGTGGCTGTGCCGTAGAGGTTGCCGTCGATGAGGTTGACACCCTGATTGAGGGCATAGACGCTTCCGCCGGGAGCGGTGGCTGCGAAGGGCAGCATCAGTGTTGCGAAGCTACCGTCTGCCAGTGCGGAGAGCGTATAGCTGGCGTTGGTGGCGGTGAATGCCGACGGGTTGACAAACGGATGTCCGTCAGCGAGTGCGAGACTCTCGCATGTGCCATTGACGACGACGTTGGTGGTGTTGCTGACCTGGCTTGCCGCATTTGCAAAGACAAGTCCGTTGGGATTCGTGAATGTCACGGACGATGTGCCAGAGAACGTGGCGTCCGTCAGATCGGCCACAGGCACAGCGTCGGTCAGTTCAATGGCTGGAGCTGTGTCGAAGGCTCCTTTATAATAGTGAACGCCATCCTCAACATAATCGAAGCTGCCGGAATAGTAGTAGGTGAGAGAAATGGATTCTGTGGTATAGCATGTCCATTCAGAGTGGGAGCCAGCCCAACCCAGGTATTGAATACCATAAGTATAATCGCCCGCCTCGGCAATATATACCCAAACCGTGTTCGTGTACTTCCCTTCTTTGAAAGCTACCAACGATGACGCTTGCTGGTTGGGGAAATGGTTCACACCGTTGGCATAGTCACAGTTGTTACCCTCGTATGCTGTAGCTCGGCTTTCATCCATCACAGACCTTATAGGTGTCTTCGCATCACCGAAAAAGACATAGACAGGCGGACAATCAGCCTGTGCGGTATGTAAAGCGTAGGTGGCGTCATTGTCTGTCATACGATAGAAGCCTTGAATGGTAAACTTGTAGAGGCCTGGAGTCGTAACATTTACAGTATTGCTATAGACGGTGCGGCTATCCCATTGCCCACCTTGCCACTTCTCTGCAGTAGTAGCGGCTGTAGTGCCTCCAATAACAGTTGTGGCATTAATACCATCTGCAGCTGTCTGCAATTCTGCCGGTGTGGAAGCAGAAAGGCCGGCAGCAGTGGCTGCAGTAGATGCTTGTGCATTAACGTAGGCAGTAAGCACGTTTTGGTGGTGAGCAGGAGTTACCAAAGTGAAAGCTGTGGCTTCTCCTTCTGTCGCTGTGGAAAGAATACGTGTACCATCCACCTTCATGTAATGGTTGTTCACAGCATTCTTAAAGAAATATTTTGTTCCAGACTTAATAATGCTCCAAGTGCTGTTTGCGTGGGATGCATTATCTGCAAAGATACCTGTTCCGTCACTGAAGATCTTCCAGTCGGAAGCATCTGCGAAATGAAGTGTTGTAGCGCCCATGGCATCGGTGGTAACATTCACGGGCATACCCCAGTCATAAACCTGAACTGCAGAGCCGTATGGTTCACCACGCAACCAGAACTTATCATTATCGTCTTTAAAGAAATACACTCCATCAAACACAGCAGAGGCATTGATTGTGATTTCCTGTGCTGCATTATAAGTGTCGTTTGCGGCATAGCCGAAAGCGTTGGCGGGAATGCTGAGCGTGTAGTTTGTGCTGGGTGTCACAGCAGGGACAGTAAAGGTGAAGCCGTTGGAGGTCGGTGTGACTGTCACGGCGCTGCCACCAAAGGTGATAGTCGGATTACCGTTCTTGGCAAAGGAGGCACTGGGGTCATTAGTGACGGCGTCGGCATAAGTCACGGTGACTGTTTCGCCACCCTGAACATAGGCGTAATCAACAGTTGCCGTGCCTACTTCATAGGTGTAGCTTGCCGCTGCTATTGTCAGGGGAGTGGTCGCAGTGGCTTTGTAATATATCGTACCTACTGCAAGAGTGAGTTCGTCACCGTTTGAAGCCGTGGCCGTAACGTTGTCAGGTTCCAAGGCGGGGTTCTGTGTATATACGATGGTGGCCGAACCGTTGGTGGTCAGCGTATAGGAACCAGCAACCGTAATATTCTGGACATACCATGTATCGGCAGCCGCATCGCCGCCCTGGGAGGTGGCATAGTGTTCCACACCATTACCCTTGTAGGTCAGCGTGAAGTTGTCGCACTTGTACCACCAGTAGCCATCGGCCTGATAGGCTTTATGCTCACCTGCCGTCCCGTCGGCACCACCGACTACACCTATCTTGTAGTTGGAAGCATCGGAAGTCAGCAGGAAGGACTTTTTCAACGTAATACCTATTGCGCTATTTGTCGTCTCCGTATAAGCATAATCGTTGGTGTCGTCCCCGTTTATCAAATAGATAGTAGCGCCATCGCTGGCTACGACAGAAGAAAGCTCATACTGACCAGCAGGCAGGTTGGCTAGGGTCTGTGTACAGGGCGTACCCTTCCACCATGTGTTGAAGAGGTAGTTCCCGTGAGAACCAGACATCTTGTAGGTGTCGTTGGTCGTACTTCTTGCGCCTGTATCAGAGGAGGTGGTCGTTGTCCAGCCGTTTGTGTTACCTGACTCAAAGCTGGGGTTGAATATCAACGAGGTGAAATCAAGTGTGGCACTTGAAGAAATCGTGCTGTCGTCAGCGTACTTATACAATTTCATGGGGCCGGCAACGAACCATTGCTGTTTCTCAGTATGGGTTCCAACGTATCCTATTGTGACTTCCGCGCTGGCAGACAGATAGAAATATACGGTGTTAAGGTAGTTATAATCTGGATTAAAAGAGTTAGCCGCTTTCTGTAAGTCGTTGCTACCTGATGAACTCATAGCACCTGCCGAGGCTACAGCCACACTTCCAAGAGTTTTTGAAGCCGAAGTTGCCGAAAGCAACACATTGCCTACGGTACCTCTATACAGAGCATAGGCATCAATTTTGTACAGACCAGCAGGGAGTGTAACGGTTTGCTTCAAGGCAAAGTCCGTCTGGTCCAACGCCCCCCATCCTGCATAGTTTTCTGAGACATACACTGTACCGTTGGCGGTGCCGCTGTTGTCAGCCCAGTTGCCTGTCTTTGTCCATCCAGTACCTGACCCAGATGATAAGTCTGCATTGGTCAGATACGTACTTGTGACGTCTGTCAAGGTCTGCGCCATCGCTTGGGATGAGACACAAAAAAGTCCGCCCATTAGCAGCGCTGCCAAAGAGACTGCTCGAAATAGTTTTTTCTTCATTTGTGAAATATTAAATTGATTGTTGTTAGTTAGCTATTTGCAAAATCGGGCGCAAAAATACACAAATAATTATAAACGCGCGCGAAGGAAGAAATATTTTTTACTAATTCGTCTTTTTTTCTTGACATGATACACGACAAATGCCATGTATGAAAGATATGGATCTTATGCACGGAAGATGCATATCTTAAGCACGAAAGATGCATATCTTAAGCACGGAAGACATGAATCTTAAGAATCATAAGGTTTGAGCTCCCAACGATAGTGTCCGCGCTCCTGCAGGATACGGAACAAGCATATCTCATCGGGCTTCAGATCATGAGCGAGCTGCAAAGCCAGCCACCCCATGGTCATCCGGAAATTGATTTCCACGAGGGGATGAATGGAATATGAGCAACTGTCTATAGACGATGGGGTACGGGCGACTAACATCATATCAATGCCAAAAGGCCCAGTGTACCAACTTGGTATGTGGGCTCTACCGAGGAGCTTCAGGAGGCGTTCACGCAGTGTGAGTAAACGATTCAGAGGAATGTACTGCGCCAAGCGCCGCTGTTTTTCCTGCTCCGATGCCACCAGATTGCCGCTATACACTCCACCGGCAGTGGTGGTGAATAGCGAAAGGCCTTCGTAGCGCACACGCCCAGCTTCTGCCCAGAACTCCATCGCGAAATCCAACACCTTATTATAATATAAGGGCTCCACCTCCACCCCACCCTGGCGGTGAAGCGTCCGCCGGATCCATGCGACATCCTTGTCTGACAGCCTTACCGTCGTAGGATGCACGCCACGTCCGCTACCGCTCCAGGGAGCTTTCAACATGGATGCGCCATAAGCCAGATGCACTGACCGCACTTCTTGTTCTGCCCTACACCAGCAGCTTTCTCCTATCATCCACCCTTCTCGCCAGGCATCCAGCCACATCTCTTTCAAGTTTCTCAACAGCCTGACTGCCGTCTGGCGCGAAGCGAAAGCACGATACTCAGCCATCTGCGTCACTGTTGGCAAGTTCTCGTCAGCGACCCCTGCCTCGCGCAACAGACACACTAACAACGGGCTCCAGCCCCATGGCAGAATCCTTATTTCACTCTGATCGGCCCATAGGAAAGAAAGGTCGGCAAGGTCCTCGGCCATTTGAATAGCCGAGGCGGGAGGTGTGTAGTGAGGGTCGTTGGAAGCCAACGCCAAGTCATTCCAAGGATTGAAAAGCATATATTCGCTTGTTGTTTCTATCGCTCAAAACAACATATTCGTTGTTTTTCCGCGCAAAGATACATAAAAGTTGAAACTTTTCAGTAACTTTGCGCCGCAAAACAGAGAAAGAGCAATGAAACGAGAATTATTGACGCTTCGCGACACGTCGTTTGTCGATTTGATGGCCCGTCGAATCTTCAACGTCCTGCTCATCGCCAACCCTTACGACGCTTTCATGCTGGAGGACGACGGGCGCGTGGATGAGAAGATCTTCGACGAGTATGCCAAGCTGGGGCTTCGCTACCCGCCGCGCTTCATCCAGGTGGCATCCGAGGAGGAAGCCCTGCGACAGATGGAGAAATTCTCGTTTGACCTCGTCATCGTGATGCCGGGTACGGACAACAACGACATCTTCGACATCGCCCGAGGCATCAAGAGCTCACACCCGCAGATTCCCTGCGTCATACTGACGCCGTTCAGCCATGGCATCAGTCAGCGCATGGCCGACGAGGACCTCTCAGCGTTCGAATATGTGTTCTGCTGGTTGGGCAATACGGAGTTGCTGCTGTCCATCATCAAGCTGATTGAAGATAAGATGAATCTGGACCACGACCTCCAATCGGGCGTGCAGATGATCCTGCTGGTAGAGGACAACGTGAGGTTTTATTCCAGCATCCTGCCGAACCTCTATCAGTTCGTGTTGCAGCAGAGTCTGGCCTTCGCCACCGAAGCTCTGAACTCACAGTTGGAGACGCTTCGTATGCGAGGGCGCCCCAAGATCGTGCTGGCCCGAAGCTACGAAGAGGCGTGGTATCTCTACGACCGCTATTCCGACAACACGCTCGGCGTCATTTCCGACTGCCGTTTCCCACGCGGTGGACAGTTGGACGAGATTGCCGGCGTACATCTCCTCAAGGCCATCCGCGAACGTGACCCCTATATACCACTCATCATGGAGTCCTCAGAGCCAGAGAAAGCAAAGCTGGTAGAAGGGCAGAAAGTGCGCTTCGTGGACAAGAACTCCAAGAAGATGGCCGTTGATCTGCGTGACCTTATTCGGCGCTATTTCGGCTTCGGCGACTTCGTCTTCCGCGACCCAAAGACCATGCAGGAGGTGGCACGACTGCGCAACTTGAAGGACTTGCAGGATAACATCTTCAAACTGCCGCGCGAATCGCTGCTCTACCACGTACAGCACAACAACGTGTCGCGCTGGCTCGTCTCGCGCGCCCTGTTCCCCATCGCAGAGTTCCTGAAACGCATCACATGGGATTCACTGCAGGATGTGGATCAGCACCGCCAGATTATCTTCGACGCCATCGTCAGCTACCGCCGCATGAAGAACCAGGGCGTGGTGGCCGTTTTCCACCGCGAGCGCTTTGACCGCTACTCCAACTTCGCACGTATCGGCGACGGCTCACTGGGCGGCAAGGGACGCGGCTTAGCATTCATAGACCATATCATCAAACGCCACACCGACCTCAACGACTACGACAACGCCGAGGTGATGATTCCCAAGACCGTGGTGCTCTGCACGGATATCTTCGACGAATTCATGGACTCCAACGAGCTCTACCAGATAGCGCTCTCTGATATCCCTGACGACGACATCCTACAATATTTTATTCACGCACGCCTGCCCGCGCGACTGATTGGCGACCTGATGGCATTTCTCGACGTGGTGGATACTCCCATCGCCATCCGCTCCAGCTCGCTGCTCGAGGATTCACACTACCAGCCCTTCGCCGGCATCTACTCCACTTACATGATTCCGTACGTAGCGGATAAGTATGAGCGCCTGCACATGCTTTCGGATGCCATCAAGGCGGTCTATGCCAGCGTCTATTACCGCGACTCGAAAGCCTACATGACTGCTACATCCAATGTCATCGACCAGGAGAAGATGGCAGTCATCCTTCAGGAAGTCGTAGGCGAACAGCACGGCGACCGCTTCTACCCGACCCTCTCTGGCGTGGCTCGTTCGGTGAACTACTACCCCATCGGCGAAGAGCAGGCGCAGGAAGGCGTTGTCAGTCTGGCATTAGGACTTGGCAAATATATCGTGGACGGAGGACAAAGCCTGCGCGTATGTCCCGCCCATCCACATCAGGTACTGCAGACATCGGAGATGGAGATTGCATTGAAGGAGACACAAACTCGCTTCTATGCCCTCGACCTTGGCAATCCACCCACGACATTCTTCAAAGACGATGGCTTCAACCTCCTCAAGCTCCGCGTCAATGCAGCAGAACCCGACGGGACACTTCAGTATATTGCCTCAACCTACGACCCCTACGATCAGGTCATCCGCGACGGCATTTACGAAGGCGGGCGGAAGGTAATCACCTTTTGTGGCGTCTTGCAGCAAGGCGTATTCCCCCTGCCGGAGCTACTACAGAAGGTTATGCACTACGGCCATGAAGAAATGCGACGCCCCGTTGAGATTGAGCTCGCCGCAAACATCCATCCCGACAGAACCGGTGAGCTCTACCTGCTTCAGATACGACCGATGGTGGACACCAAGCTGCACCTCGACGAAGACCTTCAGGCTTTGCCCGACGAAGACTGCCTCCTGCGCTCTCATAATGCCATCGGCCACGGCATCATGACCGACGTGCACGACATCGTCTATGTGAAGACAGACAATTGGAGCGCTTCTGCCAATCCCACCATTGCTGAAGAGATAGACACCATCAACAGGAACTACCTCAAGGAAGGGAAAAACTATGTACTCGTTGGACCCGGGCGCTGGGGCTCCTCTGACCCCTGGCTGGGCATTCCCGTCAAATGGCCGGCCATATCTGCGGCCAAGGTCATCGTGGAAGCCGGACTGCAGAACTACCGTATAGATCCCAGCCAAGGTACCCACTTCTTCCAGAACCTGACAAGCTTCGGCGTGGGATATTTCACCATCAATGACTATCTGGGCGACGGAATCTACCGCCAAGAACTGCTCGCCACCCTCCCCGCCTTTGAGGAAACAGAGCACGTGCGAGTCGTGCATTTTGACCACCCTTTAACCATAAAAATTGACGGAATGAAGAAGGAAGGCATCATTTTGCCACCAAAAAACGAATAAAATATCATTTTTTAGGAAATTTTTCTTTAGTTTTTTTGTAGGATATTAAATTTATCTCTACCTTTGCCGCGTTAATTATGCAATTATTTCAACAACTATCATATTTTTTAAACCAAATCATGAAGATTGCTAAATTTCTTCTCGCAGCTGCCTTGATGGTTTCAGGCATGACTGCCAGCGCACAGGAAACTGAGCGCATCGAGTTCAATCCCCACTGGTTCGTTCAGATTCAGGGTGGTGCACAGTACACTTTGGGTGAGGCTAAGTTCTCCAAGATGATCTCTCCCAACGCTCAGCTCGCACTGGGTTATCAGTTCTCTCCCGTATGGGCTGTTCGCCTCGCTGCTAACGCTTGGCAGAGCAAGGGTGGTTTCGGTTATGGTCCTTCCAAGGATGAGACCTATAAGTGGAACTATGTTGCTCCCGGTCTGGACGTGAAGTTCAACCTTATCAACGCTATCGCTGGTTACAATCCCAACCGTAAGTTCGGTTTGAACCTCATCGCCGGTGGTGCTGCTAACATCGCTTGGAAGAACGATGACGCTAAAAAGTATGCAAACGTTTACAACATGTCCAAGCTGTGGGATGGCACTCAGATTTTCCCCGTTGGTCGTTTTGGCTTTGACATCGACTACGCTCTCAGCTCACGCGTAAGCCTCAACCTCGAGGGTATGGCTAACGTTACCACCGACAAGCTCAACAGCAAGACAAAGAAGGAAAAGAAGAACGCTGACTGGTATTTCAACGCTCTCCTCGGCCTGAAGATTGCTCTCGGCAAGACTCAGAACGTTATTCCTGTTCCCGCTCCCGTGGTTGTCGTCGAAGAGCCCACTCCCGCTCCCGTTGTTAAGCCCCAGCCGAAGCCCCAGCCTCCCATTGTTAAGCCTGCTCCCGAAATGCAGACCGAGATCTTCTACGCTATCCGCGAGACCGTTATCACCGATGGCGAGCGTGGCAAGTTCAACAACTTGGTTAACTTCCTGAAGGCTAACCCCGAGACAAAGGTTGTCGTTACCAGCTATGCTGACGCTGGCACAGGTAACCCCCGCATTAACATGAAGTACTCTCAGGAGCGTGCTGACAACGTTGCTAAGGAACTCGTTGACGCTGGCATCGATGCATCTCGCATCACTCTCAGCGCTAAGGGTGACACTGTTCAGCCCTACAGCGAGAACGACAAGAACCGTGTATCTATCTGCGTAGCTAAGTAATCTAAGCGATAATACATTTCCAACAGCGCCTCTCCACTACGGAGGGGCGCTGCTTCTTTGTATATTGTATTTCTTCTATATACCCCAATGCTCCAAAGTCTCATTGATTCCATAGGTTACAAAAACCATTAAACCAACGGCTCCCATTAAGCACATAAATCTCATAAGAAAAAACATAGTCCATAAGGCTTATCATAAGGCCTTAAGACTCATTGGACCTATTGGACTCATTAAGCAGTCCCATAGGACTCACAGGCCTCATAAGCCCCAAAAACTCACAAAACCCATTGGACTCAATGGACTCTTTAGAGTCATCATTTGCCCCATGAGACCCATAAAACGACACACTTCAAAAAAAACAGAGCGGCTTTTCAGCCGCCCTGTTCCAATCAAAATGTGGAACTTATTATACAATTCCCTGAGCCATCATAGCCTTGGCAACCTTCATGAAGCCAGCCACATTAGCACCCTTCACATAGTTGACATAACCATCGGCTTCTGTACCGTACTTCACGCAGTTCTCATGAATATTCTCCATAATCCAGAGCAGCTTGGCGTCAACTTCCTCAGAAGACCAGCTCAAGCGCTCAGAGTTCTGGGACATCTCAAGGCCGCTCACGCTCACGCCACCAGCATTGCTGGCTTTACCGGGAGAGTACAGAATCTTAGCATCCTGGAACACCTTGATAGCGCCGGGAGTTGAAGGCATGTTGGCACCCTCAGCAACAGCGATAACACCATTAGCGACAAGAGCCTTAGCGGCTTCTTCGTTAAGCTCATTCTGCGTTGCGCAGGGGCAAGCGATATCAGCCTTCTCAAACCAGGGCTTAGCGCCGTCTCCGACATACTTAGCCGACGGATACTGCTCCACATACTCACGGATACGTCCACGATAGACATTCTTCAGCTCCATGATGTAGTCGAGCTTTGCACGGTCGATGCCGTCGGGATCGTAGATGTAACCATCGCTATCGCTCATGGTCATCACTTTACCGCCCAACTGCAGCACCTTCTCAGCACAGTATTGAGCAACGTTACCAGCGCCTGAGATCAGCACCTTCTTACCTTCAATGCTCTCGCCCTTCGTGCGCAACATAGCGCGGAGGAAATAGACATTACCGTAACCGGTAGCCTCAGGACGAATCAGTGAGCCGCCAAACTCGAGACCCTTACCGGTCAGCACACCGCTAAACTCACGGGTGAGCTTCTTGTACATACCGAACATATAGCCAACTTCGCGGCCACCGACACCGATGTCACCAGCGGGAACATCAACATCCGGACCAATGTGACGTGTCAGCTCCAGCATGAAAGCCTGGCAAAAACGCATCACCTCAGCGCTGGACTTTCCACGGGGGCTGAAATCAGAACCACCCTTACCGCCACCCATTGGCAACGTGGTGAGAGAGTTCTTGAACGTCTGCTCGAAAGCAAGGAACTTCAAGATACCGAGGTTTACGCTCTTGTGGAAACGGATACCGCCTTTGTACGGACCAATGGCATTGTTATGCTGAATACGATAGCCCATATTGGTCTGGACATTACCCTTGTCATCTGTCCAAGTAACACGGAACTGATACACACGATCAGGAATACAGAGACGCTCGATAAGATTCACCTTATCAAACTCGGGGTGTTTGTTGTACTCTTCTTCGATGGTTCCGAGTACTTCTTCGACAGCCTGATGATACTCGGGCTCTCCTGGGAAGCGGCGCTTCAGGTCTTCTAAGACTTGTTTTGCGTTCATAATTTTGTTTGTTTGTTGTTAATAGATGAGAAAATCTCTGAGTTATGGTGCAAAGGTAGTCATTTTATCACAAACTACCATAATTTCTTTACAAAAAGTTTGCAAAAACCACAAAGATACTTGCTATTTGTCAATTTAGCATAGTTTTTGTTGAATATAATTGCTCTCGTTAGCTTTTTACATTATCTTTGCACTGCAAAAGCAAAGAAAATGACACCTAATTATATTATACGCACGCGCGCGAGGCTGCTGTTTTTCCTCGTATTGCTTCTGGTCACAAGCCCCATGAGACCCATTGATTCAATGAGTCCAATGGGCACTCCCTCACCCAAGCGCGAGATGCGCGCAGTCTGGTTGACCACCCTCAATGGGCTCGACTGGCCGACAACCAAAGCCACATCTCCCGCCACAGTCGAACGGCAGAAGCAGGAACTATGCACCATCCTCGACAAACTAAAAGCGCTGAATATCAACACCGTCCTGTTGCAGACGCGCGTGCGCGGGAGTGTCATCTACCCCTCCTCCATCGAACCTTGGGATGGCGCACTGACAGGCACCATCGGTCGCGACCCAGGCTACGACCCTCTGCGCTTTGCCATTGAAGAAACACATCGTCGAGGCATGGAACTGCACGCATGGGTTGTCACCATTCCCTGTTTCAAGCAAGCCGTAGCTAAACAGATGGGGCCCAAGAGCGTTTTGAAGACCCATCCAGAGCTCTGCCGACGCCATGCCGATATGTACTATCTCGACCCCGGTATTCCCGGAACAGCTGACTACCTACAACGTATCTGCCATGAAATCGTCAGCCGCTACGACATCGACGGTCTCCACTTCGACTATATCCGTTATCCAGAGGGAGCCGCCTCCTTTGCCGACAATAGCACTTTCAAGCGTTATGCACCCAAAGGAATCTCCAAAGCCAGCTGGCGTCGGGACAACATCACGCGAATCGTGCGACGGATTTACGAAGACACCCACGCGTTGAAACCATGGGTTCGTGTAAGTAGCTCGCCTGTAGGAAAATATGCCGATCTCACCCGCTTTCCCTCCAGAGGCTGGAACGCGCGCGATGCCGTCCACCAGGATGCAGAGGGTTGGCTCCGCGCGGGCATTCATGACATTCTCTTCCCCATGATGTACTTCGACGGGAACCACTTCTACCCCTTCGCCGCCGACTGGCAGGAACAGAGCAGCAACCGCCTTGTAGCGCCTGGATTAGGCATATACTTCTTACATCCTCGGGAGAAAGACTGGCCACTCAGCACGGTCAAGCGCCAACTGCACTATCTGCGTGAGCAAGGCCTTGCCGGACAATGCTACTTCCGGAGCCGCTTTCTGACGGATAATGCCAAGGGACTTTACGACTATCTCCACGACGATTTCTATGCCTTCCCTGCCCTACCGCCTGCTGCGCCTTGGCTCAGCGACATACAGCCAGAACCTCCGACAGGCCTCGGTATCTCCGTCATTGACGACCAAACTGAAGAATTGTCATGGAACAGTTCTGCGACGACACCTTCAGGCGGCTTGCGCTACAACGTCTATGCTTCCACGCAATGGCCTGTTGACATCGAGCGGGCCGAGAACCTTGTAGCCCCCTTGCTTCCCGACACACTCTTTCGCTACAATCGGTTGATGGTGAGATTCTCGCAACTCTATATGGCCGTCACCGCCATAGATCGTTTTGGTAATGAGAGCAGGGCCACCCAACTATCATCAGCGCCCAACGCCAACGCCTCCGGCAGATTCCAACTTCACAGTCAGGACGTCATACGCCGCCCCCTGTCAACGCCCGAGCGCAAGAAATTAGAGAAAGCCAAAAAGAAGAAAAGAAAATAGACGCGCATTCTCAGTTGTCGAGCTGCTCGAGAATATCCGCAGGTCTCTGTGCAAAGCGTGTGGCACCATGAGCCACCAGAAATTCCTGATCACGGAAGCCCCAAAGCACTGCTATGCAGGGAAGCCCGCTGTTGCGTGCCGTTTCCATATCTACATCAGAGTCACCGATATAGATGGCTTGCTCCCCCGTCACTCCTAAACGCCTCAAAGCTTCCAGCACCATGTCGGGTGCAGGCTTACGCTTCCACTGAGGCTGCTCGCCCAATGCCACTTCCACCGTATCACTGAAATAGCGCTCATAGAGTTCATCCACCCCAGCCTGGAGTTTATTACTGACAATGGCCAACTTATAACCACGCGACTTCAGTTCACACAGCAACTCGCCGACACCTTCGTAGAGGCACGTACGCTCCTGACAATGATTGACATAATATCGTTTGAAGTCATCAAAGGTCCGGGCAAGCAACTCCTCACCCGTTCCTTCGGGTACGGCGCGCTCAATGAGACGGCGCACACCATTGCCCACAAACTGACGGATTTCCGCCAGCGCGCGATCGGGCATTCCATTACGCTTCAGCGCCCAATTGGTGGCATTCGCCAAGTCCTCTAACGTGTCAAGGAGAGTCCCGTCGAGATCGAAGATAATGGCACGAATGTTATCCAATCTTATAGCCATTCTTGGAGGTCGTGGTCTTTCCCTTGCTCTTAGTCGTCGTTGCAGCTTTGGTGGACTTGCTGGTCGTCGCAGCCTTCGTAGTCTGAGGGCGCGGGCCGTAGGTCTGCTTCACCTTGGGGATATCCTTCATCAGCTGCTCGATACGCGTAGTGCTGCTGGGGTGTGTACTCATGAATTCAGCAGTATTGGAAGAGCTGGCAGCCGCCATCTTCTGCCAAAGCGTGACCGCCGCGTTGGCATCATAACCTGCTAATGTCGCCAGCACGATACCTATATAATCAGCTTCCAGCTCCTGCTTGCGCGAGAATGGCAGCAGCGCACCATACTGCGCCCCTAAGCCGTAGGCCACAGCCACAGCACTCTGCGTCGCCTGACTTTTGTTTGCCACGACAGCTCCCAGCACGGAGCCTCCGACGTTCGCGAGCATCTGCTGGCTGGCACGCTCGTTGCCGTGCTTGGCAATGGCATGACCCACCTCATGTCCGATGACTGCAGCCAGTTCATCATCGCGGTCGGCACCGTTACCGATGAGATTCAGCATCCCGGAATACACAACAATCTTGCCACCAGGCATACAGAACGCATTGAGTTCCTTATCTTGCGTGAGATTGAACTCCCACGCGTAGTTCTGCAAATCAGCCTGCTGGCCGGATGCGCGCAGATAAGCCTCTGCAGCTCCGGCGATGCGGGCAGCCACATTCTTGACGATGGCCGTAGCCTGTGCGTCAGTAGAAAGCTTGGCCGACTTCATGTAACTCTGGTACTCCGTGAGGCTGGCTGTGAGAATCTCGGATTCAGAAATCAGGTTCAGTTGCTTACGCCCTGTCATGCTTACCGTACTACATGCCGTGAGCATCAGGCCCATAGCCAGAGCCGTTCCTATTCTTTTCTTCATTGTCTTCAGTTTATTATTGGTTTTGCGCAGCAAAATTACTGCAACTTCTGTGAAGTGCCAAATAAAACGAGCAGAAAAGACACGAAAAAAGGAACCCGAATGGGTTCCTTGCTGCGGAGAGGGAGGGATTCGAACCCCCGGTACCTTGCGGTACGGCGGTTTTCAAGACCGCTGTAATCGACCACTCTACCACCTCTCCAACGATTTGCGGGTGCAAAGGTAGGAAAAAGTTTACAGTTTAGAGATGAATTTTCAAGTTTTTTTTCGTTTCACACCATAATATTGATGAAAACGCCCCGCTCAACGCTTACAACGCCTCACCGCGAAGAACTATTAACCCTTAAAACTCTTAACTTTTAACTATTAATTATTAACTATTAACTATTACACAACTCCCTGCCATGGCCCTTCCGTGGGGACTGGTGCCTCAACATAAATCGGCAGGTGACTGACGGGATGTTCGAAGCTGATGCTACGAGCATGGAGACTTATGCTCCCGTCAGGGTTACTGCGCGGAGCACCATATTTCAGGTCGCCTCGGATGGGGCATCCGATGGCAGCGAGCTGACAACGAATCTGATGATGCCGTCCCGTATGCAGATGAACCTCAAGGAGATGATAGCGCTCCGTCTGACCAATCACGCGATAATCCAGGACAGCTTTCTTGGCACCAGGCCGTTCGTGGTCATAGGCATAGCTCTTGTTCTGTTTCTCGTTGCGCACGAGATAATGGGTGAGCGTAGTCTCTGTCTCCTGCGGCTTGTTTTGCACCAGCGCCCAGTATGTCTTTTGAACACTACCCGTACGGAACATCTCATTCAGCCGCGCCAACGCCTTGCTTGTCCTGGCGAAGACCACCACGCCGCTGACGGGACGATCCAACCTGTGCACCACGCCCAGAAAGACAGCACCCGGCTTGGCATACTTCTCCTTGATATAAGCCTTCACCGTCTCGGAGAGCGGAGTGTCGCCGGTCTTGTCGCCCTGCACGATCTCACCCGCACCCTTCGAGACGATGATGATGTGGTTATCCTCGTAGAGAACTTTCAATTCTCAATATCCTAATTACATGTTCATTCCGCCGTCAACCTGTATGACCTGTCCACTGACGTAGCTGGACATATCAGAGGCGAGGAACGTGGCACAATTGGCAATATCCTCGACAGTGCCTCCACGACGGAGAGGAATCTTGTTGCACCATTCCTTGCGTACATCCTCGGGCAGAGACTGGGTCATCGCGGTGTCAATGAAGCCGGGAGCTATCGCATTGGCGCGGATACCCTTCGGTCCCATCTCCTGAGCGATGCTCTTTGCGAGTGCGATCAGACCGGCCTTGGAGGCAGCGTAGTTTGCCTGACCAGCATTACCGTGAACACCCACGACACTGGCCATATTGATGATAGAACCGCCGCGCTGACGCATCATCACGGGGACACAAGCATGGATGAAGTTGAATGCCGACTTCAAGTTCACGGCAATGACAGCATCCCACTGCTGCTCCGTCATGCGCAGCATGAGACCGTCCTTGGTGATACCGGCATTGTTCACGAGGATATCGATGCTTCCGAAGTCGGCCTTGACCTGAGCCACAATCGCTTCCGTCTCGGCAAAATCAGCAGCATTGCTGGCGTAGCTCTTAGCTTTCACGCCGAGAGCTGCAATCTCAGCCTGTGTCTCTTCGTTGACTGCGAGGTCTGTGAATGCGATGTTAGCACCTTCGGCGGCGAACTTCAGGGCAATGGCCTTTCCAATGCCACGTGCGGCGCCCGTGATGAGAGCCGTCTTTCCTTCCAATAGTTTCATGTCTGTAATTCAGTTTATATTGTTCTATATTATTGTTGAGTATATGTCACCTGCGCCACCGGCGTTAATCCGAGTGCACGGCTTAGGATCTTCGTCACGATGGGGCGCGTAGCCTCTATATTCATTCCGATACCCAGACGTCCGTAGATATACGGAATCTCAAGCCCCTTGGCACAAGCCTGAATGATGTCGGTATAGAGCATCAAGTCATCGATGTCAAAGATTCCCATGGAACGTCCCTCCTCAAGTGTCTTGGCGAAGATGTCATGTTCTTTCTTATCGTATTTCTTACGTACGCTTGCCACCTGCCATATATTACGGAAGAACTCGGCACGCAGATGTCCGTTGCGCTCCACCGTCTCCTTCATCAGGCTCAAGTGGGCGAAGATGAGCTCCACCAGTTTGTCGAGCGGTTTCATCTGCCTGCGGGCCACGGCCAGGAACGTCGTGGAGATGCGCATCAGTTCCCCGTTGATGACGGCGGAATATACTTCCTCCTTATTCTTAAAATATGTATAGAGGGTGCGGCGCCCCTTCCCCGACGCCTCGGCGATATCGTTCATCGTCGTGTTTTCAAAGCCTTGCTTGGCAAAGAGCTGTCGAGCCACATCCACCAGCAGTTGGCGAGTTTTCAATTGAGGCATAATCTACAGTTCTAAAAAAATCTGTGCAAAATTAGTTTATTTGCATCGAAAAAGCAAAAAAATGCCGCACACTTTTTGCGCACGTGTGCAAAAAGGTCCTTTTCATTGACTTTTTCACACAAATATTTGGCCAATCCAAAGAAAAGCCGTACCTTTGCACCCGCAAACGACAGGAAGACCTGTCAATAAGATCGCGGAGTGGAGCAGTTGGTAGCTCGCCAGGCTCATAACCTGGAGGTCGCCCGTTCGAGTCGGACCTCCGCAACAAAAGGCAACGCAAGGGTCTGTGTCAATAACGACACAGCCCCTTGTTTTTTTCGTGTAGCCCTCCACTCAATGCTCCACCTATATTCCTCATGCAATCCGCTCACAGTCCTCACCGATGGCGCTAATAGTCTTCTTTCTTCATGGTAGCTCCGAAGAACGAAAAATGACGGGATAAGGAGGGAGAAAGAAAAAACTTAAGGAAAAGTGAGGAAGGTTGCTGGAATTTGAGTATATTTGCCCGCGAAAACGCCAAAAAACCGTTTGATGACCCACCTTACGTTCCCTGACAATGCTGACCGCCGCCTCAGTTTCTATCTGGCAGCGGAAGAATACTGTGCGCGTCAGCTGCGGTTACAGGATGATGTATTCTTCCTGTGGCAGGTGGAACCGAGTGTCATCTTCGGGCGTAATCAGGTGATTGAGAACGAGGTGAACATGGACTACTGCCGTGCACACGGCATCCAGTTCTATCGCCGCAAGAGTGGGGGCGGCTGCGTGTATGCCGACCGCTCGAACGTCATGATGAGCTACATCACACGCTCCGACGAGGTCGTCACGACCTTCAGCCGATATATGACCATGGTGGCAGCCATGCTCGCCGACCTTGGCATCAAAGCCACTACGACGGAGAACAACGACGTGCTCATCGACGGCCGTAAAGTGTCGGGAAATGCGTTCTATCATATCCCTGGTCACAGCATTGTGCATGGAACAATGCTCTTCGACACCGACATGCAGCACATGCTCTGTGCCATCACACCGCCCCAGACGAAGCTCGACAAACATGGTGTGCAGAGCGTACGACAGCGCATCACCTTGCTCAAGGAGCACACCGACCTCACCATCGATGCTTTCAAGGCATACGTTCGTGAGCACCTTTGCGACAAGTCACATGAGCTCACTCATTCGGACGTGCAGGCCATCACGACAATAGAAGAAGAATACCTTAACCCAATATTTATCTATGGAAAAGAAGACTTGCCTTTATGACCGCCACGTAGCACTCGGCGCACTCATGTCGCCCTTCGGCGGTTTCATCATGCCTATCCAGTACTCGAATATCACCGACGAGCACAACGCCGTGCGCCAGCACTGCGGTGTCTTCGATGTCAGTCACATGGGCGAAGTGCGCATAACAGGACCTGACGCCGAGCGCTACGTTCAGCACATCTTCACCAACGACGTGACCGATGCGCCCGTCGGACAGATTTACTATGGAATGATGTGCTATCCCAACGGTGGTACGGTCGATGACCTCCTCGTCTATAAGATGGGCGACAACGACTTCTTCCTCGTCATCAACGCCGCCAACATCGATAAAGATGTGGCCTGGATGAACGAACAAAAGGAAGGCTTCGACATCAACCTCGACCATCAAAGCGACTACTATGGTCAGCTCGCCGTTCAAGGCCCTGAAGCAGAAGCTGTCGTCGAGGAAGTGCTCGGCTTGCCTTGCAAGGAGTTGAAATTCTACACGGCCAAGACGCTTGATGTTGCCGACGGCGACGAAGGTGAGACCATCATCATCTCTCGCACCGGTTACACTGGCGAAGACGGCTTCGAGATCTACGGCTCGCACGAGTTCACTCAGCAGGCTTGGGATAAGCTCATGGAAAGCGGGCGTTGCAAGCCCTGTGGCCTCGGCTGTCGCGACACGCTGCGCTTCGAAGTCGGTCTGCCGCTCTACGGCGATGAACTCAGCGCTGACATAAGCCCCGTCATGGCTGGTCTCTCCATCTTCGTCAAACTTGACAAGCCCGAGTTTATCGGAAAGGAAGCCCTCGCCGAGCAGAAAGCCAACGGCGTGGCACAGAAACTCGTGGGCATCGAACTCGCCGACAAAGCCATCCCCCGCCATGGCTACCCTGTCCTCTCGCCCGAAGGCGAAGCCATCGGCGAAGTGACCACAGGCTACCACTGCCTTAGCGTGGACAAGAGCGTCTGCATGGCGCTCGTCAAGACCGAATACGCCAAGCTCGGCACCGAACTCGCCATCCAAATCCGCAAGAAGGTGTTCCCTGGCGTGGTTGTCAA
>CACZSQ010000055.1 GCA_902783885.1 uncultured Bacteroidales bacterium
CGGCTTCGGCCTCGCCCTCACCATCTTCGCCGCTATCCGCGAACAGCTGGCTATGATGGATATCCCCAAGGGGATGCAGGGCATGCCTATCGCACTCGTGGTAGCCGGCCTTTTGGCTATGGCCTTCATGGGTTTCGGCGGCGTTGATAATGGCCTTGCCAAGGTCTTTGGTCTCTAAAGCATAATTATAAAAAACAGCTATGATGACACGTCAAACAGTTGCAGTGATTGTATCATTGCTATTCGCCTTTGGCTCAGCTTATGCGCAGTCAGATTCTGTAGTCGTGGAAGGTCGCGTTGTAAACAGCAAGGGCATTCCTATGAGCAATGTGACAGTTCTGGCTAAACACGGGCAGAGCCCTATCGTAACTCGTGTGGATGGAGTCTTTTCTTTAAAGGTTCCTGCAGCGGGAGATTCGATTGCCTTTTCTAAGGAGGGGCTTAGCAAGTTTTGTGATTTCTTTCGCTATAATTATAATGGCGTTGTCATCTTGGATGCGGGAACGTCGTCCTGGATGCCTTATGGCCAATATGTTGAAATGATGAAGGGCACAGCCCAGCAATACTACAATGCAGGGTTGAAGTTCTTGGAAGGCGAGACTGGAGCTGAGCCGGACTATAAGAAAGCCTTTATGTGTTTCACGCGCGCTGCCAACATGGAATATGCTCCAGCTATCTATCAGTTGGGCTTCATGTTCGATGAAGGGTTAGGCGTTAGTCAAAACCATACGAGTGCTGCTATTTGGTATCAAAAAGCGCAACGGAATGTCAAGGCATTATGTCGTTTAGGCGAGATGTATGCCGAGGGCATCGGTGTGGAGCGTGACTATCAAAAAGCTGCAAACTATTATCATGAGGCAGCCTACGAGGGTGACACGATAACCTCAGTAAGGCGTTTAGATGATCTGTTGCAACAAGGTTTAGCCAAGCGTGAGCTATTGCAAGAACACAAGGTCTTTGATGTTGTGGAAACAAACGCCAGTTTCCCCGGAGGCAATCAAGCTTGTTATGCCTGGCTATCCTCTCACATGCGATACCCGAGGGAAGCCCAGGAAAAAGCTATTCAAGGGCGTGTTACGGTTCAATTTGTTGTTGATAAAGATGGGTCTATTGCTGATGTTAAAGTCTTAAGATCTCCAGACCCGTTGTTGTCCAAGGAGGCTGAAAGGCTAATACTTAATATGCCCAAGTGGCAGCCTGCCAGCCAGAATGGAAAGACTGTCCGTTCGCGTTTCAATCTTACGGTTGTGTTTAAGTTAGGCTAAAGCCCTTTATGCTAAAGCACCATTATCATCGCTCCATAGTACGTGTTCGTTTCGTTCTATGGAGCGATGCTTTTTGTCCAAGCGGCTGTCGGCCATGACGTTTTTGCTTTTTACCACTGATGGCAAAAGCCAGAAGATATATATCTTTCGTGCTTAAGATATATGTCTTTCGTGCTTAAGATGCGGCTCTTTCGGCGAGAAGATTTTTAGGTTACTATTACGCAGCTCCCTTGACCGCGTTTCACCGTTTCGCCGTTTCGCCGTTTCATGAACCGCTTTCTAATGCGAAACAACCAGAGTTACTTAATGAGTGAATTTACTTTACATTTATATATTATATTAATATAATATATAAATGTAACCATGAAATGACTGTAACCGTAACCATGAAATTCGCTTGAAGAAACGGCGAAACGGTGAAACGGACTGTCAAATCTTCATCACCACAGAGGATGAGTTCAAGACTGTTCTTGATAAGAAGATTCAGCAAACGGTTTTATATTTGTATAATCGAATCATCTCCCCAATCAAAAGGGTGGGGGAGGTGGCTAGGATGATGATGAGCCACTCATTCCATGCAAGCCTTGTGACATTAAACATTTGGCCTCCGTACTGAACGATGAGAATCTGACCAAAGAAGATAATGGTGACAATGGTGAGGAAGCCCTTGCAACCACGCAGGTGAAAGGCGCTGCGGTGTGTAAGAAACGCACGGGCGTTGAAGATATTCCAGAACTGCAGCATCACGAAGGTGGTGAAGAAAATGCTCTGGTCGCGAAGGATGAACCCGTCGCTCTCGAGGCGCCACAGCAACGCGGTCATCAGCACAAAGAACAATCCACCCACGGAGAGAATGAACTGCCACATGGGCGATGAAATAATGAACTTACGGCGGTCGCGCGGCCGTTCCAGCATGACGCTCTCTGTGGGGGGCAGCGAGGCAAGGGCCATGGCTGCGAAAGTGTCCATGATGAGGTTGACCCACAGCATCTGAGTCACGGTCAAGGGTGCATCGGTGCCCATGAAGGCACCGGCGAGCACGGTGAGGCAGGCGCATACGTTCACGGTCAGTTGGAAGAGAATGAAGCGCTGGATATTGCGGTACAGCGAACGGCCCCACATGACAGCACGTCCGATGCTGGCAAAGGAGTTGTCGAGAATCGTGATGTCTGAGGCTTCCTTGGCTACGGCGGTGCCGTCGCCCATCGAGAGCCCCACGTGAGCAGCTTTCAAGGCGGGTGCATCGTTCGTGCCGTCACCTGTTACGGCAACTACCTCTCCGCAGGCTTGCAAGGCGTGAACGAGCCGTTGCTTGTCCATGGGGCGGGCACGGGCTATGATGATGATATCTTGAGCGCAGGCGCGGAGTTCCTCATCGGTCATTGCTTCCACCTCGGGACCGGTAAGAGTTAACGCGTGGGGCAGCCCGATCTGTCTTGCTATTTCACGGGCTGTGGCAGGGGTGTCGCCTGTAACCATCTTCACTTGGATGCCGGCACGGATACACTCCGCAACGGCAGCTGGCACATCGTCGCGCACGGGATCGGCGATAGCTACCAGCGCATCGAGGACGGGTGTCTCCTGTCCTTCGGCATGAGCCAAGGCCAAGGTGCGCAGGCCACGTTCCTGCCAGGAAAGCAGAAGCTCCTCGTGTGAGCTGTTGGCGCACATTGACATGACAATCTCGGGAGCACCTTTAATATATAAGGTGCTGTCAATGCGTGTCGCCATGTATTTCCGCTCGGTCGTGAAGGGAATTTCTTCTGTGATGTTGGCCGATGCGCGCATGGAGCGATAGTCGCTGCCTTGTGCGCGCAGCCATAACAGGAGAGCGCCCTCAGTGGGATTGCCGAGCACGCGTTGGCCATCGAGCGAGGCTGTGCTGTTGACGGCTATATTTTCAAAAACGAAGGAACTATGATCTTGTTCATAAGCAGTCTCAACGACTTGCATCTTGTTCTGGGTGAGGGTCCCCGTCTTGTCTGTGCAGATGACGGTGGTGGCTCCCATGGTTTCACAGGCGTGCATCCGTCGTACGAGGTTGTTAGTCTTCAACATCCTGCGCATGGAGTAGGCCAGTGACAGCGTGACGGCCATGGGCAGTCCCTCGGGCACAGCGACCACAATGAGCGTCACCGCCAGCATAAACGACTGTAGCAGATAGGCGAGGAACGGTAAACTAAGTAAGCTCGTGTCCGCATAGTACAACCACATCACAACGCGCCCGACAACGACGAGGGATGCAATGGCGTAGCTGGCATTTGAGATGAACCGTCCGAGGCGATCCAGCTGCTCGTTCAGGGGAGTGCGCACGGAATTGTCTATTTGCACTTCTGTGAACACACGCCCGCATTGCGTGGCATCGCCGACGGAGGTGACGCTCATGAGCCCATGTCCCTCAAGCACCTTTGAACTGCGCAGGACGGTGTTAGAAGGGAATGTGGCATTGGCGTCCTGCTCCTCGGGCTTTGTACCCTTTGTGCACACCGGTTCACCCGTGAATGAGGATTCGTCAACCGTCATCTGGGTAGCTTCGAGCAGGAGCCCGTCGGCAGGTATTTCATCGCCTGTTGAAAGGTACACGAGATCCCCTACGACAAGTTCAGAACGCAGAACCAAGGTCTCATGACCGTCGCGTATGACGCGCACAGGCTCTTGGTCATTCTGTTGATTAAGTAGTGAGAATTCGCGGTCGGCCTGCCACTCAAACCAAAAGGCCAGACCTGTGGCCAGGAAGATCGCTACTAGGATTCCAACGGGTTCAAAGAAGGCTGTTGGGCCTGCGTTGAGACCGAAGAACTCATAACATGAAATCCCGATGGACAAGACGGCCGCTACAATTAGGATGATGATGAGCGGATCTTTGAATTTCTCAGCGAACTTACGCCACCAAGGCGTACGTTCCCGAGGTGTGAGGACATTGCTTCCATGGGCTTTCCTGCTGGCTTCCACCTGCTCGGAAGTGAGCCCTACTAAGGGTGTCTTTTTTTCCATTGCGACGCAAAGGTAGGTTTTTTATGGGAATACATAAAATAAATAGGCTGTAAATGTGAGATTGTAATGATTTTTTCATTACTTTTGTGGCCGAAAAAGACTTACTTATTGAATACTATGACAGATAATCAGATACAACCCCAGCCCCAAACAACTGCGGAGGACGCACTACGTCAGTGGTGGGTGGAAAAATACGGAACACCCATACCCGATGACGCGAAAGGTCTCATCCGGACACTGATACGCAGTGAGGTGCACCGTCAACGTGTGCAAGACATGCAATTGGACGATAAGACCCTGCACCAGATCTACGAGAGCCGCCGCCTGTGTCAAGCCAAACTGCAACATCTGGCAGATGAGATCGCGCAGGTTCGTCGCCAGCAGGACCGCCTGCGCCAGTTCCAGCAGTTGAACACAGAACTGACAGCTCAACAGGACCGCCTGTTCCAACTAAATAAGGAGAAAGCTTCCAATGCTGCGGATCAGCTCGACCTCGACCGCTTCGAGGAATTTGAGGCTGTAAATGGTCGCTTTCAGCGTATTACGACCTTTAAAAAGAGCGTTCGTCAGGGCCGCGAACATGTGAAGGAACTGTACAATGCTATCGATCAGGTGCAGAAGTCAACAGACGATGCAGAAGCAGTACTGGTGGATGAGCAGTCAAAGACATTGGATGCCCTGCAGCAAGTAGAGTCGATGGCGCAGACAATGGCCGAGGTAGCTCGTCTGCAGGCGATAGCCACTGAGAACCAGCGACAATACCGCGAAGATCAGGAAACACTACAACTCTTGCAGGAGCATAAGACCATGTTGCAGAAACAGCAGCAGGAAAATATGGCTCTGACCGAAGAGGAGCAGAATAAACTGACAGTTTTGCGACAGAAGCGCCAGACGCTGCACGCCCATCAGCAAACCATTGTGCATAGCGAGGCTATCATGAATATGTTGGATGAGCTGTCTCATGTCAGTCAGCAGCGTTCAGAAATCACGAAGAGCCTGGAACAAGCAGTACGTAATCAGGAAGAGCGTGATGCTGTGCTGGCCCGCCTGTTCTCTGACAGTCAGAGCATGAAGGCAAAAATCGATGCCAAACACGAGGAAGTCGAAGGCCACCGCCGCAGCATAGCCGGTCAGAACAGCTATGATCTGCAACGACTGGCCTTGGAACAGCGTAGCCGCCGCCAGATGTTAGTGACCGCAGCCTCCCTGTGGCGCAGCATCGCAGCTGGATATGATCTCATGGAGCGCGAGGAGCAAGAGATAACCCGCTTGCGTCTTCACGGCGATCATTTGCGCCACGACATTGATGACTTGGAATCACATCTCCGACAGACGGGCAAGGAACTGGAAGAGAGAACCTATCAGCTGACGCTGTCTAAAAGCCAAAATGTGATAGAATTGCGAGGTGACCTCGTGGAGGGCGTTCCCTGCACAGTCTGTGGCGCTAAGAACCATCCTTGGCAGGGCGAGAGTATCACAGAGCAGAATGCCCTTATCAAATCCCTGAATGCCGACTGCTCCCTCCTCAAGCAGGAATATATGGGTAAGCAAGAACAACTGCAAGAGCTGCAGGCCGACCTTACCCGAACGACTTCACGCTTGTCTGTCCTGACCGAGCAACAGGCCATCTTGCAGGAAAGGCAGAGGCTTGACATTGACGAGTGGCAAAATTTCTGTACGCTCGATCGCACCTTTGCCGACTGCTCGCCATCGACTAACCGCGAGGCACGTTCTACATTGCTCGGGTTGCTCATCGAACGGGCGGCAGTCGATGCAGAGGAGGCAGAGCGCAACCTGAAGGCCTTTTCCTTTCACCTTGATGCTATATCCTCATTGGGACAGGACATTCAGGTCCTTCAACGGCAGGAGGGAGAATTGGCCACCCGCCTCAACGAAGCCAATACCGCTTGCCAGGTGATGGCCGGACAGGTGGAACGTTTGAAGATGCGCTTGGATGCCATTACTCAGGAGTATCGGCGTCGTTACGAAGCGTTGGACCATACGATCACGATTCCTGAGTGGTTGAGCGCATGGCAACAGTCGTCAGAAGGCCTGAAACTCCGCATTATGGAGATGAAAAAGGTGTGGAACGAGACCTGTGAACAGCTGGCGGAGGGAGAAAAACAGGCGGCAGTCTTGCATGAACAGGCTGAGATGTTGCACTCACAGATGAATCAGGTCACCCTGGAGATGACGGCCTGCGAAAGTCACAGCGCTAGCATGAAGGAACAGATGGAGAAAGCCTTGAATAGTGTGGAAAAACTGCTGCCCAGCGGCGATGGTAAGGGCGCTTTCGAGCGCGCCTGCCAACAGCTCAACCGACAGAAGGAACTTGAGCAGGAAGCCCGTCGGCAATATGATACCATCGTGAACGAACTGCACCAGCGACAGGCAGAACGCAAAAACATGGAACTGATTATTCAGGACGTTGAACAACAGATTGCCTCGGAAATGCGTGAGCTGGACTTGTGGATGGGTAAATACAATATGTCACATCCGCCAGTACAGGCCTCAGAGTTAGAAGAGATTCTTGTTGACGGACGGGAATGGGGTGAGAAACGTTCGCGACTGCGCCAGATTCAGGTCGATTATGCTGTAGTCCAGAACCGAGTAGATAACCTTCGGGCGCAGATTATATCACTGCAAGCAGAAGGAATGCGAGCCGTGTCTGATGACGGACAGAGTGAACTGGCTTTGCTCCGCGACCAAATAGAACAGCTCGAAGAACAGCAGCGCGACCAGCAACTGCAGCTGGCTCAGCTTAATCAACAGCTTCGCGCCCATGAGCAAGCAACAAACTTATAACTATAAATTATACTCTCTATGGCAAAATATAATCTACACGAAAAAAAAGAGAAACCGGCAGTCTATAGAACCGCCATCAAGCCAGAGGTCATCGATGAAATCTATGAGCAGCTTCTCAAAAAGCTGATTGTTGAAAAGCGATATCGCGATCCGGGTTTTACGGCACAGCAGCTGGCCGAGGAAATACATACGAATATCCGCTATATCAGCGCAGCCGTAAGCCTTCGCTTCCAGATGAATTTCGCAACGCTGATAGCAAGCTATCGTGTGCGCGAGGCCATCGCCATGATGACCGATAAGCGCAACCGACACCTTACCATGGCTGACATCGCCTTGGCCAGCGGATTTGCAAACCGTCAGTCATTCTATGCTGCTTTCTATCGCTTGCACGCCAAGTCACCGAAACAGTATCAGGACGAATTCTTTGCGCGGCTCGGACAACCGAAAAAGACAAAATAATGAAGTTTGAGTATAACAGCGAGCGTTTTGCAGACTTGCAAATGCTCCGCTATCAGGTTCACGGCTTCGAGCTGCTCAGCTTGCAGCAGAAGCTGTATATTTACTATCTTTCCGAAGCAGCGCTCTGCGGACGCGATATTCTGTGGGATCAGAATGGGCGCTACAACTTGCGCATCCGTCATCTTCTGGAAACTGTTTATTTACAGTATGCGGGCGACCGTACGAGCGATGACTTCCGTGCTTTTGAGGTCTATCTGAAGCGCGTCTGGTTCTCCAACGGCATTCATCATCACTATGCTTGCGACAAGTTTCTGCCAGGGTTCTCGGAAACGTTTCTGCGCAATGCCGTGCAGGAAATCGGCACTGACAAGTTTCCGTTTGACCTGGAGGAACTCTTTCCTGTCATCTTTGACCCGGAGGTGATGCCTAAGCGCGTGAATCAGGCCGATGGACAGGATCTGGTGCAGACGAGTGCCGCCAACTACTATGGTGAGGGCATTTCACAGGTTGAGGCAGAGACTTTCTATCAACGGCAGAAAGAAGAATATGCAGACCCTGCGCACCCGTTGATGTTTGGGATGAACAGCCGTCTGGTCAAGAAAGAAGGAGTGCTTAGTGAACGGGTGTGGAAGAGCGGTGGCCTTTATGGCGCAGCTATCGAACGCATTATTCATTGGCTGCGTTTAGCACGAGACGTGGCCGAGAATGTCCAGCAGCAGGCTGTGTTGGATAAGCTCGTGGAGTTTTATCAGACAGGCGATTTGCACACCTTCGATGAGTACACCATCTTGTGGGTCGGTGAGACCGCAGGTGATGTAGATTTCACGAACGGCTTCACCGAAAGCTATGGCGATCCGCTTGGCCTGAAAGCCAGCTGGGAAGGATATGTCAATTTCAAGGACAGAGAAGCTACTGCCCGCGCAGAAAGGCTCTCAGTCAATGCCCAATGGTTTGAGGACCATTCGCCGGTGGATCCGCGTTTCAAGAAGTCAACCTGTCGAGGCGTAAGTGCTAAGGTCATCGTGGCGGCCATGCTCGGTGGCGACCTTTATCCGTCGAGCGCCATAGGCATTAATCTGCCCAACAGTAATTGGGTGCGTGCAGAATATGGTTCCAAGAGCGTCACCATCGGGAACCTCACCGAAGCCTATAAGAAAGCGGCCCACGGAAATGGATTTATGGAAGAGTTTGTCATCGATGATGCAACACGGGATTTGGTCGAGCGCTACGATGATGTCTGTGACGATCTTCACACCGACCTTCACGAGTGCCTGGGCCATGGCTCCGGGCAACTGCTCCCTGGCGTTGACCCTGATGCATTGAAGGCTTACGGCAGCACCATCGAAGAGGCTCGCGCCGATCTCTTCGGCCTCTACTATATAGCTGATGCGAAGCTGACGGAGCTCGGCCTCACCCCCGACGGAGAAGCCTATAAGAGTCAGTATTATACCTATCTGATGAACGGCTTGATGACGCAGCTGGTGCGCATCGAGCCCGGCAGGCAGATAGAAGAAGCCCACATGCGTAACCGCGCACTCATTGCCCATTGGGTCTTAGCTCACGCTGACGGTTGTGTGCAGCTTGTCAAGCACGAAGGAAAAACCTATGTCCAGATTTCCGATTACGCTGCCTTGCGCCAGCTCTTTGGACGTTTGCTGGCTGAGATTCAGCGCATCAAGAGCGAAGGGGATTACGAAGCGGCCCGTAGCTTGGTGGAGACGTATGCTATTCAGGTTGATGCGGCGTTGCACCACGAAGTGCTGGAGCGATATCGGGCTCTGAACCTGGCTCCTTACAAAGGCTTTATCAACCCAGAATACATCGTGGAACGCGATGACGAGGGACAGATTTCAGATATTCATATTCGCTATGGTGAAGCCTATGACCATCAGATGCTTCGCTATTCGCGAGATTACCAGACATTACCATTGATCAATGATTAATACGATTAAGGCCGAGTTACGTGCAGCCATGAACGGTGTCGCTTCCCGTGCCATCCGCGAGAGTGGTATGGGCTACCGGCTGTCCTATGGCGTAGAATTGCCTCGCCTTCGTGAGATAGCTGCTCAGTTCACGCCCGACCGCCGTTTGGCACAGGAACTGTGGCAGGAGAATGTGCGTGAGTGCAAGATGCTTGCCGTGATGCTCTATCCGTTAGAGGAGTTCGATGCAGATATGGCTGACTTGTGGATAAGCACCTTACAGCCTGAACAGGCCGATCTGGCTGGCTTGATTTGCATGGATTTGCTGTCGCGACAGCCTTACGCCCCTGAGCTAGCTTTCCGCTGGATAGCAGATGAGCGCCCGATGTATCAGGTGTGCGGCTACATGATTGTTACGCGGCTGCTGATGCAGGGTGCGCAGTTCTCCCCGGCAGCAGAGGCTGAATTCCTGGACCAGGCAGCAGCTACGTTGCCCACCTCTTGCCTGCCGTTGCGGAAGGCTGTCCAGAATGCGCTGCTGCGCTATGGCGAAAGCTCCGAGGAGGCGCGTCAGCAGTGTGACAGGATATTAACAGCATAAGATTTCGCTCTCATTCTTTGGCTGTTTACTCAAAAAACGCTACTTTTGTCCCCGTATGAGTGAGAAGACAAATAAGTACATTGAAGTGGAAGCGCGTTTCCGCAAATACCTCTTGGCCAACGACCTGCGCCAGACCAAGGAGCGTTACGCCATCCTGAAGACCATATATAATATGGAAGGGACTTTCACAGTTGATGACTTGTTGAATATGATGGAGATTCAGCGATTTCCCATCAGTCGGAGCGCCATCTATACCACAACACAGTTGCTGGTTCAGGCGAATCTGATTATACGTCACCCGTTCTCCTCTTCTACGGCGGTTTTCGAACGGATTGAAGATAGCTCGCCTCGCAGCTACCAGATTTGTTCTCATTGCCACCGGATAACACGTATTAAGGGGCGCGATTTGGCTGAGGCGGTCGGAGCCTATCATCCTCGCCGCTTCAATGTTTCTCACCGTGTGGTCTATATCTATGGGATATGTCCCAAGTGCGAACAGATATTGAACAAGCGCCTCAAGCAACTCTCAGTAACAGAATAATCACAACCATCAATATGAAACAAGGAAAAGTTGACGCCCTTTTGGGCATCGTATTCGGCGACGAAGGTAAAGGCAAGGTCGTCGATGTCTTTACACCCCGCTACGATGTGGTCGCACGTTTTGCTGGCGGTCCGAATGCGGGCCACACCATCATCTTCGAGGGCAAGAAGTTTGTCCTACGATCTATCCCTTCGGGAATCTTCGACGAAGGTAAGGTAAACATTATCGGCAACGGATGTGTCATCGCTCCCGATCTCTTCATGGCTGAGGCACGTGAACTGGAGGCCGCGGGCTATGACCTGCGCACCCGCCTGCATATCAGTAAACGTGCTCATCTGATTCTGCCGACCCACCGCGTGCTCGACCGTGCCTATGAAGCAGCAAAGGGTAAGAACAAGGTCGGGACGACGGGCAAGGGCATCGGCCCCACCTATAGTGAGAAAGCCAGCCGCACGGGTCTTCGCGTGGGAGACATTCTGGAAAATTTTGCAGAGAAATATGCAGCGCTCAAGGCGCGTCACGAACAGATTCTGCGCGATCTTCACTACACCGATTATGACATCGCAGAAGAAGAACGCCTATGGCTCGAAGGCGTTGAGTATATGCGTCAATTCCCGCTTACTGACACCGAAATAGAAATCAATCGATATCTGGCAGAGGGCAAGAGTGTGCTTGCCGAGGGCGCTCAAGGAACGATGCTCGATATCGACCACGGAACATATCCCTTTGTCAGTTCATCCAGCACCACCACTGGTGGCGTCTGCACGGGACTTGGCATCGGGCCCAATAAGATTGGTGAGGTATTCGGTATCTTCAAGGCCTACAGTACACGTGTCGGTGCCGGTCCGTTCCCTGTCGAACTCTTTGACGAGACTGGCGACCGCCTGCGTGAGATAGGTCATGAATATGGAGCTGTTACAGGGCGCAACCGTCGTTGCGGTTGGGTGGATCTTGTGGCTTTGAAATATGCTATTATGGTCAATGGCGTGACGCAGTTGATTATGATGAAGTCTGATGTGCTTGATGGTTTCCCTGTCATTCGCGCCTGTGTAGCTTATGAAAAGGACGGACAACGCACCACCGAGATGCCTTATGACACAGATGGGTGGACAGCTGTCTATCGCGACCTGCCCGGTTGGCAGGAGGACCTCTCCGTGATGACCTCCGAGGAACAGTTCCCCCAGACTTTCAAGGATTATGTCCGCTTCCTGGAGGAAGAGCTACAGACGCCGATTACCATCCTGTCTGTAGGTCCAGACCGTGCCCAGACGATTATCAGACAGCGTTAATATAATCTACAATCCAGGCACCGACTTCGCGTGTGCCATAGTGAGCGCCACCCTCGACTTGAATCTCGGGGGTGCGTATTTTTTTGTTTAAGCTGGCGCTCACGGCTTCACGGATGAGCCGTCCCTCAGCATCGAGGTTAAAATGCTCGAAAAGCATAGCTACCGAGAGAATCTGTGCCAGCGGATTGGCGATGTTCTGTCCCTTGGCCTGCGGCCAGGAGCCGTGTACGGGTTCAAAAACAGGCGTGTGTTCACCCGTGGAGGCAGAGGGGAGCAGTCCCATGGAGCCGGTGATGCACGAGCCTTCGTCGGTGAGGATGTCGCCGAAGGTGTTCTCCGTCACAATGACGTCGAAGAACGTCGGTTCCTGCACCATTCTCATTGATGCATTATCGACAAACATGAAATCAGTCAGCACGTCAGGGTTCAGCACTGCCATCTCCTTGGCTATCTGACGCCATAACCTGCTGGAGGCAAGGACATTTGCCTTATCCACCACCGTCAGATGCTTTTTGCGACGACGGGCATAGTCATAACCCACACGCAGGATTCGCTCTATCTCCGGTCGTGAGTAGAAATTCGTGTCGTAGGCCTTGTCGTTGTCCTGATATTTTTCACCGAAATACATACCACCCGTCAGCTCACGGATACAGATGAAGTCTGCCCCGCGTACAAGCTCATCCTTCAAAGGTGATTTGTGGAGGAGACAGTCAAATGTCTCGATTGGGCGAATATTGGCGTATAGCCCCAGCCGCTTGCGCATGGCCAGCAAGCCTTGCTCAGGGCGCACAGGCGATGTTGGGTCATTGTCGTATTTCGGATCGCCGACAGCAGAGAACAGGACCGCGTCAGCTCGCATGCAAGTTTGGAATGTCTCTTCGGGGAATGGGTCGACCACCTTGTCGATGGCGTCTGCACCGCAAAGGGCATATTCATACGTTACAGTGTGACCGAATTTCTTGCATACAGCTGTCATCACAGCTACGCCTTGTTCTGAGATTTCCGGGCCTATCCCGTCGCCGGGCAAGACTGCAATTTTGAGGTTCATGTTGTATTAAGTTTATGAGTTGCTACAATGTTTAAGAAAGTGATTCATTAAGGGCCGCGCGTAAGAGCGCTGCAGCCTTTTGGCGTGTAGGTTCATCGGCCAGAAGCAGGTCTGCAAGGTCGGCTGACAGACGATGTAGAAGGGTTAGTTGAGGCCCCTCATCCTCTTTTGGTGTTTCCGCTTGTGGGCGTGTGGCTTGTGGCTCCTCCTGCTGTTCGATGAGTGCCGTGTCCGCCATAGGCTCTTCCATATAGCTGTCCAGACTGTCAAGCAATCCGCTGAATTTGTCATCGGAGAGGAATACCGCATCTTCCCCGCCGTCGAGGACACCCTCGAAGAGCGCCGACTTAAAGCGAAGCTTCGTCATCATCTCCTCCTCGATAGTTCCTGCGGATATAAGATCTATGACTTCAATGCCACGCATCTGACCGATGCGGTGGATTCTCCCTATGCGCTGTTCAAGAATGGCGGGATTCCACGGAAGGTCGAGATTGATGACAATGCTGGCAGCCTGAAGGTTTAGCCCCATAGCACCAGCATCTGTCGAGAGAAAAACACGCACTTGTGGGTCGTTTTGGAAACTCTCCACGCGGTTTTGCCGCTCTCGGGCAGGGACGTTCCCGTGTAAATATACAAATTCAACGCCACTGCGCTCCAATTCTTGCGCCACGAGGCGTGTCATACGTTCCCATTGGCTGAAGATAACTACCTTGGGTGATGCCTGTCCGTTGAGTTGACCTTCTCCGTTCAGCGTCACCCCGCACTCGTCGAGGATATTCATCGTCTCCTCCACCTTCGTGTCGAAGCGGCTGTGCTCGTCGAGCACATAGAGGCTGTCACAGGCCATTCGCATCTGCTGTAGTGTCAGTAGCAGTTGCTGTCGGTCTGTTTCCGGCAGGAAGTGCTGGCGATGCCATTTGGCTACAAGGCGTGCTGCCTGCAACTTCAGGTCATTGTGCGCCTCCATCTGCTCGCGCGTCATCGGCACGAAGAGCTTCTTGTCGATGCGGGCTGGCAGTTGCAGCGCAACGTCCTGTTTGCGGCGGCGCAGCATCACGCTGCTCACGCGTTGTCCCACTTCGCCCAGATTGCGGTAGCCGATGGTGCGACCCGTTTCGTCGGTGACGATGTAGCGGTCCTTGAATAAATAGTAAGGTGAGAGCAGAAACTGGTCTGCCAGTTCTACGATACTGTAGAGCTCTTCCAGACGGTTTTCCAATGGCGTGCCGGAGAGAATGACAGCGTAGCGGGAGCGGATGCGGCGTACAGAGCGTGCAATTTGGGTGTTCCAGTTCTTGAGGCGCTGAACCTCGTCCATGATAATCATGTCGGCATCCAGTGTTTCAAGTTCCTTCAACTGCTGGTTGATGCTGTTGTACGACGCAATTTTGTAGGTTACATCGGTGTTCAGCTGTTCACGGCGCTGTTCGGGTGTTCCCTCGATGACGATGACCGTAGCGCCAGTGAAACGCTCTATCTCACGCTTCCATTGGTACTTCAGCGTTGTGGGACACAGCACTACCACCTGTCCCACGAACTGTTCACGGCGCAGCAGCTCGGCAGTGGCGATGGCCTGAACCGTTTTCCCAAGGCCCATCTCGTCAGCGAGGATGGAACGCCCAGCCATGGCGCAGAAGCGTACGCCGTCACGCTGATAGGGGTAGAGTGGGGCACGCAGCAGGCTGTCGAGAACCTCGTCGGTGTACTTCTCGTTGACAGTTTTTAGGCGATGCAGGCGCTCGCGCTGTTCCAGCACGTAGTCCAGCACATCTTTGTAACAGCGGAAAGCATCATCGAGTTTCCTGGCTTCGCTCAGGAAGTCGCCGAAAGCCTCGTAGGCAGTGGGACGGAGCTCATCAAATTCGTTGAAATAAGTCTTAGCTAGCTCGCGGTACTCCTTGGCCGCAGTGGAACCGATGCGTATTTTCACACGACGGTCGTTGCCGCGATAGCTCAGATAGACGCTCGTGTAAGCGGGCAGGTCGCGGTGAATGCGCTTGTGGTGCTCGGCAATCCACTGGCGGGCAGCCTCAATGTGTTTGCAGGTCCCCAGTTGTGATGTCTTGAAATCCATGCAGTCACAGTAGTTCCACGGACTCTTTGCACCGCGGAATACAACCTTATAGACGCTGCCCGATTGCGTGCTACTGACACGGTATTCGCCTGGGTAGTCGCGCTCGCTCACACATTCCACTGACAGATGCTCGCGTTGTGCCTGTTGCATTCGCAACATCACCTGCCAGTCCTCCAGCGAGGTGCCCTCTGCTTTCACCAGATGGCTGAGTTTCTGTTTGGGCAAATCAGCATATTTCATGATTACATCCCTGAGAAATATTTGTAGAGAGCTGCCAGCATAGAGGCCTGCATGAATTCGCCGCGTAACAGCATGTCCTTCACCTCATCCGGCGTGAAAGTATAGACTTCGATATCCTCGGTGGCGTCCAAATGTTGAGTATCGGTCAGTTCCACGCCCACGGCCACATAGCTATGCGTGAGATTATTCATGGCACTGGCGTTGCATGAAAAAGTCATGGCCTCGCGCCATTCGCCGCCTGTGTAACCGGTCTCTTCCTGCAACTCGCGTTTGGCGGCCTCTAACGGGTCTTCACCATCCTCGGCACAGCCGGCGACAATCTCATAGCAAGTGCGCCCCAGACCGTGGCGGTACTGGCGGATGATCACCATGCGCCCCTCCTTTGTCACAGCCACGACGTGCACCCACGTGGGGTATTCCAGCACATAGTATTCGTCGTTGATGCGCCCGTCGGGCATCTCGCAAGTGTCGCGCCGTGCCGTCAGCCACGGACGGTGGAACAGGTATTCGCTTTTCAGCGTCTTCCAGTCCAGATTCTTCGGTGTCGGGTTCATATTCTTGGCTTGATGGTTTCCGCTGCAAAAATACAAATTACCCTTCAAATGACAAACTAAAACCTATAAAAAAGAATGATAATCCTTTCAGCTCATTTTTCACTCATCTTCTCCAAGCGCCACACATAGGCGCGGTCAGAGCTGTAGTCAGCTTCGAGCTTTCCGTCGCCGTTGAGGTCATAGACGGCCAAGTATAGTCCGCAACCCCACGCCTCGGTGGCCAGGTTGGTGGAGCGGATGGCATAGCAGCCGTTGTCGCCGAGGAACAGCACCTCGTCCTGCACCACATGATTGCTGATGGGGACGATGCACAGTCGCCCATAGCAGGGAACGTAAGCCTCATTTTCCAGATGCGGACATTCGAATCCGATGTTGTGCGCATCCACTCCGTCCCCGGCCTCATAGAAGATACGCCAAGCCGGGACGCGGTACTTTGGATCGCCATGTGTGGTCGAGTCTGTCTGTTGGATTGTGAAAATGCAGGAGTCTGTGGGAGTCTCTGTCAGATAGCCGTCTGCCCGCAGATAAAAGCGACGAGCTTGTGAGCCCTCCGCGTGTATCATATACCGACCCGCCGTGATGGTCTTTAATGCAGCTTTATATTCCTGGTCGCGGTCTTGAAGCATCCGTATAGCCTCCGTGGGGTCAAAGTCGCCCACTTCCTCAAACATGAACTGGTTGCCGTCGTCAAACATCCTGTTGATGGTGCCGTAGTCCGTAACAAATGGACCATAGACGCTGTTGATGTTCAGCGAGCACACCG
>CACZSQ010000056.1 GCA_902783885.1 uncultured Bacteroidales bacterium
GCAATATTCAAGCTGGACCTTTCTGACCACCATAAGAGGACATAGCCCACAAGGTTATGTCCTCAGCTTTTCTATAACATCGTTAATGATCTGCTTGATTGTTTCCTTGTCAGGGTATGCAAAGGCATCAGATCTTATGACAACAGCTTTCTTATTGTGAACGACATAACACTCATCAAGGATTCCTTGACTAAAATCATCATGACGTCCGAAAAGTCCAGAAACAATCTTTCTGGTTTTCAAGATACTTTCTGCCATGTGCATATCAAAATCAAGGACAACTACCTTACAACCCTGTTCCTTTGCTTTGCGGAAAGCAGATTTGATTCCATTTTCGCTTTCCACACCCTTTCGATCTCCTAGTTTTCCGTTGATTGTGTATTCAGGATTCTTATGACCTATCGTCAGCAAGTGTTCGTTAATGATGATGTACATATCCTCAAAGCAACTGAGCAACACGTGTGCTACGCGGATATTGTCACTCAGTTCCGTTTGATCTGCTCTTATGCTGATTAACAGACGTTCGCCATACAATTCATCGATTATGAAGTCATTCGTTTCCATTAAATGCAAAGGACTGTAGTACCATAGATAGCATCCGTGCTTTTACTCTGGTAACTAGAATCTAAGCGGACGCTTCTGTCTGTATGATGAATCTACTGTCTGTTTCTATTTCAAGGGTTTAAGAGTTCAAGAGTTCAAGGGTTCAAGTGCATCATGGAATTCTCGATGTATCAGATTACATCGTAGCAGCCATATCCAAAGGATCTCGCTTGATAACCAAAGGATAACGTTCAGGATGTTTAAGACTATCTATTTCTAAGTCTATGTTGAGAGCAGGCCATTCAATGGCATTCTTGCCGCTCATCCGTACATCCAATACATGATTGATACTTGCATCACGCATCCAGGGAATTCGATTGTATGAGAGGAAGTAGTCCTGGCCACATACGCTGAGCATGATGCCATCGCCATTAATCATCAATACGCTTGCCGATATGTTGGCGGTATTGTTCTTTAAACTTTGCTGCATATTTCTCTACGTATTTTTGAATTTTTCTCAGTTCATGTTCTTTGAAGCCGCTATTCTCAGCCAACTCCACTTGGGGCTCCAACCAATATTTTGCTTCCATGTCATCGCGCAAAACATGAATATGCATCCTCATTTCTTCATTTGAAAAGATTTTGAAAGAATAACTGTTTTCACGATGAAAGACTGGACTCATAACTATCACTATTCTATTTTCGCGCCACAAAAGTAGCGATTAATACTTTTCGGACAAAGAAAAAGGCTATTTTTCTTTTGCGTGCCACACAAATGTTGTACTTTTGTGTTCGATGTCAATCCAGATCACATACAGGCGTACGAGCAGGCTGTCGATGCGCATCGTGAAGAATGGCGATGTACACGTGTCGGCGCCGATAGGGGTTTCCAAAAGGACGGTGGAGGAGTTTATCGAGAAGCATCGCGACTGGATAAGCAGGGCACAGGAGAAGACCGGTGAACGGCTTATGCAGCGGGCGGCCTTCTTCAATCAGCTTCCGCTGACCACGCGAGCGCAGGCAGACGAAGCCTTAAGCCGTCTGAAGGTGCTGGTGGAACCGCAGGTGGAACGCCACGCTCTGGAGATAGGCGTCAGACCTTCACGGATTCACTACAAGCCGATGATCTCGCGATGGGGAGTGTGCAATGTCAAGAATAAGAGCATCTGTTTCTCGGCTTATCTGCTGTTGTTGCCGGAGTGGTGTGTAGAGCACATTGTCGTACACGAACTCTGCCATCTGCTGGAACCCAGTCACAATGCTCGGTTCCATGCGCTGATGGATAAGTTTTTCCCCCGTTGGCGGGAAGCCCGGAAAGAGACAAGAAGAATCAGTGCGATGCCCGATGATCACTCTTCTTCGTAGTGCTGGAAGAGGAAGTCGTTGTAGGGGTACTTTTGCACATGGAGCTCGCGCACTCGGGTATAGAGTGCTTGCTTGAGCTCATCGATATGTGTGCGCTCACGGGCACTGATGAAGAGGCAGTCGCCGTTGAGTTTTGCCATCCAAGTCTTCATCAAATCGGGTAGGGGAGTGTTCTCTCTTGTAGCGGGTGTGAGGTCGTCCTCGTCCTTGGGTGTGAAGGTGTAGGCGTCAATCTTGTTAAAGAGAATCATCGACGGTTTGTCAGCACAGCCGAGGTCGCTGAGGGTCTTCTCCACAACCTTGATCTGCTCCTCGAAGTCGGGGTGAGAGATATCTACCACGTGCACCAGCAAATCGGCCTCGCGCACCTCGTCGAGGGTGCTCTTGAACGACTCGATGAGGTCTGTAGGCAGTTTGCGGATAAAGCCTACAGTGTCGGAGAGCAGGAAAGGCAGGTTGTCGATGATGACCTTGCGTACGGTGGTATCGAGCGTGGCAAAGAGTTTGTTCTCGGCAAAGACCTCGCTCTTGGAGAGCAGGTTCATCAGCGTACTCTTGCCCACATTGGTATAGCCCACAAGGGCCACGCGTATCATTCGCCCGCGGTTGCCGCGCTGGGTGCTCTTCTGGCGGTCGATGTCGGCGAGGCGCTGCTTGAGGAGGCTCATGCGGTTGAGGATGATGCGGCGGTCCATCTCCAGCTGTGTCTCACCTGGTCCGCGCAGTCCCACCGACCCTTTGCCGCCGCCGGAGCCGGAGCCGCCGCCCTGGCGCTCCAAGTGTGTCCACAGGCGTTGCAGGCGCGGCAGCATATAGCGGTACTGCGCCAGCTCCACCTGTGTCTTGGCGTTGGCCGTCTGGGCGCGCATGGCAAAGATGTCGAGGATGAGGCTCGTGCGGTCGAGAATCTTCACCTTCAGCACCTGCTCGATATTGCGCAGCTGCTTGGCACTGAGTTCATCATCGAAGATGACCATTCCTATCTCGCGTTCGGCATCCTCCTCGGCAACGATATAAGCGCGGATTTCATCGAGCTTACCTTTGCCGACATAAGACACCTGACTGGGTCCTGCCACGCGCTGGGTGAAGCGCTTCACGGTGACGGCACCGGCCGTCGTAGCCAGGAACTCCAGTTCGTCGAGATACTCGGTAGTCTTACGCTCGTCCTGCTCGGGGGTGATAAGGCCCACGAGGATAGCGGTCTCGGCTTGCGCCTCTGTGATGACAAACTCTTTCACTTAACTTGAATAACAAGGTATTTGCTTGTGCTCCAGAACTTGGCCGGATCAACAATCTTCAGAACGTATTCCTTCTTGGCATCTTTCACCAGCTGGTAGCTGCCGTTGGGGTGAGTGGTCAGCAGTTCGGCATTCTTGCTGTAGAGTTTGATCTCACGGTCGATGCGGATGTCGATTTTGGTGAAGTAGTCCTTGTTGAAGTTGCCGTTCTTGAGCACGTCGCCTTTCTCCAGAATCTTCTGTTCCTTGAGTTCTGCCTTGGTGCCGAAGACAAACCATGCCGTGTGCATATCCTTGTCCTGCTGCTGAATGGTCTCTTGCTTCTGCTGGTTCTCGGACTGCAGGTCGTTGACGTTTTGGTTCAGGTTCGTGATTTGCTCGCCTTGCGTGGCTATCAGCAGGTTCTTCTCTGCCAGCTGAGCTTCCAGCTCCTGAACATTCTTGTTCTGTGCCTCCAGCTGAGCCTGCAGGTTCTCGATGGTCTTCGTGAGCTTCTCTACATTCACGGTGGTGGTCTTCAGCTTCTCGCGCAGCTGTTCAATCTTGGCGCGGTTCTGCTCCATCGTCTCCTGAATGAAGCTGATGTTATCGCGGATGACATCCTTTGCCGACCCGCCTTCGGGATTGGTCTTGGCCACTGTGATGCGCCCTTCGGCTTCGTTAATCTGGCGGAAGCCTTCTTGCACCTCGTTGATGGCACCCATGATTTCGTTGAGTTCGTTTTCTTTTTCGTCAATCACTTGCATGAGTGAATCGCGCTCCTGCTGAGCTTTCTCTTCAACAGTTTTACCGCCATTGCAAGCTGCCAGTGCCAGAAGGCATACAGGCAAGATAAACAATTTCTTCATAATCCTTTTTCTATTAAAAGTTATACTATCTTCGTTATAAAGTTTCATCAGCTAATAGCCAATGGCCTACAGCCAAAGTCGTTTTAATCTTTCTCCTTTCCCCCTACGATGATGACAAATTCGCCGCGCGGCTCATGTTCGGTGAAATGGGCCAGCACTTCAGCAACCGTGCCACGCACAATCTCCTCATGTATTTTTGAAATCTCGCGGCAAGCTGCCACAGGGCGCTCTGCGCCAAATACCTCCTGGAACTGCTGCAGTGCCTTCACCACGCGGTGGGGCGACTCGTAGAACACCATCGTGCGCGTCTCCTCGGCCAGCTGCGTGAGTCGTGTCTGACGGCCTTTCTTCTGGGGCAGGAAGCCTTCGAAGCAGAACCTGTCACAAGGGAAGCCGGAGGACACGAGCGCAGGCACAAAGGCAGTGGCACCTGGCAGACAGCTCACCTGCACGCCGGCGCGCGCTGCTTCGCGTGCCACGAGGAACCCCGGGTCGCTGATGCCGGGTGTGCCGGCATCGCTGATGACAGCCACCGTCTCGCCTCCAAGTAATCGTTCGACAATACGTTCAACCGTCTGATGCTCATTGAATTTGTGGTACGAAAGCATCGGGCGGTGAATATCAAAATGCTTTAGCAGAAGGCCGCTGGTGCGCGTGTCCTCTGCCAGAATGAGGTCGGCTTCCTTAAGCACACGCAGTGCCCGAAGCGTGATATCTTCCATGTTGCCCACGGGCGTGGGTACAAGATAAAGCATAGGGCAAAGGTAAGCATTATTTGCGATTCGCTGTTTATTATTTACGATTTATTTGCATTTCTCACCACTTTTCTGCCGTTTTCTTTGGTTGGCCGATTGAAAAACACTACTTTTGGCCTCAGTTTGTGAACTACAAAAAATGTTCGGCCAGAAAGACTATAATGGTGAAATCGCACGCCAAGGACGTGTGGAAGTTATCTGCGGCTCCATGTTCTCCGGAAAGACCGAGGAACTCATCCGCAGGATGAAGCGTGCCAAGTTTGCCAAGCAGAAGGTAGAGATTTTCAAGCCTGCCATCGACGTGCGCTACAGCGAAGAGGATGTCGTCAGCCACGAGGGTAATGCCATCCCTTCAACGCCGGTAGAGAGTGCTGCCAGCATCCTGCTCATGGGGTCGGACTGCGATGTGCTCGGCATTGACGAGGCACAGTTCTTCGACACTCAGATTGTTGATGTCTGCAATGAGCTGGCCAACCGTGGTGTGCGCGTCATCGTGGCCGGGCTCGACCTCGACTTCAAGGGGCAGCCCTTCGGGCCGATGCCGCAGCTCTGTGCCATAGCCGACGACGTCACCAAAGTCCACGCCATCTGCGTCAAATGCGGGGCACTGGCTTATGTCAGCCACCGCATCGTAGCCGGCGACAAGCAAGTGATGCTGGGCGAAACCCACGAATACGAACCCCTTTGCCGTTCCTGTTATGATCAAGCAACCCATCACATTTGACAGCTTCATCCGCGGACTGTTAGGAATCGTCATATTGATTATCATCGGCCTGCTGCTCAACCGGTTGAGCAGCGTGTTGCTGCCTTTCTTTATTGCGTGGATTCTGGCCTATCTGATGTACCCGCTCGTCAGGTTCCTGCAATACAAGTGCAAGCTGCGTAACCGTGTGCTCAGCATCCTTGTGGCAGCTGTGCTCGTATTGGCTGCCCTGACCGGAATATTCATGCTGGTCATACCTCCTACGATAGAAGAATTCTCAAAACTCAACGGCCTGCTGAAAGAGTTCTCCGAACGCTATTTAGGCAGCAGCCGGCTGGCCCCCTATATCGAGAATCTGTTGGAGCAGTATGTGCCTCACTATCAGGAGCGCATCATAGATATCGTGCGGGATAAGACATTCCTCGAAGCTGCCCAGGCCTTGCTGATGCAGTTGTGGAACTTCATCTATCAGACAGTCGATTTCGCCATCGGTATCATAGGATCACTGATTGTTATCCTATATATGTTTTTCATCCTTCAGGATTACGAGGTTATCTCCGAAGGTTGGGTCAATTATGTCCCCAAGGATAAGCGGGCCTTTGTCATGCAGCTTACAGAGGATGTTGAGCGCGGCATGAACTCATATTTCCGCGGACAGGGTACGGTCGCATTCATCGTCGGAGTTCTGTTCTCCATAGGCTTCCTGATTGTCGGGATGCCGATGGCCATCGGCTTGGGGATGTTCATGGGCTTCCTGAACCTTGTGCCCTATCTGCAGAACCTCGGCTTCCTGCCCATGGCGCTCCTCGCCCTCCTAAAAGCTGCCGACACCGGCGAGAACTTCTGGTGGATTTTCCTATCGGGCGCTTTGGTTGTTGGCGTGGTGCAAATCATTCAGGACACCTTCCTTGTGCCTAAGATTATGGGCTCAGCCATGGGACTGAATCCAGCAGTTATCCTGCTCTCGCTGTCGGTGTGGGGCTCGCTGCTCGGCTTCATCGGGCTCATCATCGCACTGCCGCTCACCACCTTGCTCATCTCATATTACAAACGTTTTGTCATCGAAGAAGATGAGGAAACGAACATTGAGGCCACTAATCCACCCCCTGAAAACGCCTGATTTACAAAAAAACATACTCTTTTCCACAAATTTTTCCCTTTTTCCTTTTCCCTTTTCCCTTTTTGTCGTACCTTTGCAGCCGCAAAATAGGGAATACCTTTTTGCAACATTGGTCAGATCCGTTAGCTCAGCTGGTAGAGCACAACACTTTTAATGTTGGGGTCTTGGGTTCGAGCCCCAAACGGATCACCGCAGAAAGGATGCTAATGGCATCCTTTCTTGTTTTCCGTTTGGGACTCTCACCCAAGGGTTCTTTCACTCGCTTTGCTCTGAAAGCGTCTCCTGCGGAGCCGAGCGCGAGCCCCAAACGGATCACTTCAAGAGAGGCTTGGCCTCTCTTTTTTTTGTGGCTTTTTGTATATCTTTTTTTACATGAATTGCTGCGCGTTCAAAAATTTTTCCTACTTTTGCTACGAAATTTCTTCAAAAAGTAGCTGGAATGAACTATTATGAACTGGGCCACACAGGATTGAAGGTGTCGCAGCTGAGCTTCGGCGCGTCATCGCTGGGCGGCGTCTTCCACGACATCGACGAAGGACGGGCCATCGA
>CACZSQ010000057.1 GCA_902783885.1 uncultured Bacteroidales bacterium
GGCTGCTGTATGGTATGCCATCTGGAAAGACAAGAAAGCCCAGCAGGGCGAAGACTCTTCTGCTTACCTCTTCGGTAAAGGTGAGCCGTGGTATGTCATCGGTATGGCCATCTTTGCCGCCAACATCGGCTCCGAGCACCTCGTAGGTCTTGCAGGCACAGGTGCCAAGGACGGCGTAGGCATGGCTCACTGGGAGATGCAGGGCTGGATGATCCTCATCCTCGGTTGGCTGTTCGTGCCTTTCTATCAACTGCTCATCAACAAGATGGGTAAGATCATCACTATGCCTGACTTCCTCAAGTTCCGCTACACACAGCGCACTGGTTCGTGGCTGAGCATCATCACTCTCGTTGCTTATGTGCTGACAAAGGTTAGCGTGACGGCCTTCACGGGTGGTATCTTCTTTGAGTACCTGCTTGGCTTGAATTTCTGGGTGGGCGCTATCGGTCTGATTGCTGTGACCGCCGTGTTTACCGTCTTCGGCGGCATGAAGGGCGTGATGACCCTCTCCTCTATTCAGACCCCCATTCTCATCATCGGTTCCTTCCTCGTCCTGTTCCTGGGTCTTGCCACCCTTGGCGGTGGCAGCATCGCTGAAGGTTGGGGCACCATGATGGAAACCGCTCGCGCCATGCACGACGGCTATGGCATCAACCACATGTTCCACACCGATCCGGGTGACCCGATGTATGCAGAATATCCTGGCTATGTCGTATTCCTTGGCGCTTGCATCATCGGCTTCTGGTACTGGTGCACAGACCAGCACATCGTACAACGTGTACTGGGTCAGGTCCCCGGCGAAGATAATGCAGCTGTGATGGCACGTGCTCGTCGTGGCACTATCGCTGCCGGCTTCTTCAAGATTCTTCCTTGCTTCATGTTCCTTATCCCTGGCATGATTGCTGCAGCTTTGGCCCAGAAGAATATCAACGGCTTTGTCATGGAAGACACCGATGCAGCCTTTGCTCTGATGGTGAAGAACATCCTGCCCGCAGGTATTAAGGGTATCGTGACGATAGGCTTCGTTTGCGCACTTGTTGCCTCATTGGCAGCATTCTTTAATAGCTGTGCAACACTCTTCACCGAGGACTTCTACAAGCCTATGAAGAAAGGCAAGAGCGAAGCTCACTACGTCCTTGTTGGCCGTATCGCCACCGTTGTCGTCGTGTTGCTGGGTCTGATCTGGATGCCCGTGATGATGAGCCTCGGCTCGCTCTACAGCTATCTGCAGGGTATCCAGTCGCTGCTGGCTCCTGCCATGGTGGCTGTATTCACGCTCGGTATCTTCTCCAAGAAGATTACTCCGAAGGCTGGTGAATGGGGTCTCATCGGCGGCTTTGTTGTCGGCATGATCCGTCTGGTGACAAATGTCATCACCGACACAGGCAAGGCCGCGATGGATGGTGCTTTCTGGGAGAACACTACATGGTTCTGGCAGACCAACTGGCTCGTGTTCGAGTGCTGGCTGCTGGTGTTCATCATTGCCTTGATGGTTGTTGTGAGTTTCTTCACGCCCGCACCTTCCAAGGCTCAGGTCGATGCTATCACGTTCTCTTCCGACTTCAAGAAGAGCATTCGTGAGAGCTGGGGCGTATGGGATATCGTCGGCACACTTGTCGTCGTTGGCCTCTGCGCTTGCTTCTACTGGTATTTCTGGTAAATAAATAGATTGTGATGCATGGCGCTTCGGCGCTGTGCATCACTTAACAAAAATAGACATGACAACCTATTACAGTCAATATCCAAAATTTCACGTTGCTGTCGATTGTATCATTTTCAGCTTCGAGAATGGCAAATTAAAAGTGTTGCTGCAACGCCGCCCCTTTGAACCGCGCCAAGGCGAATGGTCGCTCATGGGAGGCTTCGTTAAACGTGACGAAGACATCGACGACGCTGCTAAGCGCATTCTTGAGCAACTGACAGGTATCCACAACATCTATATGCGTCAGGTTGGTGCTTTCGGTAGCGTCAATCGCGACTCTGGCGACCGTGTCATCTCTATTGCCTACTTCGCTTTGCTCGACATTGACCGTGTTAACAAGGACCTAAACCATGAGAACTCGGCACACTGGGAAGACATCAGTGATTTGCCACCGCTTCTTTTTGACCATACAGAAATGATTCAGGCTGCGTTGAAGAAGCTCCGTACCTTAATCAGTCGCCGTCCTATCGGCTTCCAACTTCTTCCACCCAATTTCACCCTCACTCAGCTGCAACAACTCTACGAGGCTATCCTCGACTACAAGATTGACAAGCGGAATTTCCGCAAGCGTGTGAGCGAGTTACCATTCATTGAGAAAACAGAAGGTATTGACAAGAGCAACTCCAAGCGTGGAGCAGCACTCTATAGATTCAATGAGTATGCTTATCAGCTGGAGCCAAACTTCAAGCTCTGACACCTTATATTATATATTGCTTCATTTGTATATAGCTTCACAACACTCAGAGTTAATAATTTACACATAAATAGTCTAAAAATACTCATAATCTCATGTTAGAAGAACTAAAACAAAAAGTATTCAAGGCCAACCTCGATTTGGTCAAGCAAGGTCTCGTCATCTTCACTTGGGGCAACGTCTCCGGCATCGACCGCGAGAAAGGACTTGTGGTCATCAAACCCTCCGGCGTCAGTTACGACGAGATGAAAGCTTCCGATATGGTGGTTGTGGATCTCGAAAGCGGCAAGGTGGTCGAAGGCGCCCTCAACCCTTCTTCCGACACGCCCACCCACCTCGTCCTCTACAATGCCTTCCCCAACATTCAGGGTGTTGTCCACACCCACTCCACCTATGCTACGGCTTTCGCACAGGCAGGTAAGGACATTCCCAATATCGGCACCACCCACGCTGACTATTTCTACAAGGATATCCCCTGCACGCGCGATATGACAGAGGCAGAAGTGAAGGGGCAGTACGAGCTGGAGACAGGCAACGTCATCGTGGATGAAATCCTGAATATCCGCAAGATCAACCCCGATCACACGCCCGCCGTGCTCGTCAAGAACCACGGTCCCTTCTCCTGGGGTACATCGCCCGACAATGCGGTGTATAATGCCAAAGTAATGGAGCAATGCGCCAAGATGGCTTTCATTGCCTTCTCTGTCAATCCCGACTTGACGATGAATCCCCTCCTCATCGAGAAGCACTACATGCGCAAGCATGGTCCCAATGCCTATTACGGGCAAAAGAAAAAGTAAAAATCATTATTTACTAACTATAGACCCATTGCCCCTATTGGTCTTCCCCCCTTGGGGGGATATGAGGGGGGCCACTTAAAAATGTATGAAAGTTTAGAAATTTGGTGGGTAACTGGTGCACAGTTGCTCTACGGAGGCGACGCAGTCATCGCTGTTGATGCTCACTCCAAGGAAATGGTAGCTGGCCTGAATGCCAGCGGGAACATCCCCGTGAAGATTGTCTATAAGGGCACAGCCAACAGCTCCAAGGAAGTGGAGGATATTATGCTGATAGCCAACCAAACCCCGAATTGCGTAGGTATCATCACCTGGATGCACAC
>CACZSQ010000058.1 GCA_902783885.1 uncultured Bacteroidales bacterium
GAGGGTGTCGATGGAGTTCTTGTACTCGGTGTTCATCTCGGTGGTGTAGCGGTTGGCGATGACCATGCAGCAGGTCATGGCGCGATGACCGAGGAGTGCTGCAAGGCCGGCAACAGCGGAGCTTTCCATCTCGAAGTTACAGATGTGGAGACCATCGTACTCAAAGGCTTCTACCTTCTCGTTCTGCTGCGGGTCTTGAATCTTTAGGCGGATCTGACGGCCTTGGGGACCATAGAAACCACCGCAAGCGATGGTGATGCCGCGTACCATGTCGTCCTGAGCTATCTGATCGATGAGCTCGGGATTGGCTATAGCCACGTAGGGTGCACCCTTGAGCGGCGACCAGTTCATGTGCTTCTTGAAGGCTTCTTCCAGTTGTAGGTCGCAGACATCGTTGCGTCCGTCGTAGTAGTTGAGGAGGCCGTCGAAGCCGATGCTCTTGACGGAGGCGATGAAGGAGCCTGTGGGCGTGAAAGGCTGGAGACCGCCACAGGTGCCGATGCGCACAATAGAGAGTGTGCGGTGTACGTCATTCTCGGTGCGTGACTGGAAGTCGATATTGGCCAGGGCGTCGAGCTCGTTCATGACGATGTCGATGTTGTCGCAGCCGATGCCCGTAGATACGACGCTGATGCGCTTGCCTTGGTTCCAACCTGTAATGGTATGGAACTCACGGCTCTGGATGTCACATTCCATGCGCTCGAAATGGGCTGCTACGGTCTGCACACGTCCGGGGTCGCCGACGAGGATGACCTTATCTGCAAGTTGTTCGGGGCGTACGTGGAGATGGAAGACGCTGCCGTCTTCATTGATGATTAGTTCTGAAGGAGGAAATACTTTTTTCATAGCTATTGTTTATGGGTTATTTCAGCGTTTCTTATGTCTTTGGCTAACTGGTTGAGCTCTGCTTCTTGAGATTGCAGGGTCTTCTCCAGTTTCTGAAGCGTGGAGGTCATCTGTTTCCGATCGGCTGGCTTGGCTTTTGCATACTTCTCGCGCAAGCGTTCCAAAAGTGTTTCGTCAGTTGATATAGTTTGGGACAACTTCACCCATTGTCCAATCTTGAAACGGGCAATGGGAGAACTGAAATCAGCCGTGTGGTGATAGACGCGTTGGTTGTCAACAGGGAAGGTGAATTCTGGCTTTTGGGCTTTCTTTCCCTGTCCGCTGCGCACGGCAGCCAATCGCTGCTGGGCAGCTTCTACCTCATCATTCCACGTCTCTTGTATCGAGGCGATGCGAGCCAGACGCTGCAACTGATCATCGGATATGTCGGCATAGACTTCGCGCGTGTCATTGGGAATGAAAACGTAAATACAAGCCATGCCCTGAGGCTGGCGGCGGTCACTGACGAACCAGCCCAATTGGTTCAGCTCGTCGATGGCCAACAGGTAGTCATTGGCTGGCGAATTGAAAGGAAAACCGACATTCTCAGGCGATAGGAAGTTGCCCCCCTCGCCATCGGCACGGGTGACGAAGATGTCATAACCGCCAATGCTTTCGGGGCCGGTAGCAGCATAGTAAAGTGTTAGGCCGTCAGACATCAAGAAGGGATAGTTCTGCGCCAAGTCATCCTCGTTGAGGCCTGAAAGTGGATTAGGCTTCGACCATTCCTCACCAATCTTGTCGGATGTGGCCAGACGAAGTTTTGTCGCATCGCCGTCGGTCTCCTCCTCAGCAATCTCTATAGAAAGAAAACGTTTGTTAGCCAGCTCGTTTTCGTAGATAGTTGCTCCTTGAATGTCTTCTGTGTGATAGGTGGAGGCATAAGTGTCTATACGTCCGCTTTCTTGGCTCAAGCGGATGGCCTTTAGCACTTCTTGCTTGGGACAAACGACGCTGTCGATGATGACGAGGCGTTCAGTAGCATGCAGCTTGTTGGCTCCTGTGCGGGCTGAGCGCAGCATTCGTTCAAGCTTAGAGGTTTCCTTGCGTCGCTTTTTGAGAGTAGTAATCTCCTTGGTCAGAAGTTTTTCAGCTTGATTGAACTGGTATCGGTCGATGGCTTCCTGTGCTTGCTCGGCAATGCTCTTAGGAGGCGTAGCGCTTTTGCGCTTTTGGGCGGAGATACACAGGGGTAATGTCAGTAAAAAAAGAAAGAGGAAATGCCGCGGGGTCATATTTGTCGTTTTTTCTATCAGAAATTGAACAAAGGTACGTTTTTTTGTGCAAAGCGTGATAGTGAGGACCGTACAATTAAAGTTATTTAAGATTCCACGAGCTTTCCGTCGCTCTCCAGCGCGTGCCACAGGGAGTAGCGTGCCTCTGGATTCATGACCGAAATCTCTTCAAAGAGACGGCGAGCTGCTGTACGCTGAGTGTTGTGCTCATAAGGGCATTTCTTCAGAAGAGGTTGAAAGCCCAATTGCGTGGCATAACGCACGATGTCAGCTTCTTGAATCGTGCAAAGCGGGCGGATGATGGAGATGGGCATTTTCTTCATTACGAGCCTTGCGGGCATGGTTGAGAAGTGTCCCGTAAAGGTCAGGTTCATGAGGGCTGTATGCAGGATGTCATCCTGATGATGTCCGAAGGCAATCTTGTTAAAGCCGTGCTCTTGTGCGAAATTGAAAAGCTGTTTGCGTCTGTTCCAAGAACAGAGGAAGCAGACTGGCTTGCTTTGGTGGGAGGATGCGGATGAGGCGGAGAAGGATGTGTTGATTACAAAATAAGGGACATCGAGCTGTTGGCAGAAGGCTTCAAGATAACTTTGGCCGCTCTCGTATTGAACCTCCCTCATGCGAATGTGAACAGCAGCGATGCGAAAGGAAGGCTTGCAAATTCGCGACTGAAGAGCTAATAGGCGAAGAAGGGCGAGCGAGTCCTTGCCGCCGGAGAGCCCGACAAGAATATTATCGCCGTCGGCAATGAGTCCGTAATGCTTAGAAGCAGTCCGCAAGCGCTGCAACAATCGCTTTTCAAACTGTTGAAGATCCTTTTCTTCTTTATTCACAGTATTTATATTTCAGTATAATACACTGGTCCGTTAAAGAAAAATGAAGAAGGTTACCAACTTCGCTCTCAAGGCTCTGAGAGAAAGGAGGTAACCTTCTTATGACGTGGCGATTTACTTGCTCAGATACTCGTGCATAGCGGCTGCAGCACGACGGCCGTCGCCCATAGCGAGGATGACAGTGGCGCCTCCGCGAACGATGTCACCACCAGCGAAGATTGTGGGGATGTTAGTCTGCATACCATCATTTACCACAATGGTGTTCTTGCGGCCAAGTTCCAGACCCTCGATGCTGGTGGGCACGATGGGGTTCGGGCTTACGCCTACAGCCACGATGGCCTGGTCGATGTCGATGGTTTCTGTCGCACCTGGAATTGGCTGCGGTGAGCGGCGTCCACTGGCATCTGGCTCCCCGAGTTCCATCTTCTGTAGCACAACGGCGCGGACGTTGCCCTTGTCGTCGGCCAGATACTCGATGGGGTTGTGTAACGTCAGGAATTCGATGCCTTCCTCCTTAGCGTGCTTCACCTCTTCCAAACGGGCGGGCATCTCAGCTTCACTGCGTCGGTAGGCGATGAACACACGATCGGCACCCAAGCGCTTTGCGGTGCGGCAGGAGTCCATGGCGGTGTTGCCTCCGCCGACAACCATTACGCTCTTGGCGCGATGGATTGGCGTGTCGGTCTCGGGATTTGAAGCATCCATGAGGTTTACGCGGGTGAGGTACTCGTTGGAGGACATGATGCCCTTGAGGTTCTCACCAGGGATGTTCATAAAGTTAGGCAGACCGGCGCCAGACCCCACGAAGATACCGTCGAAGCCTTGCTCCTTCAGTTCCTCCACGGTGATGGTCTTGCCGATGATGCAGTCCTTGATGAACTTCACGCCCATCTTCTCGAGATTCTTGATCTCCACGTCCACGATGGCGTTGGGCAGGCGGAATTCAGGAATACCATATTTGAGCACGCCGCCAATCTCATGGAGAGCCTCGAACACGGTGACGTCGTAGCCGAACTTAGCCATGTCGCCAGCGAAGCTCAAGCCCGAAGGACCTGAACCCACGACGGCAATCTTCTTGCCGTTGGCGGGGGCACATTCAGGGATAGACATGTTGCCGCTCTCGCGCTCATAGTCAGCTGCGAAGCGCTCCAAATAGCCGATGGCTACGGCTGGCTCATTCATCTTCAGATGGATACATTTGCTCTCGCATTGCTTCTCCTGTGGACATACGCGACCGCAGACGGCGGGAAGAGCAGAGGTCTGCTTGAGCACCTGAGCAGCGCCGAGGAAGTTGCCGCGCTCGATGTTCTTGATGAATGAGGGTATTTGGATGTTAACGGGGCAGCCTTCCATGCAGGTGGGTTTGGCGCAGTCGAGGCAGCGCTTAGCCTCCAGCAGTGCCTGCTCCTTGGTGAGACCTTTGTTGACCTCTTCCGTGCGGGTTGTGGCACGATAGACGGGGTCGAGCTCGGGCATCTTGACGCGCTCAATGGCGGTGCGCTCCTTTGCCTTCATGCTCTTGCGGAGCTCTTCGCGCCACGGGGCGTTGCGGTCGGTCAAAAGCCCTTCAGCAGCCTTGGCCCCCCCTACAGCCCCCGAGGGGGCTTCTGTTGTTTTGCTGGCTGAGGACCTGGGTGCCGTGTCCCCCTCGGGGGACGAAAGGGGGGCCGGGGCCGCTGCGGTCTTATTCATCGCCTCCATCTCTTCCTCCTTGAACGCCGTCATGCGCGACAGCATCTCGTCGAAGTCAACCTCGTGACCATCGAACTCAGGACCATCGACGCAGACGAAGCGAGTCTTGCCGCCTACAGTGATGCGGCAGGCGCCACACATGCCTGTGCCATCGACCATGATGGTGTTCAGGGATACGTCGGTGGAGATGTTGTATTTCTTGGTCAGAAGACAGCAGAACTTCATCATGATGGCGGGACCGATGGCGAAGACCTTATCAACTTTCTCGCGCTGGATGACCTGTTCGATGCCCACGGTGACAACACCTTTTTGGCCATAAGAACCGTCATCGGTCATGATGATGACCTCGTCGGAGTGCTTGCGCACCTCGTCTTCTAATATAATAAGGTCTTTACTACGGCCTGCCAGCACGCTGACAACACGGTTGCCGGCAGCTTTCAGCGCCTTGATGATGGGCAACATGGGGGCTACGCCCACGCCGCCACCGGCACAGACGACGGTACCGAAGTTCTCGATATGTGTAGCCTTGCCAAGAGGGCCAACCACGTCAGTGATCTCATCGCCCACGTTGAGGTCGCAGAGTTTGGTGGAGCTGACGCCCACCTTCTGCACAACGAGGGTGATGGTCCCGGCCTGTACATCGGCATCGGCGATGGTCAGAGGCATACGCTCTCCATTCTCGCCTACACGCACGATGACGAAGTGCCCCGCACGGCGAGCCTTTGCAATGAGTGGTGCCTCAACGACTAACTTATAAACTTTCTCTGAAAACTGTTCTTTAGCAACAATCTTTGCCATTTGTGTGTGTATTTGATTTCAAAATGTTTGCAATAATGGGCGCAAAGGTAGCAATTTGTTTTCAAATAACATAGCTTTTCCGTAGAATAATGCGCGCGTGGGAGCAAACCTTGATAAAAAACAATACGGAAGCATAAGCCTCCGTATTGATGATTTGTATGAAGATTTGTTTCTAGTTGACCCGTGTGAAGGTTGAGGTTTCTTCGTATTCAAAGCCATCCTCGAACATATACTCACGGAAATCAATTTCTGTACTGGTCAGGCGCGTAATGATGAATTCTCGAATATCAGGTGTCGAAAATTCATGATAGATGTTATTATCGCCGCTTATGGAATAATAACCTGTTGCAGAAATGGTTATTTTGTTTTCTGATATGTCCCAAAATCCTTTTCCAGACGGTCTCCAATTGATGTTGTCTCCCTTTTTGTCTTCTTCTTCAAAAGTTCCATTTGAATTGATGGTCAGAAGGAGGCTGCTTTCCCATGAGAAATTTGTCTTGTCCCAAGTACTTACCGTTTCTTTGTCTTTCTTTTTAGATCCGACAGAGTGAGTGAGAACCCATTTTCCAATCAAGACCTCGGGAGAGATTGAAACGCCAGGTGCTGGATAAGCGCTAGCTGGTAATTTCATGGCTGTGATGATTTCGCTTCCCATATCAATCATGAGTTCATGTTCATTGAGCATCAAGATTTTGATGGTCATTCCGTTAAGCGTAATCACATCCTCATTACGGGTGAATGTGCCTGATAAATCACACCCCCACTGTCCGTCTTTCTGTGCCCAATGTTCAACGGTGTTTGAAGGGCCGAAGACCAACTCCTCGTATCCGTCGAAGCTTGGGCCGGGGAAGTACTTGTCGTAATTGTGTTCATCATCTTTTCCCTTTTTGTGGAAGAGAGCCCAGACACCTTCTAAATATGCGTAATTAATTGTGGGCTCGGTAATCGTTGATTCCTGTGCCTCCTCTTTCTTCATCTTGTAGGTCCCCATGCCGTTTATGGAGAAGACCAGCTCATCCTCTGTTAAGGACTGAACGTTGATGATCATTTCTTTCCTTGGAACATCGGTCTGTCCGTTAAGATAGGCTTGAACATCATGATATCCCATGATAAGGTCGTAAAGCTTTGCCGTGCTGTTGGCAGGATTAAAGCTGTATTTACCAATTTGGGTCTCTTCAAATCTACCGTAATATTCGCCGTCCCCATTGTAGTTGATGGCCCATCCGATAAAGGAAGCGTCATCACCGAAGACGAAAACATTGTAGAAGGGCCAGTCTTCCTCCTTGGTGGGGTCGACAGGACCGTTGTGTGACAACTGCGTTCCGACTTCGTCCACATAGCTGACATTGGCATAAACGGTGTTCCATGAACCAACGATTAGTTCCGCCCAATTACTAGGTATTTGTCCACCGTTGTTGGACTGACCACCATCGTTGGACTGGCCGCCATTGTTGGTCTGTCCTTGCCCGTTGGGCTGAGGAGAATCATTGTCATCGCCACCGCAGGCTGTCAGGGTAAACAGGCTAACGGCCAGAGCTGCTATCCCACATAAGGATAAGAATTTCAAGTGTTTCATAATCGTTGTATTGAAATGGAGAAATGTGTTGTAACGCTTATTCAGCACGGAAGCTGTCGAGGGTGGCGGGGTCGAAGTTGCGGATGTATGCGGCCTTGCCGGCAACATCCTCCTCAGCCATAGCCACATAGACGACGGCGCTCTTCTCGAAGAGTTCGGGAGCCTTGGCGGCATCGCGGATGATGAGCAGCGACATCACAATCTCGCAGGTCATGTCGTAGAGACGGCGCGACAGGAAGTCGATGGCATCCTGATTATCGAGTGCTTTAACAGTAGCTAAAGCTTCTTCGTAAAGAGGAATGAGTGCCTCAACACGAGCTTTGAGTGATGCGTTAGCTTCAGCTGGAAGTTCAGCCATCATCTCCTTGATGTTTTGGAGCATCGTGCCATTGATGATGTAGCGGATAGCAGCTACGACCTGTAGCTGAGTTGTTCCCTCGTAGATGGAGAAGATGCGGGCGTCGCGGTAGAGGCGCTGGCACTTGTACTCCATGATGAAACCGCTGCCGCCGTGGATGCTGATGGCGTCGTAGGCGTTCTGGTTGGCATACTCGGAGTTCATACCCTTGGCCATTGGCGTGAAGGCATCGGCCAAGCGCTGGTACTTCTTCAGCTCCTGCTTCTCCTCGGGCGTGAGCTTGCGGTCGCGCTCGATGTCCTCAAGAGCCTTATAGATGTCCACGTAGCACGCGGTCTGATAGAGCAGGCTGCGACCGGCATCGAGCTTGGCCTTCATGCGGCTGAGCATGTCGAAAACGGCGGGGAAGTTGATGATCTTGTCGTTGAACTGTTGACGTTCACGGGCATAGGCAAGTCCTTCGTTGTAAGCCTCTTGTGAGAGGCCGACACTTTGAGCAGCGATGCCGAGACGGGCACCGTTCATGAGTGCCATCACATATTTAATCAGACCCAGACGTGTGGAGCCGCAAAGCTCTGCCTTGGCATTCTTATAGGTGAGCTCGCAGGTGGGTGAACCGTGGATGCCGAGTTTGTGCTCAATGTGGCGCACATTAACACCGCCGTTGCGCTTGTCATAGATGAACATCGACAGGCCTCGGCCATCCTTCGTGCCTTCCTCGGAGCGGGCAAGGACGAGGTGGATGTCTGAGTCGCCATTGGTGATGAAACGCTTCACGCCGTTCAGGCGCCAGCAGTTCTCCTTCTCATCGAAGGTAGCCTTGAGCATCACGCGCTGAAGATCGGAACCTGCGTCAGGCTCGGTGAGATCCATAGACATGCCTTCACCTGCGCAGACGCGGGGTATGTATTTCTGACGCTGCTCTTCAGAGCCGAACTCATAGAGTGTGTCGATACAACTCTGCAGGCTCCAGATGTTCTGGAAACCGGCATCGGCAGCAGAGATAACCTCAGAGAGCATGGAGAACACGGCGTTAGGCAGGTTCAGACCGCCGTAGCGACGGGGCATGCTGACGCCCCAGAGGCCAGCCTTGCGGGTAGCATCCAGGTTCTCGAAGGTCTTGCTGGCGTAGATCATGCGGCCGTTTTCGAGGTGTGGTCCTTCGAGGTCCACGCTCTCGGAATTGGGAGCAATGATGTTGGCTGCTACATCGCCCGTGATGTCGAGAATCGCCTTGTAGTTCTCAATGGCATCGCTCAGGTCAACGGGAGCGTAGTCACACGGCCTCACCCCCGACCCCTCTCCGAAAGGAGAGGGGGGAGTAGTTTGTTTGGCGTCTTCAAAGCCTTTTTCCTTAAGCTCAACAATACGAGCCATCAGGGGGTGGTTCAAGTAGAACCCGATCTCAGGATGATCGCTATAATA
>CACZSQ010000059.1 GCA_902783885.1 uncultured Bacteroidales bacterium
CGCCAAGGACGGCCTGCGCCGTGGCGTGATGCCGCAGGGCAACGGCGAGCAGTTCAGCATCAGCGGTCAGACCAACGGACGCTACTATCAGGCCTACAATATCAGCTACGTAGATCCCTGGTTCGGCGGCAAACGACCCAACTCGCTCCACTTCTCAGCCTTCTTCTCCAAGCAGACCGATGTGAGCGACCGCTACTACAACTCCAGCTACTACAACTCCTATTATAATTATCTCTACGGCTACGGCACCTCGGGCGGCAACTACTACGAGAACTTCTACGACCCCGACAAGTATGTGATGATCTACGGTTTCTCACTCGGATGGGGTAAGCGCCTCAACTGGCCCGACGACTACTTCCAGTTCATGGCCGACCTGAGCTACAGCCGCTACAGCCTGAAGAACTGGGAATACTTCCTCATCAACAACGGTAACTGCAACAACGTAGCGCTCAACCTGACGCTTAGTCGCAGCTCCGTGGACAACCCCATCTACCCGCGTCGCGGCTCTGAGTTCTCGCTCTCCGTGGCCCTCACACCGCCCTACTCCCTCTTCGACAACCTCGACTACGAGAATCTGGGCAACAACTCCAAGTCCAGTAGCTACATGAGCGAGCTCCAGGAAAAATACCGCTGGATTGAATACCATAAATGGAAGTTCAAGAGCCGTACCTACACAGCACTCTCGGGCGCCAACAAATGCCCCGTGCTGATGACACGCGTTGAGTTCGGTCTCCTCGGCAGCTACAACAAGCACAAGAAGTCGCCCTTCGAGACTTTCTATGTCGGCGGTGACGGCATGAGCGGCTACAACTACAGCTATGCCACCGAGACCATCGGTCTGCGAGGCTACGACAACGGTTCGCTCACCCCACGCGGCTACTCGGGCTACGCCTATGACCGCATCACTCTGGAGCTGCGCTATCCCTTCGTGCTCGGCAACAGCACCAACATCTACGGCCTTGCATTCGTGGAGGGCGGTAATGCATGGAACAAAGTCGAGGACTTCAACCCCTTCGACCTGAAGCGCTCCGCAGGCGTCGGCGTCCGCATCTTCCTGCCGATGGTGGGTCTCCTCGGTATCGACTGGGCCTACGGTTTCGACAAGGTCTTCGGCAGCAAAGCCTACAGCGGCGGACAGTTCCACTTCATCCTCGGACAGGAATTCTAAAGAGATTTATCCAAAGATCATTAAGAACTAAAGGACAAAAGAGCAGACAAAACGCAATAAACCATTTCATGCTCACGGCATCAAAGCCATAAAGGAAATGAGCAAAATCTATTCAACAATGAAAAAGTTAGCGATTATTTTATTTGCCGCCCTCACACTGGGTGTGAGCGAACAGGCACAGGCACAGAAGTTCGTGCTCATCGATATGGAATATATTCTCAAGAATATCCCCGCCTACGAGCGTGCCGGTGAGCAGCTCAACCAGATCTCACGCAAGTGGCAGGCAGAGGTTGAAGCCCTCAGCCAGGAAGCCCAACAGCTATACAAGAGCTATCAGAGCGAAGCTGTCTTCCTCAGCAAGGAGCAGAAGGCACAGCGCGAAGAAGCCATTGTGGCCAAGGAGAAGGAAGCTGCTGAGCTGAAGAAGAAGTATTTCGGTCCTGAAGGTGAACTCTTCAAGAAGCGTGAGAGCCTGATGGCCCCCATCAACGATGAGATTTACAATGCCGTCAAGGACATCTGCGATGCCAAAGGCTACAGCCTCGTCCTCGACCGTGCCTCCGATGCCGGCATCATTTTCGCATCCCCCAAGATTGACATCTCGAGCGATGTCCTCAACAAACTCGGCTACGGCCAATAAAATCACATAGGCCCCCAAGCCCCCTAAAGGGGAGTGTAATAAAATCATAGGCCCCCAAGCCCCCTAAAGGGGAGTGTAATAAAATAAGCAACAACAATTAATTACTCATAAAACAAACAAAACAAAACAAAATGAAAAAGATTCTTTTTGCAGCTCTCATGCTGCTCGCCCCCTTGACCATGTCTGCACAGAAGTTCGGACACTTCAACTCACAGGAACTGGTTCCCCTGATGCCGGAATACACGGCTGCACAGACCGAACTCCAGACTCTCCAGAAACAATACGAGGATGACCTCAAGCGTATGCAGGACGAGCTCCAGAAGAAGGGCGAGGAATTTGAGAAGGAACAGGCCAACCTCCTGGACAACGTGCGTCAGCGCCGTCAGGCTGAACTGGAGGACCTCTACAAGCGTTTCCAGCAGAGTGTGCAGGATAACAATCAAGCATTCCAGAAGGCACAGGCTGAGAAGATGCAGGCTATCTCCGAGAAGATTGTCGCTGCTGTCAAGCAGCTTGGCGATGCGGGTGGCTACGTCTATATCATGGACACTTCAGCAGGCATCCCCTACATCAGCACCAAGTTAAGCACCGACGTAACTCCCGAGCTGAAGAAAGCCCTCGGCATCTAAAAGACGGACAAATCCAGGCCAAGCCGGCCTGACATGATAACCATCCAGAATTAGAGAATTTGAGAATATAATCCCTTCCATCAGAACAGGAGTCTGAGCTACGGAGATGTATTCTGAAATTCTCTAATTCCTGATAAAGAGATTAACGAACTGGAACAGAATTGAAAACGGCAATGAAAAGTACCCTCTTCGCATTACTATTGGCACTTGCCCCCTTTTGCAGTGCCGGCGCACAGGAGCTGACAGCGCCCGCAGAGGTGCACGTGGCCCACTTCGGCTACGTCAGCTATAAGGAAATCTTCGAGCGCCTGCCCGAATATGAAGAGGCTCGCGCAGCCTTCGCTGCCCTCAAGGGTAAGTTCGAGGACGAAGCCGAGCGCTCCGAAAAGGAGTTCCAGCGCAAGTTCGCCGAGTTCCTGCAGGGACAGAAGGACTTCCCGCCCACGATTCTGCAGAAGCGTCAAGCCGAGCTGCAGGACCTGATGAACAAGAGCGTCAGCTTCCGCCAGGAATCGCAGCGTCTCCTGCAGAAAGCCGAGGCAGAAATGATGCAACCGGTCATGGAACGTCTGAACAAAGCCATTCAAGAGGTGGCAGCAGAGCGAAGCCTCATCTTTGTTCTCAACACCGACGAGAATGCTGTTCCTTACATCAATCCGCAAGTAGGCGTGAACATCACCGAGCCTCTGCTTCACAAGCTTGGGCTTGCCTCCCCCCTCACCCGTTAATCCTCTTTCGCCGCAGGTCCCCACCCCACATTCATAACTATTAACTATTAACTCTTAACTATTAACTCCTTTGTTTCCCATCGGCATCTTCGACAGCGGCTACGGCGGTCTCACCGTTCTGAAGGAAATCCGCCAGCTCATGCCCCAGTACGACTACCTCTACCTGGGCGACAATGCTCGTGCACCATACGGCCCTCGCTCCTTCGAGCGCGTCTATGAGTTCACGCTGCAAGCCGTGCGTCATCTCTTTGATGCCGGATGCCCTTTGGTGATTCTTGCCTGCAACACAGCTTCCGCCAAGGCCCTGCGCAGTATTCAGCAGCGCGACCTTCCACAGATGAGCGACCCCACGCGTCGCGTCCTCGGTGTCATCCGACCAACCATTGAAGTGGTCGGCGAGCAGACGCACACACGCCACATCGGTGTCGTGGCCACACAAGGCACCATCAGCAGTCGCACATACGAACTGGAGATGGCTAAGCTCCATCCCGACATCGTTGTCACGGGACAAGCTTGCCCCATGTGGGTTTCGCTGGTGGAGAACTACGAATACGACAGCCCCGGGGCCGATTACTTCGTGCAACGCGACATAGAGCACCTGCTGCAACAAGACCCGCTCATCGACACCATCATTCTCGGTTGCACCCACTTCCCCTTATTATTAAAAAAAGTACGCGCGTACACACCCGCGCGCGTCAAACTGATTCCACAGGGAGAATATGTGGCAGCCAGCCTTCAGGACTATCTCTGCCGTCATCCCGAGATGGACAGCCGTCTCACACGCGGGGCCACAGCCCGTTTTCTGACAACCGACGATCCTGCCAAGTTCGCCTCCGCAGCCACCATCTTCATGGGGCAGGCCGTAGAAGCTGACCGCGTCACGCTCTCATGAAGAACGCCAAGAACCTGATTCAAGTGCCGGAGGGATTGCAAGAGGTACTCCTTCATGCTTGTTGCGCGCCTTGTTCCAGTGCCATCGTGGAATGGATGCTGGCTAATGGTGTGCGCCCCACCATCTACTACTATAACCCGAACATCTTTCCCCGTGAGGAATACGAAATCCGCAAGGCCGAGAGCAAGCGCCATGCCGAGAGTTTGGGCATCACATGGATAGATGATGACTGGAACCACGACGCATGGCTCACCTGTGTACACGGTCTGGAAGGTGAACCTGAGCGTGGCAGTCGCTGCCAGCGGTGCTTCGATATGCGCCTCGAAGCCACAGCCCGCAAGGCCGTAGAGCTCGGCATCAACTGGTTCACCACCACCCTTGCCTCCTCCCGTTGGAAGCGCCTCGACCAGATAGAGCAGGCCGGTCAGGCCGCCGAGGCTGCCGTCCCCGGTTCCCGCTTCTGGGCACAGAACTGGCGCAAGGGCGGGCTGCAGGAGCGTCGCAACCAGCTTCTGAAAGACTACGCCTTCTACAATCAGCTCTACTGTGGCTGTGAGTTCAGCTTCTTATCTAACAAGTAATTTCCGGCCTTTCACAATGTTCACGCCTTTCAGCGGCTTACTGAGGCGCTGACCTGCGAGGTTGTAAACAGTATTCCAGTCGGACACGGAACTGATGTGTATCTCTTCAGCCCTCGCACCCTGCGCCGAGGCCAACACGACAATCAACAAGATGAAATAATGTAAGCGCTTCATTTCCTTATTTCCAAAATCCTGAGCCTATGCTAGCAGAGGGCACCGTCGTTGATCTGGAACGACGTTATTCACGCTACAAAAGTAAGGAGTTCCTTGCTCAGGACAAAAAGAATTGGAAAAAAAGGTACGAATAAGCGAAAAAAAGGAGCATCTGTGGCGGAGGAATGGTAATTTTTGCCTACCTTTGCGGCCGTTCAAACCATCCTTTATTCTATTAATGGACGATTATCATCAACGAAACACTGATTAAGGGACGGGGGTTCGCCATAGTCTGGGAGCTCTTCGTTCCCGCTTCGATTTCTAAACGTTAACAGCTAAACGTTAAACGACTTCTGACTATGCGAACGTATTGGAACACACAACATGGTCTTCACACCTTAGAGGGGTGGCAACCCAACTGCTGGGTGCAAGTGACCTGCCCGACCGCCGATGATGCGGAATTCCTGGAGAAGGAGATGGGCATTCCCGATTATTTCCTGGGCGACATTGCGGACACGGAAGAGCGTGCGCGCTACGACTACGACGACGGCTGGATCCTGATTATCCTGCGCATACCATACGTCAAGGAGGTGAAGTCCCGCACGCCGTTCACAACGATTCCTCTGGGCATCATCCTGAAGGGCGATATATGCATTACCGTGTGCAACTTCGAGACGAATCTGATGATTGACTTCGTCACCTATCAGCAGAAACGCGGCGTCGGCTTCACGGACTCTGTGGATATGGTTTTCCGCCTGTTCCTCTCTACGGCGGTCTGGTTCCTGAAACGTCTGAAGCAGATCAACGCCCGCATCGAAGGAGCAAAGCTTCACCTGGACCGCAAGGTTGATAATGCGGACCTGATAGCACTGGCACGTCTGCAGGACTCGCTGACCTATTTTGCCACATCGATTCGCGGCAATGAGACGCTACTGTCCAAGCTGAAGTTCAAGCTGCCGGTGGATGAGTTGGATGCCGACCTGATTGAGGACGTGAGCATCGAGATGAATCAGGCGCGTGAGACGACGGGTATCTATTCGAACATCCTGGAATCGACGATGGACACTTACGCGAACATCATCAACAACAACATGTCAACAGTGATGAAAACGCTCACGCTGGTGTCGATGTTCCTGATGGTGCCGACGCTGGTGGCCAGCCTGTTTGGAATGAACTTGCTGAACGGAATGGAAACGAACCAGTGGGGATTCCCGCTGGCGATGGTTTTCTCCATCGTGCTCACCCTGCTGTTCTGGTGGTACGCAAAGCGTAAGGCGTGGATTTAGTATTTTTTATAGATTTTCTTGGCTGAACCGATATTTTTCCGTTTATTTGCAGGCCCTAAGGGTTTAAAACATATCTATCAGCTACTAAACCGTAAGCAAACATGAACGAAACCAACGAACTGCAGCCTACACCGGAGGTGGAGGTGGCAGAAGCACAAGTGACGTCTGCGCCCGCAGAAGAGACTCCCGAAGAAATGACAGTTTCTGAAGAGACCACATCTGAAGAGACCGCGTCTGAAGAGACCGCTTCAGAAGAGACGCAGACCGTAGAGAACAACACTGTCTATGAGACGAAAGAGCAAGTGGTGGATCGCCTGAAGGCCATTCAGGAGGAGAACACGGGCGGCGACAAGAACGAGCTCGACCTGCTGAAACAGGTGTTCTACAAGCTGCACCGCGCAGCGCAGATGGCAGCCCGCAATGCCTTCATTGAGCAGGGTGGCGCTCCCGAGGACTGGCGCGCAGAGATCGACGGCGCAGAGGAGAACTTCAAGGCCATCATGGCCAGCATCCGCCAGCGCCGCGCTGAGATTGCGGAGCAGGTGGAGAAGCAGAAGGCAGAGAATCTGGCAAAGAAACAGGCTATCATCGACCGCATCAAGGAACTGGCGACCTCGCCCGAAGAGGCTAATGCCCACTTCGACGAGTTCAAGCAGTTGCAGGCCGGCTGGAAGGAGCTGGGTGCGGTGCCGGCAGAGAAGGCCACGGAAATATGGAAGAACTACCAGCTCTATGTGGAGCAGTTCTACGACCTGCTGAAGCTGAACAGCGAGGCCCGCGAATACGATTTCAAGAAGAATCTCAGCGCCAAAGAGCGCCTCATCGAGCTGGCCGAGAAACTGGCCGACGAAGAGGACGTCATCCAGGCCTTCAACAAGTTGCAGGGTCTGCACGCTGAATATAAGGAGATAGGTCCCGTGGCCAAGGAGCTGCGTGACCAGGTGTGGGAGCGCTTCAAAGCTGCCAGCACTGTCATCAACAAACGTCATCAGGAGCACTTCGAGGCCATCAAGGCCCGCGAGGAAGAGAACCTGCAGAAGAAGACTGCACTCTGCGAGCAGGTCGAGGACATCAAGACCGAGGAGATCAGCTCCTTCAACGAATGGGAAGAGAAAACGAAGCAGGTGATAGCCCTGCAAGCCGAATGGAAGACCATCGGCTTTGCAAGTCACAAGCAGAACGCGCTCATCTTCGACCGTTTCCGTGCCGCCTGCGATGCCTTCTTCACCGCCAAGGCGGAGTACTATAAGGGTGTGAAGGACGAACAGAACGAGAACCTCGAAGCCAAGCGCGCCCTCGTGGAGAAAGCCGAGGAACTGCAGGACAGCACCGAATGGCGCAAGACAACGGATAAGCTCATAGAGCTTCAGAAGCAATGGAAGACGATAGGCGCCGTACCCCGTAAGTACAGCGACCAGCTGTGGAAGCGCTTCACCGCTGCCTGCGATAAGTTCTTCGAGGCCAAGAACGCGGCCAATGCCGACCAACGTGCCGAGGAGACAGCCAACTTAGAGGCTAAGCAGGGTATCATCGAGCAGCTGAAGGCGCTGGCCGCCGATGCAGCGAACGCTACGCTCGACAAGGTCAAGGAACTGCAGGCAGAATGGAACGAGGTAGGACATGTGCCCTTCCGCGAGAAGGACCGCCTGTACAAGGAATACCGCGCTGTGGCAGACGAACTCTACAAACAGTTCGGTGCCAGCCAGGCCCGCCGCCGTCTGGAAGGTTTCCAGAAGAGCGTGCGCCAAGCCGTGGCCAAGGGCGAGAGCACACTCAGTCGCGAGCGTGAGCGTCTGCTCCGGATCTTCGAAACGCGTAAGGCCGAGTTCCAGACCTACGAGAACAATCTCAACTTCCTCAACGCCACGTCCAAGAGCGGCAACAGCCTCGTAGCAGAGATGAACCGCAAGGTGGAGAAACTCCGCGAGGAACTTGACCTCCTCTCCAGCAAGATCAAAGCCATCGAGGCTGAGATGCGTGCCGAAGTGAAGGAAGAGAAAGACAAAGAGGATTAAGTCTTAACGGTGGAAAATACAAGTTCCATTAGTGGAACACATTGTAACGAGCGCTTCTTCCAGCAGGAAGGAGCGCTCGCTATATCTATAAGAGCCATATCTTATAACGGCTCTCTCATACTCTGTTGCCCTGCACAATCATGGTGCGGATGCGCTCGGTGAACTGCTTATCGTGCTTGAGGTCCTCGATGTTCAAGTGCATCCGATAGCGCCAATAGTGATGCGGGTCGGCGGGTACATTGATGCGCTCGGCATCGGCATCCTTATTCCGTAAGTGCTCATCCATGGCCAGCCAGTCCTGGAGGCTGATGACACAAAGCATGGAGGGGCAGTCGAGATGGCGCTGGATGATGGTTTGCACAAGTTTTCCGGGCAATGGGTGCGGGGCTGAGCCTTCCAAGTGCAGGATATTGGTGTAGTAGTCCTGCGTACGTTCCCAGTCTTCGTCCCACCACATACGGAGCGTGGGGGTGTCATGACTGCTGATAGTGGCTACGCTGCGGCGTGGATTACGCTCCACATGTCCAAAGCGCACCCACGGCTCTTTGGGCATAGACTCCAATTCCAGACTGAGGATGCCCAATTCATCCATGACCCACTGCACACAGGCGGGCACCATCCCGAGGTCCTCGGCACAGCAGAGCATCCGCGTGGCGTGGACCAGCTTGGGCAGTTTCTGCATAGCCTGTTCATACCAGAACTGGTTGTTGCGGTGGTAGAAGAAGTCTTCATAGAGAGCGTTGAAGGCCTGCTTCTCATAATCTGGCAATTGTTTGTAGGCTTCGGTTTTCTGAGCAGCAATGCGCGGATGAAGGAGTTCGGGGTTACGGTGGTCACGAAGGAACAGGAAATCTGTTGACCCGGTGGAAGAACCTATTGTCTTTTCCAATGTTTCCCTGCTGATGCCGGCGCCGAGGATTTCCTCGCTGCTGAAAGCCAATGCGGGTGAGAATTGTCCGAAGAGGCCGCTCTTCCGAGGTACCGGAATCTCCCAGATGCGGAAGAAGCCAAGGACGTGGTCGATGCGGTAGGCATCGAAGTAACGCGCCATATTGCGGAATCGACGCTTCCACCAGCTACAGCCGTCGCGGAGCATCTCATCCCAGTTATAAGTGGGGAATCCCCAGTTCTGTCCATCGGCTGCAAAGTCATCGGGGGGCGCTCCTGCCTGTCCGTTGAGATTGAAATAGCGGGGCTCCTGCCACACATCGCAGCCATAGCGGGCCACGCCGATGGGGATATCGCCTTTGAGAATCACTCCACGCGAGCGGGCATAGGCGTGTACGGTGCTGAGCTGCTGCGCCAGCAGGAACTGCACGAACCTGTAGAAGTTCAGCTTTTCACTCCTCTGTTCGGAGCTTGCCATGCTTGTTCTGTACTCCCTGTATTCTTCGGGCCACTGACTGAAATCGCCTGTGCCGAAGGTGTCGCGAAGATGGCAGTAGAGGACGTATGGCTCCAGCCACTCGCTGTTGGCACCCGCAAAATCAGCGAAGGCCCTCGAAGCGAGCACCTTCGGCCCTTCCTGTTCATAGAGGTGTTGCAGATACTCCCACTTGGCATTGTTCACGCGCTCGTAGTCGATTTGGGGCAGGGCATTCAGTTCCTGGCGCAACTGTTCGTAATGCTCGCGCAATTCCTTATCCTTCAATGACGGCAGCCCTGCCAGCTCGATGTATTGAGGATGGAGAGCGAAGACACTGATGCAGGAGTAAGGGTAGCTGTCGCCCCAGGTGTGGGAGGAGGTGGTGTCGTTGATCGGCAGGATTTGCAACAGGCGCTGGCCAGTGCTGGCGACCCAGTCGATCATCATGCGGAGGTCTCCGAAGTCGCCCACGCCGAAGCTGCGGCGCGAGCGGAGTGAGAACACGGGAATCAGCGTTCCAGACACGCGGAAGTCTTCGGGAGCATCCATCCAGGCATCGCGCTGCACCACGGGGAGGTCGGGGGTTGCGACCTCCTTGGGGTCGAAGCTGTGGGGGCAAAGCACCCATTCAGAGCGCTTCTCACGCCCCTCCCACGTGACAGTGTAGTAATACTCTATCGGCTGTTCCACTTCCATCTGGCACGACCAGATAATGCCGTCGCGCGTGCGCATGGGATGTGCCAAGGCGGAGCCGTCCGGCTTGAGCTGATTCAAGAAGAGGTCTTCGCCATAAATGGTTCTGTATTCAATGTCAAATCTGATAAGCATTTTATCTCTTAACTATTAACTATTAATTATTTTTCAACACGAATTACACGAATTGAATGTCCTGTGGATAAGATTCAATTATTTTCGAATTTCACTAATTACGCGAAAGGCTTCGCGGCTTTCGAGAGAGTTTTTTCGAACACAGATGACACGGATTAACTCTTAACTCTCCGCTCGGCGCTTGCGACGCTTCAAACTTGAAGAACTATCAACTATCAACTGACTCTCAACTCTCAACACTCCCCTTTAGGGGGCTTGGGGGCCTGGCTTGGGGGCCTCCTTACACTCCCCTTTAGGGGGCTTGGGGGCCTGGGCCTGTCCACCGCTCGTAGTCCACAAACCGGTAGGCCTGAGCGTGCCGCTCATCGGCTTCGTGGGCTTCCTCAGCTACGACTTGCCACTCACTCGTGTCAATGACAGGAAAGAAGGCATCGGCCTCGGGGGGCGTGTCCTCCACAAGGGTCAGGCACAGGCGGTTGGCCAGAGGAAGAGCTTCGGCATAGACGCTGGCGCCGCCGATGATAAACACTTCCTCGTCAGGACGACACGAAGCCAGTGCAGTCTCAAGCGAGGGGAAGGTCTCTACTCCAGCGGCAGTGAAACTGTTGTTACGCGTCAACACGATATTCCGGCGGTTAGGCAGCGCACCTTTCGGCAACGACTCAAACGTCCGCCGTCCCATCACGATGGTGTGTCCCGTTGTCAGTGCCTTGAAGCGCTTCAGGTCACCCGGCAGCCAGTACAGCAATTTATTCTTGAATCCGATGGCCCCATTCCGTGCCACCGCTGCAATAAGTGTCAGCATAACTTTTAACTTTTAACTCTTAACTATTAACTATTTTTCAACACGAATTGCACGAATTACACGAAAGGCTTCGCGGCTTTCGAGAGAGTTTTTTTTCGAACACAGATGACACGGATTGCACGGATTAACTCTTAACTCTCCGCAAGGCGCTTGCGACGCTTCAAACTTGAAGAACTATCAACTATCAACTGACTCTCAACTCTCAACTGACTCTCAACTCTCAACACTCCCCTTTAGGGGGCTTGGGGGCTTGGGGGCTTCCTCCCTACACCGCCACATCGGCTTTGATATGCGGCCACGGGTCGTAGCCCTCCAGCTGGAAGTCCTCGTAGCGGAAAGCGAAGATATCCTTCACATCGGGATTGATTACCATGCGGGGCAGGGTACGCGGTGTGCGCGTCAGCTGCAGCTGTGCCTGTTCGATATGGTTCAGGTACAGGTGTGTGTCGCCCGTGGTATGAATAAAGTCGCCTGCTTCCAGCCCCGTCACCTGCGCCATCATCTGCAGCAGCAGGGCGTAGGATGCGATGTTGAAGGGCACGCCCAGGAACGTGTCAGCTGAGCGCTGGTAGAGTTGCAGACTGAGGCGGCCGTCGGCCACATAGAACTGGAACAGACAGTGGCAGGGCGGCAGCGCCATCTTATCGACCTCGGCCACATTCCACGCCGACACCATCATGCGGCGCGAGTCTGGGTGATGCTTGATGAGGTCCACCACGTTGGCGATCTGGTCGATGGTGCCGCCGTCGTAGTCAGGCCACGAGCGCCATTGGTGTCCATAGACAGGGCCCAGGTCGCCGTTCTCATCGGCCCATTCGTCCCAGATGGTCACCTTGTTATCGTGCAGGTACTGGATGTTCGTATCGCCGCGCAGGAACCACAGCAGTTCGTGGATGATGCTGCGCAGGTGCAGCTTTTTGGTGGTCAACAGGGGGAACCCGTCGGCCATGTGGAACCGCATCTGATGGCCGAACACACTCTTCGTGCCCGTGCCCGTGCGATCCGTCTTCACCGCTCCCTCGTCCAGGATGCGTTGCAGTAAATCGAGATATTGTTTCATCGTTCTATTTCCTTTTTCTGCCGCAAAGATACGAATAATAAGGAAAAGAGAAGAAGAGTAACACGGAAAATTGAAGGCCGAGATAAAAAGTTTTATTCAACATTTAGGAAATGTTAAATGCACATCCTCGCTCTTGCGTATTTGACAGATTCTCCTTTCCTTTGCAACGTCGGAATTGTATTTCACGTTTTCATTCGGCCATAATATAGAATTCTCAAACCATTAAACCAAGCATTCTCGTTATGATCAAACTCAGTCAAAAGGAAGAAGAAGTGATGGAGCACATCTGGCA
>CACZSQ010000060.1 GCA_902783885.1 uncultured Bacteroidales bacterium
CTCTGTTAATTTGTTAATTTGTCAATTTGTCTATTCGTCAACTTTTCAACTCGTCAACTCGTCAACTTGTCAACTTGTCAACTCGTCAACTAATCAAAAGCGGAAGTGTGCAAATGCACGGTTAGCCTCAGCCATGCGGTGCATATCCTCCTTACGCTTGAAGGCACCACCCTGCTCGTTGTAAGCATCCATAATCTCGGCAGCCAGCTTGTCGGCCATCGTCTTGCCGCCGCGCTTGCGGGCGAAGGCAATCAGGTTCTTCATGCTGACGCTCTCCTTACGGCTCGGACGGATCTCCGTAGGAACCTGGAACGTAGCACCACCGATACGGCGGCTCTTAACCTCTACCTGAGGAGTCACTTTCTGCAGAGCCTCTTTCCAGATCTCCAGAGAGGACTTCTCCTCGCTCTGCATCTTGTTCTTCACAATCTCCAGTGCATCATAGAAGATGCGATAGGAGATACTCTTCTTGCCGTCATACATCAGATGATTGACGAACTTAGACACCTTCACGTCGCCATAGACGGGATCGGGAAGGACGACACGCTTTTTTGGTTTAGCTTTACGCATTGTTTTGTGAGTTGTTTAGTTTGTTTGGCTGTATTCGTTTGTTATCTTCAACGCGCCATCGCCTCGTCACGAGTGCCCTGCGCATTTACTCAACCGCGTTTATACTAGCACAAAACGATTAATACTTTTTACTTCTTAGCAGCCTTCGGACGCTTGGCACCATACTTGGAACGACGCTGGGTGCGGTTGGCAACACCGGCGGTATCGAGCGTTCCGCGAACGATGTGGTAACGTACACCGGGGAGGTCCTTCACACGACCGCCGCGCACCAGCACGATGCTGTGCTCCTGCAGGTTGTGGCCCTCTCCGGGGATGTAGCTGTTGACTTCCTTTGTGTTGGTAAGGCGCACACGAGCCACCTTACGCATGGCGGAATTAGGTTTCTTAGGAGTGGTCGTATAGACGCGAACACAGACGCCGCGACGCTGAGGACAGCTGTCCAGAGCGGGGCTCTTGCTCTTATCTACAAGCACTCTGCGACCTTTCCGCACGAGTTGTTGAATTGTAGGCATGTTGTTTTGTTTTTATTATTATATATTATTATTGTGTATAAATCAATATTCTTGGGCCCTTGGGCACACCTCAAACGGGCACATTACGCCCTTTTGGGCTGCAAAGGTAGGCATAATTCCCCAAACGGCAATGCCCTCAGGGCCACAAAATCGCTCCGAGGGCATCAAAACCGCCTAAAAAAGCTAATATTTAAGAAAGTTTAACTTTTTAAACTCGCACTATTTGCGAAACTCGCCGTCATAAACACCTGCTTAGCTGTTTGATTTATTTGTCGGCGAATTGTGCGAATTGAGCGAATTATTACGGGCAGAGGGCGCAGAAATCGCAGAGGACGCAAAGTACTTGTGAAAATCAGTATAATCAATCCGTGCTACCCATGCTATCCTTGTTCGATAATAATAATTCGCACAATTAGCTGAATTCGCCGTTTATAATTTTCTTCTTAGCTGTTAGGCTTATTTATCGGCGAATTGTGCGAATTGAGCGAATGATTACGGGCAGAGGGCGCAGAAATCGCAGAGGGCGCAAAGTACTTGTGAAAATCCGTGTCGGATTCCTTACAGTCTCAGTTAACCTTGAACGGCGAGATGGGCGCCTGCGGTTTCACATCCTCCGGCAGCGCGATAGGGCCGTTCGCCTTCTCGTAGTTCGCCATGTTCTGTTCAAGCAGGCGCACAAGGCGCTTTGCCTGAGCAGGCGACATCACCACCCTACTCTGCACGTTCGCCCTCGGCATTCCGGGGTGATGGAACACGAAGTCCATGATAAACTCCGTGGGAGTGAAGCCCACAATAGCCAGATTCGAATAAACGCCCTTCTCCACCTCCGGTGTCAGGTTCACCTGCACCTGGCCCTGCTTCTGTTGATCGTTGTTGTTTGCCATAATCGCTATACGTTATCTGATATTTATATTATATGTTCGCGCGCGAAGAAAGAAGAAGCCCAAACAAGCACTTCTTGATGATGCAAAGATACTCAAAACACCCTTTTTTACACCCTTTTGCACACTAAATCTTTGCCAAAGTAAATATTTAACTTTGTTTAACTGATTTTTGAAGACTTTATTTTCACATTCTCACTACCTTTGCCGCGAAGTAGTGCGAAATATGTGCAGAGTGTGTAATATGCACGCACACGTGCGCGTACATGCAAATGTCGCTACCACAACTTTATTTTATAAAATACTAACAAGCAATCTAATCATGCAAGCAGTAACGATCGACAGCGCTCTTTATGCAGACGCACAGACCTATGCCCAGGAGCGAGGGATGAGCGTATCAGCACTCATTGAACGTTATATAAGGCGTGTACTGAGGCGTAAGACAAAGACCATAAGCGCTGAAAAGGCTGCGACTCTAAAGCAAATAGACGAAGCTCTGAAAGAGTTCAGGCTCATTCAGGAGGGAAAACGTCACACCCGACCTGTAGAAGAACTACTCAATGAATTGTAGTATCACAACGTCATCAGCTTTCGACAAGGCCTTTAAGGCATTGGCAAAACGCTACCCTTCTTTGCGTACTGACCTCAGATGTAACCCTACTGACAATCTACGACAAATCCGAACAATTATCAGTTTCGGACAAGGAACTAAAGAAACTTCTTAAAGACAACAATCTCGATTAAATCAAACAAACAACTATATTATTAACTTAATTATTAACAAATGAAACTAAAAACAGTTTTAGCGGCTTTCGCCGCAATGATCACGATGGGCGTGAGCGCTCAGTCGTGGACAGCTCCTACGATTCAAGGGGAAGCCCCGACGTCAGGTGGCACTTATTATGTAAAGAATATTGGTGCTGACCAATTCCTCTCCGGGGGAAAGGCTTGGTATAGTTGGAGCACTTCCGCTATTGTCGCCGATGTTTCTGCTGCCGTGAAATTTACACTTACAGACACTGGTAGCGGATGGACCTTGAAGAGGCCTGATGGCAGAGTTGTATTCATTTCGGGCTCATACAATGGTAAAGGCGAGATGCATGTGGACGGAGTAGAAAGCCAACGTGCAAATCGTTTCTTTGAATTTATCCAGCAGAGTAATGGACATTATCGAATTCGTGCGGTGGCCTCAGATGCCACATACGGTTCCGGAATGGATGGTTATGACAGTAAGTTTTGGGGACAAAGTTCAAGTGATCCCAATTCCCCAATTGGAGTTTATGCGACAGTCAACCCCGATAATGGCTATAATTGTGATTGGGATTTCATAACTGATAATAGCTTTACCATCTTTGAAGCGCGTACAGCCCTTTATAATTGGTATCTGGAAGCAACAGCAAAAGGTGTTAGCACTGATGCATATAAGACTATTTACGACAACAGCAGCGCAACTGTTGATGAGTTGAATGCTGCAAGTAATTCACTGAAGAGTGACATTCTTGCTGCTCTGCTGCCTACAGCCAGCAACGAAAACCCTGTCGACATCACTAAGTATGTACTGACCAACGCAGATATCTCAGAAGGCGAGCAATTGCAAATGCCTCCTGGATGGGAGACCAACTACGTTTCTGGTCAGCAGGCCCAAAACATTGGTTGCCAGCATAACAGCGATTACACCAACGGGACCGTTACTCTTCACTATTTCATTGAGGCTTGGAAGCCTGGTGCAACGCTCGGCGATGGCTATCTTCGTCAGACCGTTGTGGGGCTGCCCGAGGGTAAGTTTGTGCTTTCTGCTGATGCTATCGCTACATGGCAGAACGATGATTCCCGCACGATTACCGGTGCTCAGCTGTTCATCACAGCTGATGGCGTGACTTACAAGACGGATATGTCCACAAAGAACGGAAAGCCCCAACATTTCTCCACCGAATTCATGAATACTGGTGAGGGTGACGTTATTTTCGGCTTGCGTACTGTAAGCGCTAACTGTAACTGGCTTTGCGCTGATAACTTTAAGGTTACATTCTATGGCATTGACCTCTCTCCGTATGCTACACTGCTTTCACAGGCCGTTGCTGAGGCTCAGGCTATCGAAGGTACTGTTCCCGCTGGAGTTTACTCTGATCTGGCTGCTGTTGTTACGGCTAACAACAAGGCATGGGAAACCTCTAAAGAATATACAACAGCTATTGCTGCTATCCAGGCTGCGACCGAAAATGTTCAGGCACTTGTAGCTCCTTACGCTCGTTACAATTCAATCAAGGCTGCAGCTCTTGCTGTCGCAGAGAACACAAATACAGCAGATGCTGATGCGGCAGCAAATGCAGCCACAGACGCTGCTGCCATCGAAGCTGCTATCGATCAGCTTCGTGCCGCTTTCCTCGCTGAGCTGCCCAACGTAACAGTTCCCGTAGAAGGTATTGACGTAACCTCTGTGATGGTTGAAAACGCATCTGTCCGTCAGAATGTTGATGGTTGGACTGTAGCTGATGTTGTACGTATGGATGAATATGGTACAGGCCCAACAACAAACTACGAAGAAACAGAATTCTATCATAGCAATTTCCGCCTTTATCAGACTCTCGCCCTGACACCTGGTACTTGGGAGTTCGGCGTAACCGGTTTCCACCGTATTGGCAACCATAATACTCATTTCTATGCCGGTGAGGATCAAATTCTCATTCCAGGTGTTGAAAGTTCTGTTGTGAACAGTATGGCTGAAGCCAAAACTTATTTCGACAATGGCAATGGCAAGGTTGCTCTGAAATTCCTTGTAGAGGCTGCCGCAGATATTGAGATTGGTATCAATAACCAAGACACTGAGACAGACCGTTGGACCATCTTCCGTGACTTTACGCTGAAGTACTTCGGTGCTCCAGACTATTCTGTCTATGAGACGGAGTGGGCAAATCTGGTTGCTGAGGCAAACACAGCAAAGGGAAATCATGCCAGTGTGACAGGAACAGAGCTTACAGCGCTTGACGCTGCTATTGCAGACTCTCCCGCAGGAAGCAACCAAAAGGCCGTATATAACGCTAAGATTAGCGCTCTGCAGGATGCCCTGACTGCATTCAATGCTGCTGCACCCGCTTACGACAAGTATGTAGCATACAAGGCAGAGACCGAGGCTCTTTGGGGAACTGACTTTAACGTTGCAGCTCCCACCTATGCCGCTATGGCAGAAGATGCAATCCATGCACTGAACGTTGCTCAGTACAACAAGGTGGCTACTGAATACATCTATTCTCTCACTGGAAAGATTGGTGAGTTCTCCACTTGGGAAAAGACCGCCGTCTCTGGTGGAAATCCTGATGAAATTCAAACTCTTAGCGAACAACACTTCCGTGGCGAAGGATACACCTATTATGAGCAAGGTAAGAATGGTTGGGCTTCAAACAGTTTCACTGTCAATTACGAAAAGACAGCTACCCTGCCTGCAGGTAATTATGTCATCAAGGTTGCAACCCGTGCCAGCGGCAATGTTGAAGGTACCATTTCCTCTACTGCGACTTCCAACACTGTAGCCACAGCAAATGTAGGTGCTTCCAGCAAGGGTATCACCACCAGTGGCGAAGCCAGCTTTGGCGCAGGCGAATTTGCAAATAGCGGTATTGGTTTTGGTTGGGAATGGCGCTTCCTGCCCTTCACTCTAACAGAAGAAGGTCCTGTAACCATTACAATCCACGCTGAATCAAGCTCACAATATGGTTGGGTATCCATCGCCGATGCTGAGTTACTTTCCGACGAAGATAAATCTACGCATGTAGAATATAGTGAAACTGTCGATAACACCATTGAAGATATTGATGTTGCTAATGTTACCATTTCACGTTCGATTAAGGAAGGCTACAACACCGTTGTACTTCCCTTCTCATTGACCGCTGGTCAGGTGGCAAACATTTTCGGCACAGGCACTGAAGTTTATGCATTCAGCGAGAGTAGCACAGATGCTAACGACGTAACCATCAACTTCTACAAGGGTGACGGTTCCATCACTGCCAACGTTCCTGTCCTCGTGAAGGCTACAGAGGCTAGCAGCGCTCAGACCTTCAACGGTGTGCAGGTTGTTGCTCCCACAGAGGGTGCTGTTGTCATGGGCACGAACACCAAGTTCATCGGTGTCTTTGGTCCCCTGACTATTAAGGCAGGCGACTACTTTGTCGGCAATGGTGCCATCTACAAGAGCGAAGGTAACACCAACATGAAGGCCTTCCGTGCTTACATCTACGCTCAGGAAGCTTCTGAGGTTAAGATGTTCATCGACGGCGTTGCAACTGGCATTGAGGCTATCAACGGTGCTGTTGTTGCTGAGGACAATGCTCCTGTCTTCAACCTGGCTGGCCAGCGCGTCAACAAGGCTCAGAAGGGCATCTACATCCAGAACGGTAAAAAAGTGCTGGTAAAGTAATCATTCATCAAGAATTCGAGAATTAGAGAATTAAATTCAATTAGCAACATAAATAGTTATGGAGTTGTTCTCTAATTCTCCAATTCTTGATTAAACGAAATCATAATTTAAAACTAGATCATGATGAAAAAGACATATATTTCTCCTGAGCTCTACATGGAGCTCATACAGGCAGAACAAATGATTGCTGCCAGCATCACAAAAGTCGAAGGTAACTCCGGCATCGGAATGGGTGAAGGCGAAACACCTACCGAAGCCGACACCAAGGGCAACTTCTACGGCGATGCCGTCTGGGAATAAGAACTAGAACAATCCACCTATCTATAATGGGGGATGTGCCACACAAGCGGCACATCCCCTTTTTCATTTTGGATTTGAACTGAAATTCGAGTACATAAGAAAATTTTAACAAAAAAAATACAACAAAAAGCAAACTTCTTTGTAACTTTGCAGCGGAATAGTGTCTAAAAGACACTTCTCAAACCCTTCTACAACAGAAAAAACTAAATATCTCATTATTCATTAACAACAAACAAATGAAACAAAAATTACTCAATCTCGCCGCTGCCCTGCTACTCTGCAGTGCCAGCGCATCGGCACAGACGGACGTGACCAGCACGTACCTGACGAACGCCGACTTCTCACAAGGAACACCCATCACGGTGGGTACTTGCACTTATAATAAAGACAAGGCTACTAATGGTACCGACTATGCCCAATTAGTACCTGTCGCTGGTTGGGATATTCCAGCTAATGGTGATGCCCGTGCCGGAGGTCTGATTGCTTTTGGCTCTGGTGTGTGGATCGGCGGCCCTGGCTACATTGCTCCTGCCACGAATTCTGATGGCGATGCTGAGGGTAACATTCTTGGTCTCGTCGGCGTGTGGGGTGGAACAGCTCAATATACGCAGAACGTGACGTTGTCTGCTGGTACTTATACACTCGTTTTGGGTGTGTATAATTCTGTTGGCGGAACTACTGCGTTCACGAAGAACCTTATTGGTTTTATTGAGAACAGTGGTGCAGAACATCTTGCTTCGACTAAGAATTATGCAGTGAACACTTGGAAATATGAATTCATCACGTTCACTCTTGCAGCAGAAACCGCTGGTAAGATTTCTCTTGGCTATCAAGGTTCTAATGTCGGCTCTGGTAGTGCCCAGCACCTCTTCCTCTCTGGCATCCAATTGTTCGACGGCGAAGTTGATGCTGCAGCATACGAAGCAGCAAAAGAGGCTGCTCGCAATGCTAAAGAACTTGCTGCCAACAAAGAGAAACTCGCAGGCAGTTCACCAACCAATCCCTCTGCTGATCTGCTTGTCAATGGCAGCTTCGATACCCAAGACAGCGGTTGGACACTCAACAATATGAAGTATCAGGTGAACCAAGAGCGCCCCACACGTTATGTTGAGCAATGGAACGGTAGTGCATTGAGTGGTAGCGGTTCTGCTTCTCAGACCGTCAAGAACATTCCTGCTGGAGCATACATCCTCACAGGTACAGTGAATGCCCAGCTTCAGAGCGATCAGTCTTTGGAAATCACAGGCACATCTATCCAAGTCAATAGTACCTCTGTGGTCACCAGTGGTGCATGGAAAGACTACACCGTTAACTATGTCCTTGAGAATGATGGTGACATCAGTGTATCATTTAGCTACGACAACACCAATGCTAACTGGGTGAGCGTGGATGGTTTCTCCCTCGTTTACGTAGGCGAATACGTTGCCACGACGGGCATCACAGCTGAGGACGTAGAAGTTGAACAAGCCAAAACAGTTGAAATCGGTGCTGCCATCGCTCCCGCCAATGCTTCTTATCCGGCTCTGAGCTATGCTTCTGCCGATGAAAGCGTGGCTACTGTTGACGCCAGCGGTGTAGTGACAGGCGTTGCTTCTGGTTCGACCACCATCACCATCACCTCTGCTGAGGCAACAAAGGTTATCAATGTTACTGTCACAGCCCCGACTTATGTGCCAGAAAGCATTGAACTGTCTCAGACTGCATTTGAGTTCGACAGCGAGAACTACACCGCTCAGCTCGTTGCCAGCGTGCTGCCCGCAGCTGCCGCACAGAGCGTTGAGTTCACTACCTCGGATGCTTCAGTAGCTACCGTGGATGCCGAGGGTAATATCACAGGTGTTTCGACGGGTACTGCTACTATCACCGTCACCAGTAGCCTCGATGCTACAGTGAGCGCGACAGCTAACGTCAACGTCAGCTTCCCTGAATATGCTCCTGAAGCAACAACCGTTGTTCTCAATGGTGCAGAAAAGACCATCACGACCATCGGCGGTAACCTCATCAAGAATGGTGCCTTTGAGTATCCCGATGCATACACTGGCTGGACTGTAGGAACAGGTGCCAAGATGGCAGCAGCACAGTTCACTGTTGAAGAAGAAGAGAGTAACCACTACATCCAATCTGTTCTCCACAATGGTTCTGACAAAGCTGGTTCGCTGCGTCAGGCATGGCCCATTGAAGCAGGTAAGAAGTATGTCTTCGGCTTTAAGCTCAAGAACGTTTCTGGCTCTCAGGTCAATAATAACGAATGGATTCGTGTAAGCCTATGCAACGCCAATCCTACGTCTGGTGATGGCACTATTGTTACACCTTATCCTTCTTATAATGGTGACTGGACAGATTATTCCGTCGTAGTTGATAACACCGAATCTGATTTCACCTTCGTTCAAGCACACTTCCGCTGGCTTGGTGCGGACGGTGAGCACACCGCATTCGATGATTTCTTCCTCAGTGAAATCACTGACATCACTACTGTCGGTAATGTTCAGTATGCTCTTGATGCAATTCCCACTACAAACATCGGTGAAGGTGTATTCCAGTATAAGCAGGCTGACATTGATGCCACTGGCGCCACTGCTCTTGTTGATGGCGTAGCTACTGTAACTGATGTTGAGACAGCTTACAATGCATTGAAGAATCTTGAGCTCAATGCTCCTGATGCTACTCAGCCATACAACCTTGTATTTAACTGCGAGGGTCACAGCGCAACAGGAAATGCTCTGACGCTCATACCTAATCCCAGTCAGACTCAGGGCTACTATGGTTTGAAGTATCTTGCTCCTGCAAACACGAATTTGGCTCAGGCTTTCTATTTTGTCCACACAACAGGTAACAAGTATAAAGTTTATACAGTTGATGCAGAGGGTAAAGATCGTTATATTACTACTCAAGCAGAGGGCTATGGAACTACTTGGTACGATGGTATTCGTACGATTGACGACGCTTCAAAGGCAATGGAGATAGAAATCCGTCCTAATGGTGAAGGCCTGTATTTGCTTTGGAATTTGGGTGCCAACAAGCCTATTGCCCATAATGGAAATGACAACAATGACATGTTTACCAATAACACTGCTAATTTCCAGTTTACAGAGACCACGAAGCCCTCTATCACTATCAACACCACCGCTGCCGGTTGGGGTACTGTGATGCTTCCCTTCGCTGTGGCTTCCCTGCCCACCGATGTTAAGGCTTATACCTGCGCTGCTATCAACGGCCAGACCCTGACCCTCACTGAGGCTACTGCTCTCGAGGCCAACAAGCCTTACATCATCGAAGGTGCTTGGGATGAGATCGTATCAGGTGACGCTCAGGGCACAGCCCTGGAATACACCGATGGTCTGCTGACAGGTACTTACGCTCAGATTGCAGCTCCCGATGGCAGCTACATCCTGCAGAAGCAGGATGAGACCGTAGGCTTCTTCCAGGTTGACAACAGCGTGGCTCATCCTTTTGTTCCCGAGAACCGCGCTTACCTGACTGCTCCTTCGTCCGGTGTCAAGGCCTTCTTCCTCGGCGGCAATGCAGATGCTATCCAGAGCGTCTTCACGAAGGTGGCTGCCGGTGAGATCTACGATCTCGCAGGCCGCAAAGTTCAGAAGATGCAGAAGGGCGGTGTGTATATCATCGACGGTAAGAAAGTGAGTGTGAAGTAATCATTCATCAAGAATTAGAGAATGAGAGAATTATAAATTAAAAACTAGATCGTGATGAAAAAGACATATATTGCTCCCGAGCTTGCCGTAGAGCTCATTCAGGTGGAAGGGCTGATTGCTCTCTCACTGCAAAATAATAAGGCCGATAATTCCGATGCCCTCGTCAAGGAAGACCGTGGCGAATGGGGTGACATCTGGGAAGAATAATTTGAACCATCATACACTCGTGTTTAGGGGGATGTGCCAGCGGCACGTCCCCCTTTTCTGTTCATCCACCGGGTGCCGTATGTTAGGCCCCCAAGCCCCCTAAAGGGGAGTGTAGGGAGGGAGAGAAGTGAAGAGTGGAGAGTGAAGAGTGAAGAGTGGAGAGTATTTTTATTTATCAAGAATTAGAGAATTAAAGAATTTTCCTCAATATGCAATGCTCTATCAAATGAATTGGTGAGAATGAATAGAAAGTTTTTTGCTCTGCAAAAAACAAGTATAATCTCTAATTCTCTAATTCTTGACAAAAAACGCTTCCGAAACTTGAATTAAATATAAATCTGAAATCCAGATGACAAGAATCCGTGAAATCCGTGTAATCTGTGGTGAAAAAGAATGAATCTATGGTCAAAGAGAAAAAATCTGTGGTGAAAGAGAAAGGATCTGTGGTAAATGGATATCGGATATGAAAAAAGGCTGTGTCAGTGATTTGACACAGCCCTTATGGGATGAGTGTGCGGATCCTTACTCGAGGCCGAGGCTCTTCTTAGCCTGTGCAGCGGCATCGTCGATAGCCTTATTGGCATTGTCCTTAGCCTGCTTCTGAGCGGCAGCAGCTGCATCCTGGGCCTTCTTCTGGGCAGCGGCAGCAGCGGCCTCAGCCTGAGCCTTGGCAGCGGCGGGAGCAGCCTCGACAGCCTGCTGGGCAGCGGTAGCGGCAGCCTCGGCGGCAGCAGCCTGTCCGGCAGCGAGGGCCTCGACATCAGCAGCCGACTGTGCAGCTTTCGCTGCGACAGTTGCGGGCAGGGTCTGCAGCGCGCTGAGTGCCTCCGTGAAAGCGGGCGCTGCGCCAGCCTGCTGAATCTGCTCGATGTTGTCCTCGACGAACTTGTTGATGGTAGCAGCATAGGCGCTGGCAGCCTCTTCGTTGCCGGCAGCCAGGAAGTCAGCCAGCTGCTTGGTGATGGTCTCGCCGACAGCCTTCACCTGTGCGGGGTCGGCATTCTTAATCAGCCCTTGCAGGAGCGTGACGACCTGCTGTGATGCCTCTGCGGGGTCGGCGGCCTCCACGGCCAGTGAATCAGGTTCAGAAGTGCCGTTTGTCTTGCCACCGCAAGCTACGAAGCCCAGCGTCAGTGCGCCCAGGGCCAGAATCATGAGTTTCTTCATTTCTTGTTGTAAGTTTAAGATGTGAAACAAATAAGTGTTATAAGATTGCTTTTTCCGTGACAAAAGTAGGGCAAAAGTTGATAAGGTGGTGCATATTTTGTGCTAAAATGTGTGAAGTCGACGATTTATTTGTACCTTTGCACAATGATATGAGTTGAGAGTTGAGAGTTGAGAGTTAATAATTAAAAGTTAAGAGTTAATAATTAAAAGTTAAGAGTTAAGAATTAAGAGTTCTTCGCAGAGCGAAGCGTCGCAAGCGCCGAGCGGAGAGTTGATAATTGATAGTTGAGAGTTAATAGTGAAAGGCTTAATTTTACATAGTTTGTATTTGATGCTGTTCCTGCCTGTAGGATTGTGTGCACAGGAGCGCTTCGAGGGTGCTGAAGTGGCTGTAGAGGCTACGGGAACCACCTCCACGGGTGATTATGCGCCGCTGTGGCTGACTGCCAACCGCTACGGCATGGGCAGTGTGAAGCCCCATTCGCTGGTGACGCACGCCCAACTGACACGCGCCCTGGAGAACGATTCTGCACGGACTTGGCAGCTGGGCTACGGAGTGGATTTGGCCTTGGCCTTCGGGCATGAGCGCCGCCTGTTCATCCAGCAGGCCTACGCCGAAGCGGCCTGGAAGCGCCTGCGCCTGACCGTGGGCGCCAAGGAGCAGCCCATGGAGGTGCAGAACAGCGAGCTGAGCAGCGGCGCCCTGAGCTTGGGCATCAACGCCTGCCCTATCCCACAGGTGCGCCTGGACATAGACTGGTTCTCCTTCCCCGGCACGCGGGGCTGGTGGCAGTGGAAGCTCAACGGCTCCTACGGCATGATGACCGACGGCAGCTGGCAGCAGGACTGGGCGCAAGCAGGCACACGCTACGTGAAGCACGCCCTCTACCACGAGAAAGCGCTCTATTGGCGCTTCGGACGTGAGGATGTGTTCCCGCTGACCTACGAGATCGGCCTTCGCATGGCGACAGAGTTCGGGGGCACGTGCTACAACGTCGTGACAGAGCGCTACAACGAAGGACAGGCCACCACGCTCGAGAACCCCAAGGGTGTCAAAGCCTTCATAGACGCACTGCTATGTCGCGGCAGCGACGCTACGGACGGCAGCAACCCCAACGTGTCGGGCAACCACTTAGGGAGCTATGTGATGCAGCTGAAATACCACGGTCGCAGCTGGCAGGCGCGCCTCTACTGGGAGCGCTTCTTCGAGGACCACTCCATGCTGACGGTGCAGTATGGCATCCGCGACATGCTGCTGGGCGGCGAGGCTACCCTACCCCGTAACCCTTACGTGAGCAGCATTGTCGTGGAGTACTTAGGGACCAAGGACCAGAGCGGCGCCGTCTATCACGACGGGACACACAGCCTGCCCGACGCCATGGCCGGACGCGACAACTACTACAACCACCTCCAGTACACGGGATGGCAGAACTACGGGCAAGCCATCGGGAATCCCCTTATCACCTCGCCCCTCTACAACGGCGTCTTCAACAGCCCCCATAAGCTCTATTTCTACAACAACCGCGTGAAGGCGTGGCATGTGGGCCTAAGCGGCGACCCCTCGGCGGAATGGCACTGGCGCGCACTGGCATCGTTCACGCGCAACTGGGGCATTTATGATTTACCTCTCGACGACCGCCTCCTGCAACAGCACTACATGGCAGAAGCCACCTACCAGCCGCGCTGGGGCAAAGGATGGCAAGGCTCACTGGCGGTGGGCTACGACCACGGCAACCTCTTGGGGAACAGCGTGGGATGCCAAATCACGGTGAAGAGAGTGATGAGGGTGAAGAGATGAGAGATGAGAGTGGAGAGTGGAGAGTGGAGAGTGGAAAGTGGAGAGTTGAGAGTTGAGAGATTAAAGATGAGAGATTAAAAATGAAAAATAAATTATTCATTATTCATTATTCATTATTCATCATCGCAACGGCGTTGGGCAGTTGCGACAAGGTGCCCATCAACGGGGATCTGGACGGGATGTGGCAGCTGATGAGCGTGCAGACGCCCGATGGTACCCGTGCGACCAAGAGCGACCGCGCCTATATGTGCATACAGCTGCACCTGAGTCAGTGGGACCATGGGGGGAAGCGCTACTACGCTCACTTCAACCACACGGGCGACAGCATCTTCTTTTACGACTTCTACCACCACTCGCGGCACCGCAGCAAGGCTGACGACAACGAGCCCATCACTTACGAGGAGATGACGAAGACGGATCCGGCCCAAGGATGGCCGCTCATGGACGCCTGGGGGATTCACAACCTCGACGCACGCTACCGCGTACAGAAGCTGAACAGCGATGCGCTGGTGCTGGAAAAAGCTGACACGGTGCTGACGTTCCGCAAATTCTAACACACACGTTATTACGAATGACTTTTTAAAACCACGAATTACACGAATCACAGACTTTTTCAAACTCTCTGTTTATTTGCTGAACATCTAAAAGCACTGAAATCACGAAAATGCTTCGTGTTTTCCGTGTATTTCGATGTAAAAGAGAGAACACTCGAAAGCTGCGAAGCCTTTCGTACAATAATTCGTGAGATTCGTGTGATTCGTGGTTAAAAAAGGCGTGCCATTCGTGTTCAAAAAATAAATGGGCTGTGTCGTGGAGTGCGACACAGCCCATCTTCGAGTTATTAAGTTGTCAGAGATTACTTGACAAGTACCTTGCGTGCGCCGTCGGTGGTCTTCACGATGTTCAGACCGCGGACGAGCTTGCTCTGGCGGGCACCGGATACAGAGTAGATCGACTGAATGCGGCCCTGAGCGGCATCCTTCACACCCTCAACGGCATCGGGAGCTTCCTCGCCGATATAGAAGAGCTTGAAGTTGTCGGCAGCGATCCAGTTGGCATTCGTGTTCTCCACGAGCAGGCCGATGTTTGTATCGCTGGTGCCATCGGAGTAGAACTTGACAGCAAAGGTGTACGGTGTTCCTGCTGTTTCTGTAATACCCATGGGAGTCTTCCATACTACTGTGCCATTGCCGGCATAGAGGTAAGCACCCTGAATGCCTTCCTCGGGAACCCCAGCTTGATTTGTGGACCAGCCATCAGCCTCCAGCATATAGTAGCCTTCGGGCAGAGGAGCCAAGAGGGTCTGCGTGATGTCACCATCGTGGAGAATGGCATCTTTACGCCAAGCCTCGATGAAGTGGTTGACAGCGATGCCCTCTGCGTCGTTGGTGTAAGAAGCGCTCTGATAGCCCTGATTCTGTCCAATCTTGCCGTCATCACCGGAGCCTGTGATGGTCCAGTGGTTGGTGTTGCCAGCTTCAAAGTCGTAGTTCAGGATGGCCAACGTGATTTCCACGGGAGCATCCTCAGCAGCGCCAGACAAATCCTGCGACATAGCATAGTTCACGAGAGCCACGGGGAGTTCATCAATATAGCCCTGAATCTCGTCATTATCTTTGTAGGACGACACCTCCTCAGGCTTATTGACAAGTTCATCGAAGCGCTCATCGGAAGACCAGAAATCGCTATGTAAACCCTCATACTCATCGCGAATGCCAGCATAATCGATGCAAGCCTGATTAAACTCAGCGATGAGTGCATCAGCCTTCTTGGCGTAGTCCCAAGCAGCAAGCAGATTGGTCATAGCTTTCTTAACCTTTTCCAGATCACCCTCCTTGATTTCCGCCGTTTCGGGTATCTCGGCAGCCTCGGCAGCCTCAATGGCATCATTCAAGTCATCATCGGCTTTCGTGACCAACAAGAAGCTTGCTACTGGATCTGCATTAGCTTTATAATCCTGAACGGTCTCAACAAGAGACATCAGTTCCTTGGAAGCATCCTTGGCATCAACAGCGTTGTAAGAGATGGAGAAAGAGTACCAGATGGTCCAGCAGTCACTTTCCATCTGTTCAGCGGTGACACCGAAGGTCAAGTCGCCGCCATCGACGAGTGCTGTGGTAGCCGACTTGGAAAGAAGCTCATCATAGGCTGCATTCTCAAAGATATTGTAAGCTGCCAGTTTGTTGTTGGGGACAAAGTGTGAATCGCCAGCATCTACCCAGCCATCTGCCGACTCGCTGGAAGCGAGTTCTGCTACATTGGTGAGCGGTGTGCGGGCATTGCCTGCGAACACGAAGGCAAGGTTGTTGGGATTCTCGAAATCATAGTTCGCCCAGTTGGCATCGTTCGCAGCAGTGCGATAGAAGGCCTTGGTGGTGATGGTATAGCGGCCAGCCGGCATCTCAGAGAGCGTGCGGCTGACGGTGAAGGGGCTCTGGCTCCACACCTCAGCGGTACCATACTGCGTCTTGAAGTTGGAGGCACTGCCGTAGCTCCATTCCTTGTCAGGTACATTAGCACCCTGCTGTTCGGAAGTACTGTAAGTGTAAGCCATCTGCTCGAAGAGCGGAGTGATGTCGAGGTCGGATGCCAACTTTTCGCCCGAGGCGATGGCAGCATCCCACAGAGCCTGAACGCCCTCCTTGATGATGACCGGCAGTGAAGCGATGGCCGTGCGAATATCCTCTGTTGACCAGTCAAGATCATCAAAGGCTTTATCCACATTGGAGCTCAACGTTGAAATCTTTGTTCCAAGTTCGCCAGTTGTATATTTCTCACTGGCCTTGAAAAGAGCGCCATCATAGAACGTATGCAGATCCTCGTAGGCTTGGATGTTCTCACGAACCTGAGTCATGAGATTATTGATCTTATCATTTGCAGCCAGGTTCTTAGCTTCGTCGTCAGAGTAATCATCGCAAAGCGTTTCGCCCTCTTTGACGGCATCCTCAAATTCCTGTTTGAGTGAAGCCTGGAAATCGCCTGCTTCGTCCAACAGCTTGTTGGCTGCAGCTACGGTGCTCTGGAGAGCCAACAGAGACGGATCTATATCCAACTCACCGGAATAAATGAGGGAGATACCATCAATGAAGAAGTGAGGCATTTCCTTGGAACCTTTATTTGGCGCCTTATAACCCATGGTGAAATAACCGGTAGTCTCTTCCAACAGTTCAAACTTGATTGTCTCAGAAACCCATTTACCGACAGGGAATGTAGTAGTTGTTCCCAAATATTCATTACCATAGACATCCACAAAACCCATCAAGTTCTTATCAATCGCTGTCGTTCCACCTGCATTATAGAAAGACACAATGATTTGATACTTACCAGCAGGCAAGGTGACGTTCTGAGTATAATTCGCTGTAGCTGTCCAACAGCTGACAAAACCAAGGACATTACCTTCCGTAGAGCCATCAGACATCGTTGTAGGAGGCAGGAAACCTGTACCGCCCAAGAAAGCAGTGCTGCCAACAGCAAAGACACCCGCAGCAACACCATTATCAGTCTTCGAGGGAGTCCAGCTCTCGACAGGCAACATGCTAAAGTTAGTGAGAGGAATGTTATTCTTTTCGCAATCGTAGTCATAAGTGCAGATACCTCCTTCAACAGGATTATCCTTCGTGAAGTGCGGGTTCTTGAGGAAGTAGGCAGAGAGGTCTATCTTCTTTGCCTCGTTCAATTCCAGCTGAGCCGTGATAGCAGCTTCTACATCAGCCAGAGTGGCATTGGGATTATCATACACAGCCTGAGCCTTAGAGGTGTCGGCGCCCAATTCCTCACCATCTTCAATCGCCTTCAGCAGGTCCTCTTTGAACGCGTCTATCTCAGCTTGGTCAAGGACAATGATCTCCTCTGTGACAGAAGCTGGGTCAACTTCATAGAGCTTAACATGATTCACAAAGAGGTGAGCAACTGCACTAGATCCATTTGTACCTCTGAATCCCAAAGAAACTTGCAAAGTTGTCGCATTCTTCAAGCTCACAAATACCACATCCTCAACCCATTCACTTTCAGAATATGTATTTTGAGCAGAATAAGAGGCTATACCCTTACGCGGAAGCACGAAGCCGAAATAATTTGCTCCAAAGTTCTCCGGCCCATGCGCATTATAAACCTTAAAAGCCAACGCATAAGTTCCAGCAGGAAGACTAACCTCTTGCGTATATTTCAAATCTGCGCCCCATACAGCAACCAAGCCCAGGGCGTTGCCTAATAATCCAGCTTCAGCCTCAGGAGCAAAATAATCTCCGCCTAAACCAGGTTTTGTTTCTTCATCACCAGTCAGATAGGCAAAAAGGCCTGCCGCACGGGCATTGGTGCCATCTGTATGGCCTGGATTCGGCATATACGTATTGTCAGAGGGGGTGGCAGCAATCCACCCAGGAACTTCCTGCTGACCATAATATTCTACACCGCCGTTGCCGGCACCCTTCTGGTCTTGGATGTCGTAGTCATACGTACGGATGGTAGCATCCACAGGAGTACCTTCACTGAAGTTCGCATTCTGGATCTTGGAAGTCAGGTCTTTCAGGACGGTATAATCCGTCTGAGCGAAAGCACCTAACGTCATCAGGCCCAAAAGAAGAGAACAGAAGTAACGTTGTTTCATACTTTTGATGTGTTAATTAGTGAATAAAAAATGATATACGGTGCAAAGTTACAAAAAAAATCGTTTCCCACAAGACTTGAAGGCAAAATAAATGTTCATTTTACACCAAAAAGGACAAATAAGAACATTTTTCACACAAAAAAGGACTGTGCCAAAACAGATGACACAGTCCCTATAATGGTGATAAGAGGCAACAAACCTCTCGAACGGGCGCTTATTCCATTTCGTAGTCGAGGACAGCCTTGCGGTTGGCCAGCACACGGTCATAGTCCTCCTTGGAGCCGACCACGATGCGCTCGAACTCACGCATACCCGTACCGGCGGGGATGAGGTGACCGCAGATGACGTTCTCCTTCATGCCTTCGAGACGGTCGCTCTTGCCATTGATAGCAGCCTCGTTGAGCACCTTGGTGGTCTCCTGGAAGGATGCGGCCGACATGAACGAGCTGGTCTGGAGGGCAGCACGGGTGATACCCTGCAGGATCTGCGTGGACGTTGCGGGCACGGCATCGCGAACGACGACAGGCTTCAGGTCGCGGCGCTTCAGCAGCGAGTTCTCGTCGCGCAGCTTGCGTGCTGTGACAATCATGCCCGGCACCATGGTCTCGGAGTCGCCACCGTCGATGACAACCTTCTTGCCCCAGATGCGGTCGTTCTCCTCAGCAAACTCGAGCTTATCGACAATCTGCTGCTCAAGGAAGCGGGTGTCACCCGGCTCCTCAATCTGAACCTTGCGCATCATCTGACGCACGATGACCTCGAAGTGCTTGTCGTTGATCTTCACACCCTGCAGACGATAGACATCCTGTACCTCGTTGACAATGTACTCCTGCACGGCTGTGGGACCCTGGATAGCCAGGATGTCGGCAGGCGTGATGGCACCGTCGGACAGCGGCGTGCCGGCACGGACATAGTCGTTCTCCTGCACGAGGATCTGCTTGCTGAGAGGCACGAGATAGCTGCGGGGCTCGCCAGACTTAGGAGTGATGGTGATCTCGCGGTTACCGCGCTTGAGCTTGCCCATGGTGACCTCTCCGTCGATTTCGCTGACGATGGCGGGATTGCTCGGGTTGCGGGCCTCGAAGAGCTCGGTGACACGGGGCAGACCGCCGGTGATATCACCAGCCTTACCAACAGCGCGAGGAATCTTCACGAGGACATCACCGGCCTTGACCGTCTGCTTGTCCTCAATGGAGATGTGACCGCCGATGGGGAAGTTATAGGTGCGCAGGAGTTCGCCATTCTCATCGACGATGTGGGCCTGCGGAACCTGTGTCTTGTCCTTGGACTCGATGATGATGAGCTCGCGAAGACCTGTAGCATCATCGGTTTCGACACGGTAGGTGACGTTCTCGATGACACCCTCGAACTCGACGCGGCCGGCCATCTCAGTGACAATGACGGCGTTGAAGGGATCCCACTTGGCAATCATGTCGCCCTTGGAGACCTTGTCGCCCTCCTTCTTATATAAGGTGGAGCCGTAAGGCACGTTCTGGGTGAGCAGGATGATGCCCGTGTTGACATCGACGAAGCGGACTTCGGCCAGACGGCCAACAACCATCTTGGCGGGCTGGCCTGCCTCGTCAAGGATATCAACCGTGCGGAGCTCCTCGAACTCGAGCTTGCTCGCGTACTTAGCCTTGATGGTGGCATTGGCGGCAGCATTGTCGGCCACACCACCGGCGTGGAACGTACGCAGTGTCAGCTGTGTACCAGGCTCACCGATGGACTGTGCAGCGATGACGCCGACAGCCTCGCCCAGCTGCACCATGCGGCTGGTGGCCAGGTTGCGGCCGTAGCACTTCATGCAGACGCCATGACGGCTCTCGCAGGTGAGCACGGAACGGATCTCAACGCTCTCGATGGGGCTGGCCTCGATCTCAGCAGCGATGGCCTCGGTGATTTCCTCGCCGGCAGGCACGATGAGCTTGTTGGTGGAGGGATGGATGATGTCATGCACGCTGACGCGGCCGAGGATGCGGTCGTAGAGTGAGCTGATGACCTCATCGCCATTCTTCAGGGCTGTGCAGACGAGACCGCGCAGGGTGCCGCAGTCCTCCTCGTTGATGATGACATCGTGAGAGACATCGACCAGACGACGGGTCAGGTAACCTGCGTCAGCCGTCTTCAGGGCCGTATCGGCAAGACCCTTACGGGCACCGTGGGTGGAGATGAAGTACTCCAGCACGGACATACCCTCCTTGAAGTTGGACAGAATCGGGTTCTCGATAATCTGTGCCTCGGCACCGGCCTTCTGGGGCTTAGCCATCAGACCACGCATACCGGAGAGCTGTGAGATCTGACCGGCACTACCACGGGCACCGGAGTCGAGCATCATATACACGGCATTGAAGCCTTGGTCGGCCTCGCGCATGGTCTTCATGAGGACAGCCGAGAGGTCGTTGTTGACGTGTGTCCAGGCATCGATGACCTGGTTGTAGCGCTCCTTGTCGGTGATGAAACCCATGTTATAGTCACCGGTGATGCGCTCGACCTCGTCGTTACCGCGCTGCACGAGGGCTGCCTTCTCTTCGGGGATGATGATGTCGCCGAGGTTGAAGGACAGGCCGCCGTCGTAGGCGAGCTTGTAACCGAGGTTCTTGATACCGTCGAGGAAGGCACAGGCACGTGCCACACCCACGGTCTTGATGACATCGGTGATGAGACCGCGCAGGGTCTTCTTGGAGATGACATCATTGAAGAAGCCGGCCTCCACGGGGATGATCTCATTGACGATGACACGACCGACAGTGGTCTCAACGAGACGCTTGCCGATGGTGCCGTCTTCGAGCTTGTCCTCGACAACCACCTTGACGGGGGCGTGGACATCCACGCGCTTCTCGTTGTAGGCGATGATGGCCTCCTCGGGGCCGTAGAAGGTGAGACCTTCGCCGAGGGCTCCGGGACGCATCTTGGTGATGTAGTACAGACCCAGCACCATGTCCTGTGAAGGCACCGTGATAGGAGCACCGTTGGCGGGGTTCAGGATATTGTGGCTCTGGAGCATCAGGATCTGAGCCTCCAGGATAGCCTCGTTGGACAGGGGAAGGTGAACAGCCATCTGGTCACCGTCGAAGTCGGCGTTGAAGGCCGTACATGCGAGGGGGTGCAGCTGGATGGCCTTACCCTCAATCATGTGAGGCTGGAAGGCCTGGATACCGAGACGGTGCAGTGTCGGAGCACGGTTGAGGAGCACGGGGTGACCCTTCATGACATGCTCGAGGATATCCCAGATGACGGGATCCTTGCGATCGACAATCTTCTTGGCGCTCTTCACCGTCTTCACGATGCCGCGCTCGATGAGCTTACGGATGATGAACGGCTTGTAGAGCTCGGCAGCCATCA
>CACZSQ010000061.1 GCA_902783885.1 uncultured Bacteroidales bacterium
CAGCGATGCCTTGGCGGCAGAGGCGTCGGGCGAAAGGGTAACCAGTTGCACATCGTTCAGCGTCATGGCAGAGGATGCCACCTCCGTGCCGTTGCCGAGGCGGATGCTGAACAGCTCATTGCCGGGTTGTAGCCCCATCGCTTCGCATCCGCCAAAGGACAGCTGGCCGTCAGCGTGTATGAACGTGGCAGAGAGCAGGTCGTTGGATAGCGTATAGGTGCTACCGCTAACCGATGAAGTGGCTATTCCTGCCTGTTGCTCCTGCGGGAAAATGACAGCCTGTCCCCATGCCTGCATAGCAACAAGAGCAGCAATCATAGTCAAGAGAAAGTTCTTTTTCATCGTATATGAGAGTATTGGTTTTCTTTCGTTTTAATCCTTTTCCGCGGCAAATATACAGCAATTAATTAAGAATGAAAAAATTAAAGAATGAAAAAATTAAAGAATGAAAAAATTAAAGAATGAAAAAATTAAAGAATGAAAAAATTAAAGAATGAAAAAATTAAAAATTTAGTTAGTAAGAACTGGAGAAAATAAGGCGAAGACACCAGTCTTATCGGCTGAGCATCATCATCTTATGCTCGTAAGATGCTACATCTTATGTTCGTAAGATGCTACGTCTTCTGTTCATAAGATGCTACGTCTTCTGTTCGTAAGATGCTACGTCTTATGCTCGTAAGATATACGTCTTATGGCCATAAGATATGTATCTTACATGGCCCGTCAATGAATCTTACAGCGGAAAGGTGTAAAAAGGACCATGGAAGGCCTTCGGGAGAACCAGAAGGAACGTAAAGAAAAGATTCACAGAAGGGCGAAGAGTTTTGGAAAAATAGAAATTTAGAGGTGAAGGGGGCTCTTTTCAGAAATATGTTGTACATTTGCAACAAAATATGAAAACAACACAAATGAATGGACATCAACAAATGAGCCGAGCGACGGTCATTAAGGTTGGCGGCGCTGTGGTGGAAGACCCTGCGCAGCTGGCCATCCTGCTGGATGAATTCCAGAAGATAGAAGGGCCGAAGGTGCTGGTGCACGGCGGCGGACGGTCAGCCACGAAACTGGCGGCACAGCTGGGCTTGGAGAGCAAAATGGTGGGCGGTCGTCGCATCACTGACGCTGAGATGCTGCGGGTGGTGACGATGGTGTATGGGGGTCTAGTGAACAAGAACGTTGTGGCGCAGCTGCAGGCACGGGGTGTCAATGCCTTGGGCCTGACAGGGGCTGACATGAATATCGTTCGTGCTCACCGCCGCCCTGTCACCCCCGAGGGTATTGACTTCGGCTTTGTGGGCGATGTGGACAGTGCTGACGGCGAGCGCTTGCAGCAGTTGCTGCAAATGGGTATCACACCCGTGATAGCCCCTCTCACTCACGATGGCGCCGGCAATATGCTCAACATCAATGCCGACACGATGGCGCAGACGGTTGCGGTGGCACTGTCCCGCGCTGCCAAGAAGGGAGTTCTGCCAGCCGGAGAGTCAGTCGCTGGCATGGAAGGCGGCAGCACCACGCTCACCTACTGCTTCGAGCTGCCCGGCGTGATGCGCAACCCCGAGGATGCCTCCTCGCTGATCACGGAGATGAGCGAGCAGACGTTCCGCGAGCTGGTGGCCGACGGCACGGTCAGCGGCGGCATGATTCCGAAACTGGAGAATGCCTTCGCCGCCATTCACGCTGGCGTCAGCAGTGTACGCATAACCTCTATCCACCATCTGCAGGGAGGAACAATACTTTTTTAACTGATTTGGACTTCCGCACTGACATATTACCCCATCGCGACCGCCTCTACCGTCTGGCTCTGAGCATTACCATGCAGACAGCAGAGGCCGAGGATATCGTGCAGGATGTGATGCTTCGCGCGTGGGAGCGGCGCGATGAGTGGCCTTCCATAGAGAACATACAGGGTTGGCTTCTTCAGGTGTGCAAGAACCTGGCCCTTGACCGCCGCAAGAGACAGGAACGGACAAGCCCGCTGCCCACCTCGCCTCATCAGCAAGAGATAGCTATCCCGACAACGCACACAAACGCAGACGGGGAATATGCGTTGCTGCAGCGGCTGATCACGGAGTTGCCTCCGCCTCTGGATGACCTGGTGCGTCTGCGCGACATCGAGGGCCTCAGCTACCGCGAGATTGCCACCTTGCTGCATCTCACAGAGGACCAGGTGCGTGTATATCTTCATCGCGCTCGCACGAAGCTGAAGGAGAAATACGAACGCCTGCAGAGCTACGGCCTATGACCGTTCTGCAAGAAGGTGTAAAAAATTAAGCGAGACGCAACTGACGTTGCGCCTCGCTGTATATATACCCCTCTGCTTGGAGCTCAGCCTTGAGCTCTTCTGGGTCGCGATCGAAATAGCTGCACAGGTCTTCGAGCGTGTCGAACTCGTTGTCGCGCAGCAACATATTGACGGCTGACACCAGCATGGCGGGGTCGTGGGGAAGATGATCCATCGCTTATTTGGGCTGCTTGCCGATGTAAGCCAGGATGCCACCATCGACGTAGAGGATGTGTCCGTTCACGGCGTTGGAAGCCTCAGAAGCGAGGAACACGGCGGGACCGGTGAGCTCCTGCGGATCAAGCCAGCGTCCTGCGGGGGTCTTGGCGCAGATGAAGCTGTCGAAGGGATGGCGGCTGCCGTCCGGCTGACGCTCGCGCAGGGGAGCTGTCTGGGGCGTAGCAATGTAGCCCGGGCCGATGCCGTTGCACTGGATGTTGTATTCACCATACTCGGAGCAGATGTTGCGGGTGAGCATCTTCAGACCGCCCTTTGCAGCTGCGTAGGCACTGACAGTCTCGCGACCGAGCTCGGACATCATGGAGCAGATGTTGATGATCTTGCCATGACCCTTGGCCATCATGTCGGGCAGCACAGCCTTGGAGACGATGAAGGGGGCGTTGAGGTCAATGTCGATGACGCGGCGGAAGTCGGCGGCCTCCATCTCGTGCATGGGAATGCGGCGGATGATGCCTGCGTTGTTCACGAGGATGTCAATCGTGCCCACTTCCTCCTTGATCTGCTTGACCATAGCCTGCACAGCGGGCTCGTCGGTGACGTCGCAGACGTAGCCGTGCACCTTGATGCCTTTCTCGGCATAGGCTTTCAAACCCTTGTCAACCAGCTCCTGGTTGATGTCGTTGAAACAGATCTTTGCCCCCTGCTCAGCGAATGCGCTGGCAATGGCAAAGCCGATGCCGTAGCTGGCACCGGTGACGAGGGCAACCTTACCCTCGAGCGAGAAATTCAAATACGGATTCATTGTTGTTAATGTATAATTGATAATGGATAATGTATCATTACGCTTGCAAAGGTACGCATTTTTCTCGTTCGGTGTACACAAAAGCAGATTATTTTCACATTTTAAGTTCGTGCCATGCGGCGGAGTAAGCGGCCCAGCCAAGTGTAGCGAATGCCCCAGTCGGTGAGGGCTGCCTGCATCTGACGCTCGATGGCCGGGTCGGCGGCTGGTTGTTGATAGTTGAGGGGGATGGGCTGTGAGTAGGGCTCGCGGTCGTACTCATAGCGTTGAATGAGACGGGACAGCGGTAGAGAAAGGTGAAAATGTGTGCCGCTGGTCAGTCCGATATTTCGTACCAATGTCTTTGACGGATAGAGGCATAGTCCGCGGGCACGGTGGATTGCGATGCCCCAGCACAGATCCCAGGGGATGGGGTTGCGGTCGAGGTTCTTCAGACATGGAAATACGCCGCCATATTCGAGCGCACGGAGGTCTTCATCGGTTAGGTCTGCGAGGGCTTCTGCACGCGACTGATAGTGGTGGAAGTGCTGCTGCCACCGGTCGCGCCACGTTCCCCAGCCCCAGCCTGCCATGAAGGGGGTGAAGTAGGTGGTCTCTCGCGTGTCGGGTTCTATCCTGGTGAAGCCGCTGACGTGCATCACGCTCTGGTCGTTGCGATAGAGGCGGAAGGCATCGTTCATAAACTGCAGGAAGTAAGGGGCGGTGACGATGTCGTCCTCCAGAACGATGACTGTGTCGTGGTGCCTGAAGACTTCGGCTATGCCTTCGATGATGTTGCGTTCGAGGTAGAAGTTCACGGGACGCTCCACGATGGTCATGCTCCGTAGGGCCTGTGTGCGAGCCACTTCCTCGGCAGTTGTACGCAGCAGTGCCCTCACCTCGTTCACAGCGGTCCACGACCGGTCATCGCGACCGCCGTCGGAGAAGACGTAGAGGTCGGTCTGTGGTGCCAGCGTGTTAGCCAACAGTGCGCGCAGCGTACGTCGCGTGTTGTCAGCACGGTTGAAGACAAAGAGAGCTACGGGTGAAGTGGAAGGCATAGGAGAGTAGATTTACGGATTAGCTGTCACGCCCGAAGAGCCATTTCTTGAGGAAGGGACTGACGCGGAGGACATGACTGGTGAGCAGTGAGAAGCTGATGACGAGCGTGGCCAGGATGATGGCCGACGTACCTTCGAGCACGAAGTTCGTAGGATGTGCCTTGAACCATACGCCGATGTCGGGCAGCTTGGGGATGAAGAAATAGTGAATCAGATAGATGTCGAGAGTTCGTACACCGATATATTGGAGGGCAGCGCCAAGGCGTGTTTCCTTCGTGAACCAATGTTCGTAGTGGCGGAAGAAGGCCACAATCATGAGCACAAAGGCGTACATCGCCAGCGTGCGCGGCAGGTTGGCCCATTCCATGCGCAGGTTGTGCCACTTGAGATAGTCGCCGGCTCCGAGGAAGGCGATGACCACCAGCAGGGGGAAAAACCAGCGGGTGTCGAAGAGGCGTTGCACCTGTGGCCAGAAGCGGTGGACGAGATTGCCCAACAGGAAGAACTGGAAATAGCGGGCCACCTCCGTGAGGCTACTGTAGCGGAAGAACGGTTCCTTGCGCCAGGAGAACCAGCGCATATACAAGGTGGCGTAAGCAAAGACGGCAACGGCCCAGAGGATGATGAGCACGGCAGCTTCGATGCGGCGCCGGGACGCCATCTCTTCCTCCGACGCCCCCATGGTGAGGCCTGTCAGCTTACGAGTGGCGAAGCAGAAGGTGTAGTAGATGAGGAACATCAGCAACAGCACCATCGTGAACCAGTAGCCGCCCTTGGTGGGACTCTCCCAGGCCTCGCCCATGCGGTCCCAGAAATTCTTGGCCATGAGGGCTATCTCGGCGGTCATGAAGACGAGCGTCGGGATGATCTGCACGCGCAGCTTCTTGGCTACCAACGAGCCAGTGTCGTGCAGGTTCCACGAGAACGATGCCTTGTAGGCCAGGAAGCCGCTGATGAAGAAGAACAGGGGCATCCGGAACAGCAGGCACAACGACATGAACATGGAGTACTTGGTGTTCGTGTCGAAGCCGAAGCCGTAGGTGTGGTTAGCCACCACGAGGAACATCGTGAATCCTCGCAGTGCATCGAGCCATTCAAGACGTTTTACGGAACTCATAACTCATCCTGGAAAAGTGGGTCTTCGGGCATGACCATTGTGGGCTTCTGCTGTGCCTCTTTCAGGAGATGCTCAGGGACATACTGCTTGTCAACGACGAGGCGGAACATATACTCGCGGAACCAGCGGGCCGACATGATGAGGCAGCCGCCCTGTCCCCAGGAGGCACCCCATGAGTTCTCCACCTTCCACTTGACGGGTTGCCCGTCCTTGTCGAGGTCCACGGCAGTGAGCGTCATGGCATGGGTGCTGCCGCTGTCGAAGGTGGCGATGCGGTCGGCCTTAGACATGGGGAAGGAGGTGCCCATGAGCGAGGCATAGTCGAAGTTCTCGGTGTCGCAGTAGCCGCGCTTGCGGTCGAGCTGCTTGCCGACATCGTAGCTGCTGTACATCTTGCGGCCGTCCTTGAGCTGTGCGATGGCCAGCTGCTCGATGTCCTCCATAGGCAGGTTCAGGTAGCACCAGTTGGTGCCGTCGTAGGCGTGGCGGTCCCATTCCACCTCGTAGGTCTTGTGGTATTCGCGGCGCGGGTCGTTCATCACCATGATGAAGGAGCCCTCCAGCTGGCGACCGCCCATCACCTCGGCGTAGAAGGACTGGGGAGTGTAGTGCTTCATTGCTGTGCGTATGGTGCCGCTGGCATCGCGGAAGGCATAGTCGAACTCCTGCACAGGCTCTCCCAGCGTGAGGGTTAGCAGACGATAAATCTCACCAAGCATTGCGGTCTTGCGCGTGGCGATGGCATCGGCCTTCTTCTTGTCTGCCACCATGCGACGCAGCTCCAAGCCGAACTCGCGCAACTTCGAGGTGATGAGCTGGCGCATCTTCGATGTGTTCTCAGCTGAATAGGTCTCGGGAGCGATGGCTGCCGGCACGAGGCCATACTTGGGAGCCAGGTCAGCGAGGCCGCAGAACGTGCCTCCGTCGCCAATGGGATTCTGGAAGAAGAAGCGCACGCGCTCGTGTTCCATGGGTTCCTTAGCAGTGTCGATGACGCCCTGCAGCATCAGATTGGCTTTCTCCAATTGGTCGAAGAAGAAGAGGTAGTCTTGCGAGAACTCCACGGCGAGGGTGTCCTCATGCTGGCGGGCGAAGTCAGCGCGGAGCACATTCATGGCAGAGAACATCCAGCAGCGGCCGCTGGACTTCTGATCGGTGATGCTCTGCTTGGGAGTCTCGATGCTGAACTGAGTGTCAATCGGTCCTGCATTGCGGCGGTTCTTGGCCAGGTCATCGATGGGGTTGGCGGCCAGCGCATTGGCAATGGCGTTGCCTGTGGCAGGTTGTGCCCTCGTAATTGTCGTAAGCATCTGCTGCGAGATGCCACCCCCTGCGGTCTTCTGAGCAGCAACGTAAGTGCAACTTGCCGCACATAGCAATGAAAGTAAAAGATTCCTTGTTGTCATATTATTTAATTTTCTTTCTTTTGGTCAGTAATTCGTTTTTTGTTCTATTGCTTGCGCTCGGCTCTGCCGCTTGGCTCGTCCAAGAACCATTAACCATCATTGTTGCTATTGTTCTGTACCGCCATCATCAAACGGCAATTCACCCAAATACTTGTCAAAGTCACTTTCGAAAAGGCGGTCTTGTATGATGCGATACTTCTCAAACTCCGTCTCTGCATGGAGCACGGCTTCTTCGTGGCTCACACTGCCGGCATTGTCCAGTAAAGGCCGCTCGTCGCTACTCAGATAGGCATCGATTCGCTTGGCCCAATCTTCCATCGTCATGGGTATATGACGTTTGGCGCGACTCTCGGCAAACTCCAGCACAGCCGTCACAATACGCCCCATGTCCTCCAATTCCACCTGTTTCAGATAGTTCTTGGCGATTGACACATCCGTCTTCACAATCTTACCCTTGGGCGCATTCTCCCAAGTGGTCAACCCCATGTGCTCTTTTTCAGCATCTGCCCGTTCGACAATCAGTTCTGCCGCCGTGCGACCATGAACGGCAAAGTGAATCTTGTTTTGAACCATCTTGAAGAAC
>CACZSQ010000062.1 GCA_902783885.1 uncultured Bacteroidales bacterium
CAGCTCGTCGAGCTTCTGAGCCTCACAGCGCATGATGGCGGTCTTCTCGTCGATGAGTCCCTCGTGGAGCAGGTCGATGGCAATCTTCACCATGGCGGCACCAGTGCGCTTGCCGTTACGGGTCTGGAGGAACCAGAGTTTGCCTTCCTGAACGGTGAACTCCATGTCCTGCATATCACGGTAGTGCTCTTCGAGCTTGTTTTGGATTGCGTCGAGCTCAGCATAGATGGCGGGCATAGCCTCTTCCATGGACGGATACTTAGCTGCACGCTCTGCCTCGCTGATGCCTGCGCGCTCAGCCCAGCGCTGAGAGCCAATCTTGGTGATCTGCTGCGGTGTGCGGATACCAGCTACTACGTCCTCACCCTGTGCGTTGACAAGATACTCACCGTTGAACAGGTTCTCACCGTTGGCGGCATCGCGGCTGAAGCAAACACCCGTTGCAGATGTCTCGCCCATATTGCCGAATACCATTGCCATGACGCTGACGGCCGTTCCCCACTCGTCGGGGATTCCTTCCATCTTACGATAGAGGATAGCGCGCTCGTTCATCCAGCTGCGGAACACAGCGCAAATAGCACCCCAGAGTTGCTCGATGGGATCGTTGGGGAAGTCTTTGCCGGTGCGCTCTTTGATGGCTTTCTTGAAGCGGACAACCAGTTCCTTCAGTTCATCAACGCTGAGGTCCTTGTCGAGTTTCACACCACGGATGGCTTTCACCTGCTCAATGATTTCCTCGAAAGGATCGATATCAGTCTTGTTGGCGGGCTTCAATTCGAGCACCACGTCACCGTACATCTGCACGAAACGGCGGTAGCTGTCATAGACAAAGTGGGGGTTGCCGGTCTTTTTGACCATGCCCTCAGCCACCTCGTCGTTCAGGCCCAGGTTCAGGATGGTGTCCATCATGCCAGGCATGGAAGCGCGAGCGCCGGAACGTACACTGACGAGCAGCGGGTTTTGTGCATCTCCGAACTTGGAGTTCATCAGCTTCTCAATGTGAGCAACGGCAGCCATCACATCATCGTTCAGCAGCTCCATGATTTTCTCCTGACCAACCTCGTAGTACTCGTTGCAAACGTCGGTGGTGATGGTGAAACCCGGAGGAACGGGAACGCCAATGAGATTCATCTCAGCCAGGTTAGCTCCCTTGCCACCCAGCTGTTCGCGCATCTGCGCATTACCCTCAGCTTGTCCATTGCCGAAGGTGTAAACACGTTTTTGACTCATTGTTTAGATATTTTAATAAAATGAATAATGTGTGTAATAAGCATTTCAAGTGCGCAAAAGTAACTTTTTTTCTGCACATAGCCAAACGAAATGCGCAAAAATGTCGATGCGTTTATGAAAATCGTTCTAAATTCAAAAATTATACATACCTTTGCCGCGTTAAAGATAAAGAAAAACGGTTCGTGTTATGAAGAGAATCCTGTTTGTGTGTCATGGTAATATATGTAGAAGCCCTATGGCGGAATTTGTGATGAAGGACCTGGTGGCCAAAGCTGGTCGTGAAAAAGACTTCTACATAGAGTCGGCCGCTACATCGACAGAGGAAATAGGTAATGCCGTTTATCCGCCTGCACGGCGGAAACTGGCCGAGCATGGCATCCGTTGTGACGGAAAAACGGCGCGCCAGATGACGCGCCGCGACTATGAGCGTTTTGACTATATCGTGGGGATGGATCAGTGGAATTTGCGGAATATGCGTCGTCTATGTGATGACGACCCTGAAGGCAAGATTCACTTGTTGATGGACTTTACCAAGCGACCGGGCGATGTGGCTGACCCTTGGTACACGGGCGATTTCGATGCAACGTGGCGTGATGTTCTGGAAGGCTGTCAGGCCTTGTTGGAAATCCTGTAAAAGAAAGGGGACGGGCTTAATCCTTCCCCTCAATCTTGGACATCTTGTCGTTGGACAAGTCGAAGGCGTAGTAAATCTTCTTCGGCTTAAGGACTTTCCGGAATTCCTCGTAGTATTTCTTTTTTACTTCAAGTTCTTTGGCATCGCATTCCATCTTGGCTTCGACCAGCTGCGTGGCCTGCGAGTCTGTGAGGGTGCCTGACTTCTCTGCGGATTTGTACTTGTCCTTGAGGTCGTCGTACTTTTGATTTGCGGCCTTTTTCTCGGTCAGATAAGCTTTCAGGACAGGGCCGAATTTAGCAGCCGTCTCTTTGTCGAGCTTCAGGTTCTTAAGCGTGTAGGCATAACGTTTTTCGAGTTTGGATTCAGCATGGAGAGTTGTGGCGAATGTAAACGCGATTGCCAAAAAGATAAGGGATAAGAGTCTTGTTCTCATTTTCGTTTTGGGTGATGTGGTTGATTGTATTTCTTGTTTTTGACAGCCGATAAGGCATTTGGTTTAACGTTGAACAAGCGCTTAAGCAGGTCGGGGCGGTTCATCCGTATGAGTTCAGCCTCTATACGGTGACGCTCTTCAGGTTTATACCAAAAGAAGAACTGGCGCTGTGCCTGTTTCTCTTGTGGAGAACGGGCTACGAATACGGGTTCCATTGTATCGGGGTCATAACCGGTGGCATACATGGTCGTTGCCGTTGTCATGGGCGTTGGCGTGAAGTCCTGGACCTGTTCTAATTGGAAGTCAAGTCTTTTTGTTTCGATAGCCAGTTCCGCCATATCTTCAGCTCTGCATCCCGGATGGGAACTGATGAAATAAGGTATAATCTGTTGGCGCAGTCCGCCATCGCGATTGATTTGGTCGAACAGGCGCTTGAACTCATAGAATAACTTGAAAGAAGGTTTGCGCATCAGCGAGAGGACGCGGTTTGACGTGTGCTCAGGGGCTACTTTCAAGCGGCCGCTTACGTGGTTTGTGATGAGCTCATGTGTGTAGTCGCGGGCAGCACGATTAAGGGCTTCGTCTTTCCAGTCATGAAGCAGTAGGTCATATCTCACGCCGCTGCCGATAAAGCTCCTTTTGATGCCGGGCATAGAGCCGACAGCCTTGTAGATGTCGAGCAGCGGACGGTGGTCTCCGTTGAGATTGGGGCAGATGGCGGGATGGATGCAGGAGGGGCGTGTGCATTTCAGACAGGCTTTCATGTTTTTGCCGTGCATGGCATACATGTTGGCCGACGGGCCACCGAGGTCGGAGAGGTTGCCTCGGAATTCCGGCATCCGTGTGATGGCTTCGACCTCGCGAAGGATGCTTTCCTTGGAGCGCGACATGACGAATTTTCCTTGATGGGCAGAGATGGTGCAGAATGCGCAGCCGCCAAAGCAGCCGCGATGCATACACACTGAGAAACGAATCATGTCGAAGGCGGGAATGCGTTTCCCTTTGTATTTCGGATGCGGAAGTCGGGTGTAAGGCAGGTCGAAAGAATGGTCGAGCTGCTCGGTGGTCATGGGCGGGTAGGGTGGGGTGACGACGACCCACCGGTTACCGGTCTGCTGGATGAGGCGTTGAGCTTGCAGGCGGTTGCTCTGAACTTCAATATGATGGAAGTTCTCAGCGTGGTCGCGTGGATTCTGCAAGCAATCTTCAAACGAATGAAGCACAAGGTCGTCAGGGCGGATGCCACCGGGTATGTCGGCTGCGGAATGGTATGCCGTGACCGTTTGAGGAAGCCCGGATAGAGCCTCTCGTAACGCCTCAGAGGTCAGTCGCGCATTTCCCCGCTCATCGTAGGCTAAAGCGGGGTGACCACTGTCCAGCACTTCGAGTGAACGTTGTACGAGGTCCAGTGTGGGCTGTTCGCCCATGCCATAAAGGATGGCATCAGCCCCGCTGTCTAACAGGATACTGGGGCGAAGGCGTTCCTGCCAGTAGTCGTAATGTGTCAGACGCCGCAACGAAGCTTCTATGCCGCCGAGGATGACAGGGGTGTCCGGGAATAACTGCTTGACAATTTGTGTATATACAATCGTCGGGTATTCCGGTCGGAGGTCGTGGCGACCATCGGGGCTATAGGCATCTTCTGAACGTAGGCGGCGAGCAGCGGTGTATTTATTCACCATGGAGTCCATGCATCCCGGGGAGATGCCGAACCACAGTCGGGGGCGACCGAGTTTCTTGAAGTCGCGGAAATCACCGTGCCAGTCAGGTTGCGGAATAATGGCAACGCGTAGTCCTTCTGCTTCCAGCAAACGTCCGATGACCGCAACGCCGAAGGAGGGGTGGTCCACGTAGGCGTCGCCTGAGAGCAGGATGACATCAGCCTGTTCCCAACCGCGCAAATCCATCTCCTTGCGCGTCGTAGGAAGAAAGTCTGATAGCAGGGCCATTAGCGGTTTCGCTGAAGGATTTTGTTAAGAAGGTTCTTATTGATTGCCAAGAGCTTACGCTGCTGAGCCTTGATGTCGCCTGTAATTTGGTCGAAGACATCCTGAATGTTGTGGATGATGGGGGGGATGCTCTCGTTGGCTTTCGAATTGATGACCACCCGCAGTCCTTTGGGGACAACGGTTACCGTGATGTCAGTGCCGGCTTCTGCGGGCTCACCATCGTAGTGGATGACACCTGATTGTTCTCGATGGACATGCAATGTATTGCAGCGGAATGTGCGTACATGGGAATTGGTGTCGAGCGTTTTTTGCATCATTTGCATGACAAGCTGTGGCGCTTCAATGACGTTCAGCGGCTCTATGATGGTTACATCTAACAGTCCGTCGCTCATGGAAGCTTGAGGTGCAATATAGAAGTTGTTGCCATATTGAGATGCATTACCGCAGGCGATGAGGAACGCTTTATAGTGTTCGGTCTGTCCATCGACTTCAATCTCGTATGTCTCTGGCTGGTAGGAGAGCCCACCGCGAAGAGTGTTCTCTATATAAGTGCTGAGACCACGCTTTCCGCTACCTGCGAACTTCTCGCTGATAAATGCATCGAAACCCATTCCGCAAGTGCAGAAGAAAGGCTTATCATTTATCATCCCATAGTCCAGTTCCTTGATGTCACAGCGACCAAGCACGCGCAGAGCGCCGTCTGGATCTAAGGGAATTTGGAGATGGCGTGCTAACCCGTTGCCGCTTCCCATGGGGATGATTGCTAGTGCCGTGTTGGAGTGGCGCAGTGAACGTGCGACCTCGTTAACAGTCCCGTCTCCGCCTATCGCCACACAAACATCAATACCAATTTCAGATGCTTCCAATGCCAACTCGGCGGCATGGCCGCGATGATCTGTCCAGACGACGTCCCAGTCAAAAAAATTGCTGTCAAGAAAGTCGGGAACAGATTCAATGATGGGACGCTTGTCTCGTGTGCCGGAAATTGGATTGGCGATGAACAGTAGCTTTTTTTTATCCATGTGAGGACATACGATTATTTGTGCAAAAGTAATAAAAAATCTTTGTCTATACTATTTTTTAGGTTGAAAACTACTTTTTCTTATACATTTTCATGAAAAATGTGCAGAAAGTAAGAATAATTTATGTACCTTTGCACCGCTTTTTGACAAATGAAATACATATACCTATTATAATATATGGGATTATTACAAGATAGACTGGCCCAATACGACCGACCTCAGAAATACAAAGCCTTAGGTATCTATCCCTATTTTCGCGAGATTGAAGGAAAGCAGGGAACAGAGGTGGTGATGGACGGACATCATGTGCTGATGTTCGGATCCAACGCATATACTGGTTTGACGGGCGATGAGCGAGTGATTCAGGCGGGCATCAAGGCCATGGAACGCTATGGTAGCGGATGTGCCGGTTCCCGTTTCCTAAATGGTACTCTGGATTTGCATGTGCAGTTAGAAAAGGAACTTGCTGCTTTCGTCGGGAAGGATGAAGCCATGTGCTTTGCCACTGGTTTCACGGTGAATAGCGGTGTCCTGAGTGTACTTACTGACCGCCATGACTATATTATTTGTGACGACCGCGACCATGCAAGTATTGTTGATGGTGTGCGAAACAGTTTCTCTCACCGTCTCAAGTACAAGCACAATGACATGGAAGAGCTTGAGTCGCTGTTGCAACGCTGTCCGAAGGATGTCGTGAAGCTGATAGTCGTGGATGGCGTATTCTCCATGGAAGGCGATTTGGCTCCTCTGCCGAAGATTGTTGAGCTGAAGAAGAAGTACCCCGGTACAGCCATTATGGTTGACGAAGCCCATGGCTTAGGCGTCTTTGGCAAGAATGGACGTGGTGTATGCGACCATTTTGGTGTGACTGCCGACGTGGATTTGATTATGGGAACCTTCTCCAAGAGTTTGGCAAGCATCGGTGGGTTCATAGCTGCTGACAGTTCCATTATCAACTACTTGCGTCACACAACGCGCACATATATCTTCTCGGCTTCCTGTACGCCTGCCGCTACTGCAGCAGCCCGCGAGGCACTGCATATCCTGTTAGAGGAACCCGAGCGTATAGAGAAGTTATGGGAGGTTACAAATTATGCACTGAAGCGTTTCCGTGAGGAAGGTTTTGAAATTGGTGAGACAGAGAGTCCGATAATCCCTCTCTATGTCAGAGATGTGGATAAGACTTTCGCTGTCACGAAACTGGCCTTCGATGCCGGTGTATTTATCAATCCTGTAATTCCTCCAGCCTGCGCCCCACAAGACACCCTTGTTCGTTTTGCCTTGATGGCTAATCACACGAAAGAGCAAGTTGATCAGGCTGTCAAAGCTCTAACGGGCGTCTTTAAGCAGTTAGAAATTATTAAATAGTAAAAAAGCGGTAAAAAAGTTTGGCTGTTTCGCTAAAACGCCGTACCTTTGCACCCGCAAAACAGCAAAAGCGGTCTCCAACGCCGCCTCGGTGATAGCCGAGTATGTTGCGTCCTTAGCTCAGTTGGTAGAGCAATTGACTCTTAATCAATGGGTCCAGGGTTCGAGCCCCTGAGGGCGTACAAAATCAAACAAGGATGCGTCCTTAGCTCAGTTGGTAGAGCAATTGACTCTTAATCAATGGGTCCAGGGTTCGAGCCCCTGAGGGCGTACACAAGCAAGTTCTGTCGATAAGATGGAACTTGTTTTTTGTTTGATGATTAAAATATGTTATTGAACAGTTCTTTTTCGCAGTTAAACTACTTTTTTTACTTAAAAAATTATGCCGTTTCAATAAAAAATAGTAATTTTGCGCCGCAATTCAGAGAATTGCAAAAACACATTCATATAATCACAATCAAAGGTAAAAAGAATTATGTTTGAAAATGCAGGATTGCTCGCAGGTGCTGCTTGGACAGCCCTGAATGAGAATGGCGCTATGAACGCCAAAGATCTGAAAAAAGCAGCAAAGATTAAGACTGATAAGGAACTTTACCTGGCTCTCGGCTGGTTGCTCCGCGAGGACAAGCTTGCTATTGCCGGCGATGAGAAGGATCCTTCTTTCTGCCTGAAGTAAGACTTCCAAAACTCAATCATTCACAAAGAATCCCATGTGAGCTTAGGCTTGCGTGGGATTTTTTCATGGGGTGTAGTTGATTTTTATGCTCATCTTTTGTGTAAAAGTCAAGAATTCGCTATCTTTGCGGCCATGAAACATATCCGTAATTTTTGCATCATAGCTCATATAGATCATGGGAAGAGCACGCTGGCAGACAGATTGCTCGAACGTACTCATACCATTCAGGTCACTGAAGGGCAGATGCTTGATGATATGGATTTGGAGCGTGAGCGTGGTATTACCATTAAGAGCCATGCCATTCAAATGGAATATGAGCGTGATGGCGAAAAGTATATTCTAAACTTGATTGACACTCCGGGACATGTGGACTTTAGCTACGAGGTGTCCCGAAGCATTGCCGCCTGCGAGGGCGCTTTGCTGGTTGTTGACGCCACTCAGGGTGTTCAGGCTCAGACAATCTCGAACCTCTATATGGCCATTGATCATGATTTGGAAATTATTCCGGTTGTGAACAAATGCGATATGCCCAATGCGATGCCTGAAGAGGTTGAGGATGAAATCATCGACCTGTTGGGCTGTAAACGTGAAGAGATAATCCGCGCAAGCGGAAAGACCGGAGAGGGTGTAGATGAAATCCTGGATGCTGTTGTGGACAGGATTCCACATCCGAAGGGAGATGAGAATGCACCTTTGCAAGCGCTTATTTTTGATTCCGTATTCAATTCTTTCCGTGGTATTATTGCCTACTTCAAGATTATCAATGGTAACATCAAGAGCGGCGATGAAGTGGTTTTCATCAATACCGGCAAAGAATACAAGGCCGATGAGATTGGAGTCCTGAAGATGGATATGGTGCCTCGTAAAGAGTTGCATTGTGGTGATGTCGGCTATATCGTGAGCGGCATCAAAACAGCCACTGAAGTAAAGGTCGGTGACACAATTACCCACGTCAGCTCATTGGGACAGGTAGAAGCTATCGCCGGCTTCGAGGAGGTCAAACCGATGGTGTTTGCAGGTGTCTATCCTATTGAGACAGAGGACTACGAGAACCTGCGTGCCTCTTTGGAGAAGCTGCAGCTCAATGATGCATCATTGACCTTCCAACCTGAATCATCTGTTGCACTTGGCTTTGGTTTCCGTTGCGGCTTCCTGGGCCTGTTGCACATGGAAATCGTTCAGGAACGTTTGGACAGAGAATTCAATATGGATGTCATCACGACGGTGCCCAATGTCTCCTACATGGTTTATGACAAGCAGGGCGAGGTCAAGGAAGTCCATAATCCGGCAGGAATGCCCGAACCTACGCTGATTGACCATATCGAGGAGCCCTATATTCATGCGTCAGTCATTACGACCAGCAATTTCATAGGTCCAATCATGACTCTTTGCCTTGGTAAGCGTGGCGAGCTGATTAAACAGGATTTCATCAGTGGCAACCGTGTGGAGATACAGTTTGCTATGCCTTTGGGAGAAATCGTGATTGATTTCTATGATAAGCTCAAGAGTATTTCCAAGGGATACGCTTCTTTCGACTACCATCAGGATGGCTTCCGTCCCTCCAAGCTTGTGAAGTTGGATATCCTCTTGAATGGCGAGCCTGTGGATGCCTTATCAACGCTGACACATGTCGATAACTCCGTGGATTTTGGCCGCAGGATGTGCGAGAAACTGAAAGAGCTGCTGCCACGACAGCAGTTTGACATAGCTATTCAAGCCGCAATAGGTGCAAAGATTATTGCACGTGAGACGGTGAAGCAGGTCCGCAAGGATGTGACAGCCAAGTGCTATGGCGGCGATATCAGTCGTAAACGTAAATTATTGGAAAAGCAGAAACGAGGCAAGAAACGAATGAAGCAGATCGGCAATGTTCAAGTTCCGCAGAAAGCATTCTTGGCCGTGCTGAAGTTAGATTAAATATGAAAGCGACTATGGACAAAAGAAGAGACGTGGCTCGTGAGATAGCCAGAGGGTATTGTACGCTGTCAACGCAGGGTATCACCACGTTGGCAAATATTCTTGTGCCCTATAAGGTGGCCAAAGGCGAGAAACTTTTGCAGGAGGGCGATGTATGCAAAAGCATGTTTTATGTGGAAAAGGGAATGGTGCGCCAGTTCTATTATAAGGGTGGACGTGATGTGACAGAACATTTCAGCTACGAAGGCCGTATTGTCATTTGCATCGAAAGTTTCTTGAAACAGAATCCCTCCCGACTGATGGTTGAGGCGCTGGAGCCTTCGATGGTGTATGGCATCCCACACGACGAGTTCCTTGCTCTTGTGGAATCCGATAAAGAGATGTCTCGCCTCTATCGCCAGATTCTGGAACATGCGCTGATTTCCTCTCAGGAACATGCTGACAGCCAACGTTTCGAGAATGCCAGTGAGCGCTATGTCCGGTTACTGAAGAGTAAGCCTGAAATCATCTTACGTGCTCCCATGGTTCATGTTGCATCTTTTCTGCAAATGACACCTGAGACGCTCAGTCGTGTCCGTTCGGCTTATGTTGAGTAAAGCCGTCATCAAACTCATCCGTTCTCTGGACACCCGCAAAGGTAGGAGAAAGGAGGGCTTGTTTGTTGCCGAAGGACCCAAGTTAGTGCTTGAGTTATGGGGACGCTATGATTGTGTTCATCTGATAGCTACAGAGAAGTGGATGGCAGAACAGCCTGTTTCCGTTAAACAGTCATTGGTAGAGGTCGTTGACGAAACCGAACTGCAGCGTGCAAGCCTTCAGCAATCCCCCCAGCAGGTAATTGCGATATTCAGGATTCCTCCTGCTCAGGATTTTTCTCCTACGATAGCCTCGGAACAGTTATGCCTTGCATTGGATGGCGTTCAGGATCCGGGTAATCTGGGGACGATTATCCGTTTAGCTGATTGGTTTGGGGTCGAACACGTCTGTTGTTCCATTGGGACGGCAGACATCTGGAACCCTAAAGCCGTGCAGGCAACCATGGGCGGGCTGGCACGCGTAAGCGTTCATTACGTTGATCTACCTCAGCTGTTGACAGCCCTTCCCTTAGATATCCCTGTTTATGGAACTTCTTTGCAAGGTGACAACATTTGGCAGACATCTTTATCTGCCAAGGGTTTCATCGTGATGGGCAACGAGGGAAATGGCGTTTCGCCGGAGGTCGATGCGTTATGCAACTCTCGTCTGCTGATTCCCAATTATCCACTGGGACGGACAACCACAGACAGTTTAAACGTAGCGATGGCTACAGGTATCACGCTGGCAGAGTTCCGGCGTCGGACGCAGCAGATTTAAGTCGCTGGTAATAGCTCAATTATGCGTAAGCCGGTATCTCTATATCACAGCTTGTTCCTGTCGGCATTATTGTTTCTGTTGGCTGGATGTTCACCGGTGCGCTATTTGTCCGAGGAAGACGAACTGTTGGAGAAGGTATCTGTCAAAAGCGATGACCGTCGAGTCTCCACATTAACGCTGAACAACTATGTCCGTCAGCGTCCTAATGCGAAGTGGTTTAGTCTTCTCAAGGTGCCTTTGGGAATCTATTGCCTCAGCGGCACTGACACCACCCGTAGTGTCAATCGTTTTTTTCAACGGATAGGTGAGGCTCCAGTCGTATATGATAGCTTGCTGGCAGAGCGCAGCCGCAACGATATGCAGGCTGCCGTTCAGAATCTCGGCTTCCTGAATGGCCGTGTTGTTGTGGATGAGAAACCCTCGCGAAGAAGGATGAACCTGACTTATGAAGTCACAGCTGGCCATCGGTATATGATTTCCAGTCTTCATCGCATGATTGATGACCCGGCTCTTGCCGATTTAGTCAGACGGGATTCATCAAACTCGTTGCTGAGAGTAGGCGCGCCTTTCGACGTGAATATGTTGGATTCAGAGCGCTCGCGCTTGACATCCTTCTTCCAGGATCACGGCTACTACTATTTCAATAAAAGTCACATCCGTTTTGAGGCAGATACGACTATCGGTAACCATCAGGTTGCATTGGTGATGAAGATACCCCTCTTTCAGTCTCATGGTCAAGACAGCTTAACCAATCATCCGTGTTATAAGATTGGGCAAATCAATTATTTGGTAGGTGTGGACCCTATGGCTTTTCAGAGAGGTGACGATGATATAGACAGTTTGACGTACAAGGACCGTCGTTTCTTCTTTCATCACAAGTTGCCTTTAAGTCCGTCCTTCTTGGTCGGTAAGACAGAGTTTGAGCCAGAGGAAATCTGTGATGAGAGCAATATACAGTCCACTTACGGCAACATATCCGGTTTGCCAGCTGTGATGGGAACTAGTATAGCTATGGAGAAATCCGAGGAATCACCTAATTGTCTCGATGCATACATCGGTGTCATTCCAAGCAAACGCCATGCCATCTCTGCAGGCATAGAAGGCACTAATTCCGCAGGTGATTTCGGTGCTGCCATGAATATCGGGTATCAGAACCGCAATCTTTTCCGACATTCAGCCATCTTGTCAATAGAGTTGCGTGGCGCTTATGAGGCTATTAAAGGTCTTGAAGGCTATGCCGATCAGAATTATTTTGAATTCAGTGCTGAGGCGAGTTTGAAGTTTCCGGAGTTCGCTTTTCCCTATCTCTCCAAGTCGTTTAAGCGTAAGGTAAATGCACAGAGCATTGCGTCCTTGATGTATGATTCTCAGGATCGTCCCGAATTTCACAGGCGGGTGCTAACAGCAGCCTGGCGCTATCGTTGGAACCGTTACCATCTCAAGCGTCAGCACCGAGTGGATCTCATTGACTTGAACTATGTATTCATGCCGTGGATTTCCGAGACATTCAAGCGTGAATACTTGTCTGACAATGGCGGTCGTAATGCAGTACTACGCTACAACTACGAAGACCTGTTTATCATGAAAGCAGGTTATTTGTTCCAATACACGAGTGTTCCGCCGACGATGAATAATGCCATCTACGGACTAAATGCGTATAGCGTACGATGTGGCATCGAGACGGCGGGCAACTTGCTCTATGGATTGTCACACCTGTTCAATGCTCAGTATTCGCGATCTTTGGATGCTTACACCTTATTTAGTATCGCCTACGCACAATACGTCAAACTGGATTTTGATTTGGTCAAGAGTATTCGTGTTGACGAGCGCAATTCCGTTGCTTTCCATATTGCTGCAGGCGCGGCCATCCCATACGGTAACTCTACAATCCTTCCCTATGAAAAACGCTATTTCAGTGGCGGTGCCAACAGTGTTCGTGGTTGGAGCGTTCGTGGCTTGGGACCCGGACGTTTCTCCGGTTCTGACGGCCGCATCGATTTTATCCGTCAGACAGGTGATTTGAAACTGGACTTGAGTGCAGAATGGCGCACCCATCTATTCTGGAAAATTGATGGTGCTGCCTTTGTGGACGCCGGTAATATATGGACGCTTCGCGACTACGAGGAGCAGCCAGGGGGGCAGTTCCGCTTCGACACGTTCTGGAAACAGATAGCTGTGGCCTATGGCTTAGGCGTTCGTCTGAATTTCGGATATTTCATCATGCGTTTGGATGGTGGTATGAAAGCTATTAACCCCGCCTATGAAAGTGGTCCCGACCGTTATCCTGTTATTCATCCCCGTTTCGGCCGCGACTTCCAACTTCATTTTGCAGTGGGCTTACCTTACTGACCTTTACAAACCTTTGTCAGAGGCTCCATTATCCTGACAGAAGGAACGTTTAAGGATGGCTATCACCGTGTCGGCCGGGAAACCTTCAAACCTCTGACGCACTCGTACTGTCTTGTGATTGACAAGATTGTACAGATAATGCTCAAAACGGTCGAGCGTTGAGGCGTTGTCTTTCGGCTCATTGGCATAGATGCCGATTTGTTGCCCCTTCTTCGCATCATAGAAGATGGGCTCGTGCTGGTGAACAAACCACCAATAAGAGTCATAAAACAGTTCCTGTTGCTTATGGGTGAGCACTGCTTGCATCAACAGGATAGGACGATCGCTTTTGAGGAAGCTCTCAATGGCTTCACCCTTGAACCAAAGTCCTATAACACGTGGGTAGTTGGCTCGGTAAAAGGCAGGGTTGGCCAGAACCTGGGCAGCAAAATGGTGTAGGCCGCTTTTGCGACCTACACCGAAATTCTCCAACGCTGTCAGGAAGGATATAGCGTCGTTGGCAGCGCGCGCTGCAGCCCACATCGCCATTTTCTGTTCCTCGTTTTTGATGTGCCCTAAGCGAAAGCAGATGAGGAGCGTGTCAATAAACAGAAAGTCTGGAGCAGTGGCTGTCAGCTGCGAGTCCATGGTTTAATAAGCGAAGAGGGGATATGACTTCATGATGTCATTGACTTCGGCACGTACGGTGGCGATGACGGTCTCGTTTTCAGGATCGTTCAGCACGCGTTCGATGAGTTCGGCAATCTTGACCATGAGATCTTCTTTGGCTCCACGTGTGGTGATGGCAGGTGTGCCCAGGCGGATGCCACTTGTCTGGAAAGCGCTACGGCTGTCGAAGGGAACCATGTTCTTGTTCACTGTGATGTCAGCAGCTACGAGAGCATTCTCGGCCACCTTTCCAGTGAGGTCGGGGTATTTGCTGCGGAGGTCAACCAGCATGGAGTGGTTGTCGGTGCCGCCGCTGACGATGTCGAAACCGCGCTTGATGAGCTCATTTGCCAGTACGGCAGCATTCTTCTTCACCTGTAGAGCCCACTCCTTGAATTCAGGTTGCAGGGCTTCGCCGAAAGCAACAGCCTTGGCTGCGATGACGTGCTCTAGCGGGCCTCCCTGAATGCCAGGGAATACAGCGCTGTTCAGCAGCGCTGACATCATCTTCACGACACCCTTCGGGGTCTTCTTCCCCCATGGGTTCTCGAAATCCTTGCCCATCAGGATGATGCCGCCACGTGGACCGCGGAGCGTCTTGTGGGTGGTGGAGGTGACAATGTGTGCATATTTGAGCGGGTTGTCGAGCAGGCCGGCAGCAATCAGGCCAGCGGGGTGAGCCATATCAACCATGAAGATAGCTCCAACCTTGTCGGCGATCTCACGCATACGCTTGTAGTCCCATTCGCGGCTGTACGCAGAGCCGCCGCCAATCAAGAGCTTTGGCTTGTGCTCCAAGGCCAGCTTCTCCATCTCGTCGTAGTCCACGCGGCCGGTCTCCTTATTCAGGTTGTATCCAATTGGGCGATAGATGATGCCGCTGGTGTTCACGAGCGAGCCGTGGGAGAGGTGACCTCCGTGGTCGAGGTTCAGGCCCATGAATGTGTCACCGGGATTCAGGCAGGCGAGGAATACGGCAGCATTAGCCTGTGCACCGGAGTGAGGCTGCACGTTAGCATATTCAGCGCCGAAGAGCTCGCACACACGGTCGATGGCCAGTTGTTCCACTTGGTCAACAACTTGGCAACCGCCATAGTAGCGATGACCAGGGTAGCCTTCAGCATATTTGTTGGTGAGGGGAGAGCCCATAGCCTCCATCACCTGAGGGCTTACAAAATTCTCTGATGCGATGAGCTCAATGCCGCGCTCCTGACGCGCACGCTCCTTTTGGATGAGCTCGAAAATGGTGTTGTCTCGTTTCATTTGTTCTATACTAGTTTTACTTGTTTTAATTTCTGTTCGTGGTTGCAGTAGTGGCAACGGATGATTCCCTTCTGTTTATCAACGACATGGAAGAAGGTGGACATCGGTTCATTATTGGTGATGCACTTGGGATTGTCGCAACGGACGATGCCTCGGAGTTCTGTAGGCAACGTAACAGGGCGTTTCTCCACAACCTCATAGTCGCGGATGATGACGAGCGTCACGTCCGGTGCCACCACAGACAGCTGGTTCAGTTCCTCGTCGGTAAAGAACTTGTCAGCCACCTTGATGATACTCTTCGTCCCCATCTTCTTTGATTTGAGGTTAAAGCCGATGGTCACCTTCGATGTCATCTGGTCGAGGTGAAGTAGGTTAATCACCTCAAAGAGACGATCGCAGGGGATATGGTCGATAACTGTCCCGTGGTCGAGAGCCGAGACAATGAGGGAACGTGAAGACTCTCCCCCCGCCCTCCCTATAAGGGAGGGAGCAGTATGTGATTGGCTATCGGTGGTTTTATCCATTGTAAAAATATAATATATTGTAGATGACTATTCTTGTTTGGTATTTGCTCCCTCCCTTATAGGGAGGGCGGGGGAGAGTCTGCTTTAAATGATCGTTTTATCGTTCTGCACTTGCTCCAGCGTTATTCCCAGCGTGTCGCAGATGATGGCCTGACGGGCATAGAGACCATTGCGTGCCTGCTGGAAATAGTAGGCATGGGGGTCATCGTCAATGCTATATTCGATTTCGTTTACGCGGGGCAGGGGATGTAGGATTCTCATGTTGTCCTTCGCCTTTGAGAGCATATCCAACTTCAGGAGATAGCGATCTTTGACGCGCTCATATTCCATCAGGTCCGTAAAGCGCTCTCGCTGTACGCGTGTCATATAGAGAATGTCAGCCCCTGCAATCACATCGGCGTCGAAATCCTTGTGTTCCACATATTTGATGCCGTGCTCATGGCAGTATTGCTTATAGAGCTCCGGCATGGCAAGCTCATCGGGCGCAATGAAATGGAACGTGGGATTGAAATGGCGCATGGCCATGAGCAGGCTATGTACCGTGCGCCCATATTTGAGGTCGCCTACTAGATAGATATTCAGGTCGTTGAGCGTGCCCTGCGTTTGGTAGATGGTATAGAGGTCGAGCATCGTTTGCGAGGGGTGCTGGTTGGCTCCGTCTCCGGCGTTGATGATGGGCACGGGAGCAATCTCGCTGGCATAGCGCGCTGCGCCTTCGAGATAGTGGCGCATGACGATGACGTCTGCATAGTTCGACACCATCATGATTGTGTCCTTCAGGGTCTCACCTTTTGTGCCGCTGGTCACTTTGGGGTCGGCAAAACCGATGACGCGGGCGCCGAGCCGGTTGGCTGCCGTCTCGAAACTCAGACGTGTGCGGGTGGACGGTTCAAAGAAGAGGGTAGCGACTACCCGCCCCTGAAGCAGCAGGCGGTTGGGGTTCTTTTCGAACTCTTGTGCCATTCGGATCAGATATTCAATCTTCTCGCGTGAATGGTCAGCGATGGTGACAAGGCTTCTGTTCATTGTTGTTCTGTCGCGTTATGTTAGAGAACCTGAGGCAGGCGAACTGCCAAATCCTTTGCGCAAATGTAATTGAAAAGAATGAAACGGCCAAACTCCAAAGCTTAATAGTTATAAAGTACGGAAAAAATATCAACTTTTCTTCTTTTCTTCGCCTCCTTTTGCGATAAATCATCTATATTTGCAACCTGTTTCCACTCAAAAGTTATGCGAAAGAAGTTCTTTATCTTCATTTGGGCTATATACTTCCTTGTTATTGTGGTCATTGGCGTGGCATTTTGGTCCATAGCCAAAGGCTATATAGGTTATATGCCCGACCTCAAGCAGTTGGAGAATCCTGTTAACAAGTTTGCGTCACAGGTCCTGACAGAGGATGGCCTGCTGATGGGCACTTGGAGCTACCAGCGCTCAAATCGCATCTTTGTTGACTACCGGGAAATCGCGCCCTCCACTATTCAGGCATTGGTGGCCACCGAGGATGTCCGCTTCCATGAACATTCAGGCATCGACTTCCGCGCTTTGTTGCGTGCTATCGTCAAGCGTGGCTTCATGGGGCAGAAGAATGCAGGTGGCGGTTCCACCATCACCCAGCAGCTGGCCAAGCAACTCTATTCCGAGACTGCATCCTCCACGATGGAGCGCCTCTTTCAGAAACCCATCGAATGGGTGATTGCCGTACGCCTGGAACGTTTCTACACAAAAGAAGAGATCCTCTCGATGTACCTCAACCACTTCGACTTCCTCCATAATGCCGTTGGCCTGAAGACGGCTGCCAAAACCTATTTCGGCAAGGAACCCAGCGACTTGACTATCAATGAGAGCGCTTTGCTGGTAGGCCTTTGCAAGAATCCCTCCTTCTTCAATCCTGTCCGTTTCCCTGAACGTGCTTTGGAACGTCGCAACGTCGTGCTGGGCCAGATGCTGAAGGCCGGTTATCTCAAACAGGCCGAAGTGGATTCCCTGTCCCGACAGCCGTTGGCGCTGAGCTTCCACCGCGTTGACCACAAGGAGGGTGCAGGAACCTATATTCGTGAGTATCTGCGTACCACCCTCATGGCTAAAAAGCCGGAGCGCAGCAATTATGCCTCGTGGCAGAATCAGCAATTCTACGAGGACAGCCTCGCCTGGGCTGACGACCCCTTGTACGGTTGGTGCAACAAGAACACGAAGAAGGACGGTTCCAACTACAACATCTACAGCGATGGCCTGAAAATCTATACGACCATCAATAGCCACATGCAGCGCTATGCCGAGGAGGCGATGTTCAACCATGTTGCCAAGACGCTGCAGCCCCTCTTCGATGCTGAGCGTCGCGGCAAGGCCAATGCGCCCTACGCAGCAGCCATCAGCATGGAGAAAGCACAGCAGAACCTCAAGCGTGCGATGCATCAGAGCGAACGTTATATCGTGATGCGTCATGCAGGCGCCAGCGACGAGGAGATAGAGCGGGCATTCAGGACTCCTGTGGAGATGACCGTCTATTCCGTCAATGGCGACATCGATACCACTATGACCCCTATGGACAGCATCAAGTACTACAAGAGCTTCCTGCGTTCAGGCTTTGTCTGCATGGACGCCCGCAATGGTCATGTGAAGGCGTATGTCGGCGGTCTTGACTACCGTCATTTCCAGTACGATATGGCAGGCATGGGACGCCGTCAGGTCGGTTCAACCATCAAACCCTATCTCTACGCTTTGGCGATGGAGAACGGGTGGACTCCCTGTGATGTTGCTCCCAATGTGCAGCAGACCTATCAGGTTGCCGGTCAGTCGTGGACGCCGCGTAACGGCAGTCGTGCGCGCTATGGCGAGATGGTAACCCTGAAATGGGGCTTGGCCACGTCCAACAATTGGATTTCAGCCTACCTCATGAGTCAGTTGAATCCCAGGGCCTTTGTCCGCCTGCTGCATGAGTTCGGAATCTTGAATCAGGACATCCATCCGTCCATGTCGCTGTGCCTGGGACCGTGTGATATCTCCGTCATAGAGATGGTCTCAGCCTACACAGCCTTTGCCAATCGCGGCATCCGAACCGCACCCCTCTTCGTGAGCCGCATCGAGGACAACGAAGGCAACATCGTTGCCGAGTTTGTGCCTCGCATGAACGAGGTCATCAGTGAGGAGAGTGCAGCCAAGATGGTGATTCTCATGCGGGGAGTGATGGATGGCGGCACAGGTGCTCGTATGCGCTTCCGCTACAATATCAATGCCCCCATGGGCGGCAAGACAGGTACTACCAACGATAATTCCGACGGTTGGTTCGTGGGTTACACACCCTCACTGACTTTCGGTGCCTGGGTGGGCGGCGACGAGCGCGATGTCCACTTCAACAGCATGGCCTACGGCCAGGGCGCTTCCGCCTCGCTGCCTATCTGTGCAGCGTTCCTCAAGCAGGTGTTCGCCGACGAGCAACTTGGATATTCGCCAGAGGAGACGTTTACGATGCCAACAGGCTTTGACCCCTGCAACTCCATTATTGAAGGTGGCGAAGATTACTCGGAAACTGACGTTCTGGAGAATATGGAGATAGACGACCCCACGGCCTATTGATCCAGTTCTTGTCGAGAGCTGACGATGTACGGACGTTGCCAGTCTTCCACCTTCAGCACTCGCCCGTCGAAGCAGAGCAGGTCCAGGTCTAATCTGACAATGCCGCAGGCCTTGTCCTCAGGTTTGCGACCCGCCTCACGTTCAAGGCTCTTGAGCCGTTGCTGAATCTCGGTGGCCGTCAGGCCTGTAGTGGCTCGTGCCACCTGATTGGTGAATGGGAGCGGGGAGGGGAAGTTGATGGGTTCAGTGCGCAGAACACTGCTGAAGCGCAGCTCTCCGTCCAGCATCTCGCTGAGTCGCTGGCGAGCCCACAAGAGCATTTGTTCGCCCTCGGGCAGGTTGCTGCCCATACCTATATATATAATATGTCTGTTCATTTCGCAGGCGAAGGTACGAAGAAAATCAACAACAGCCAATTTCAAGGCAAAAATATTATAGAAAGATGACTTTTATCGGCATTATTCCAGCCCGCTATGCCTCCACCCGTTTCCCTGCCAAGCCCTTGGCAATGCTGGGCGGCAAGACTGTCATAGAACGGGTCTATCGTCAGGTGGAAGGCCAGTTGAACGACGCCGTGGTGGCTACCGACGACCAGCGCATCTACGATGCCGTGGTGGCTTTTGGCGGCAAAGCCGTCATGACGGGTGTCCACCACAAGAGCGGCACCGACCGTGTACAGGAAGCTTATGAGCGCATCGGCAAGGACTACGATGTGATTGTTAATATTCAGGGCGACGAGCCATTCATTCAGCCCCAGCAGTTGCAGGCCATCCAAGCCTGTTTCAAGGTGCCGGAAACCCAGATTGCGACACTCGTGAAACCTTTCTCTCCGCAGGATGGGTTGGCAGCTCTCCAGAATCCCAATAGCCCCAAGGTGGTGGTGGACGATTGTCAGCGTGCTCTCTATTTCAGCCGCAGCGTGATTCCCTACCTTCGTGGCGTGGAGCCCTCCGAATGGCTCTCCACCCACACGTTCTACAAGCACATCGGGCTCTATGCCTACCGCCCGGAGGTGTTGCGTGAGATTACGTCGCTGCCACAATCTCCGCTCGAGATTGCCGAGAGCCTTGAGCAGCTTCGTTGGCTACAGGCCGGCTACCACATTCAGGTTGGCATCTCACAGGTTGAGACTATCGGCATCGACACCCCCGAGGACCTCGCCCGTGCCGAAGAGTTCCTCAACTCCTTAAACTCTTAACTCTTAACTCTCAACTCTCAACTCTTAACTCTTAACTCTTAACTGTAACCTCTTCCCTCGGCTCCTTCTTCCATGCCCACAACAAGAAAACCCAGTCCACGGACCAAGAACGTGGCAGTCCCCACAGAGGATGCTTTCGGACGACAGCAACCGCAGAACCTCGATATGGAGCGGGCCGTCATCGGTGCCCTGCTCATCGAGCAGGATGCTTATTCCCAGGTCAGCGAGATTCTGCGTCCTGAGAGCTTCTACGACCATCGCCACCAGCTCCTTTTCGAGGCTGTCCGCTCACTCAGCGCCCAGCAGCGTCCTGTTGATATCCTTACCGTTCGCGAATATCTCGACTCGCAGAACAATCTCGAGGAGGCTGGCGGCGCAGCCTATCTGATGCAACTCTCCGCTGCCGTCACCTCGTCGGCCCACATCGAATACCATGCCCGCATCATCGCCCAGAAATATTTGGCGCGTGAGCTCATCACCTTCTCCAGCAGAATCCAGCAGGCAGCTTTCGATTCCACAACCGATGTTGACGACCTTATGCAGGATGCTGAGGGACAGCTCTTTTCCATCTCTCAGCAGAACCTGAAGAAAGACTATACACAGATCAATCCCGTCATCCGCGATGCCTATGATCTCCTGCAGAAGGCTGCCGCTCGTCAAGATGGCCTTTCAGGTCTTTCCAGCGGTTTTGCAAAGATAGACAAACTCACCAGCGGTTGGCAGAATAGCGACCTCATCATCATTGCAGCCCGTCCCGCCATGGGTAAGACCGCTTTCGTTCTCTCCATGGCTCGTAAGATTGCCGTTGATGCACGTGTGCCGTGTGCCATGTTCTCGTTGGAAATGAGCAACGTGCAACTCGTGAACCGCTTGATCGTCAATGTCTGCGAGATCCCCGGCGAGAAGATCAAGAGCGGTCAGCTGCTGCCTTATGAATGGGGACAACTCGACAATCGCATCCGCCAGCTCTACGATGCACCTTTCTATATCGATGACACACCCTCGCTCTCCGTCTTCGAGCTCCGCACCAAGGCTCGTCGCCTTGTCCGCGAGCATGGCGTGAAGATCATCCTCATCGACTACCTCCAGCTGATGAACGCCTCTGGCATGAGTTTCGGCTCCCGTCAGGAAGAGGTCTCCAACATCAGCCGTTCGCTCAAGGGACTTGCCAAAGAACTGAATATCCCCATCATCGCTTTGTCGCAGCTCAACCGTTCTGTCGAGAAGCGTGAGGGCGACGAGGGCAAGCGACCCCAGCTCAGCGACCTTCGTGAGTCCGGTGCCATCGAGCAGGATGCCGACATGGTGTGCTTCATCCACCGCCCCGAGTACTACAAAATCATGCAGGACGAGAAAGGGCGCAACCTGCGCGGAATGGCTGAGTTCATCATTGCCAAGCACCGTAACGGTGCCGTTGACACGGTGCTGCTGCGCTTCCGCAATGAGTATGCCCGCTTCCAGGACCCCGACGAGGACGCCTACATCCCGGCGCCGGGCGAGACCGTTACCTATGGCTCAGCCATCAATGACAGCGAGGGTGGGGAAGCAGGCGAGGTGCCGCCTCCAGAAAGCCCTGTCATTAAAGACGAAGATACCCCTTTTGGTCCCCCTGCGCCCGTGGGTGATATGCCATTCTGAGTCCTGAAGACGAAAAACATGGAGCAAGAGCGCCTGAAATCCAAATCTTTTTTGTACTTTTGCGCCCAAAATAAAAATAGATAAACAACGATGAATATCTCCTATAAATGGCTCCGTGAGTATGTCGATACCGACCTCACAGCCCAGGAAGTAGCAGCAGCCCTCACTTCGGCTGGTCTCGAAGTGGATGGCGTAGAAGAAGTTCAGACCATCAAAGGTGGCCTCGCAGGCCTTGTCGTGAGCGAAGTGCTCACCTGTGAGCCCCATCCCAACAGCGACCACATGCACGTCTGCACCGTTAACATCGGCACCCCCGAGATTCAGCAGATTGTCTGCGGCGCCCCCAACGTAGCTGCCGGCCAGAAGGTTATTGTGGCAACGCTTGGCACTAAGCTCTACGATGGCGACCAGGAGTTCGTCATCAAGAAGAGCAAGCTGCGCGGCGTTGAGTCCAACGGCATGATTTGCGCAGAGGATGAGATAGGCGTGGGCACAGACCACAGCGGCATCATCGTGCTGCCCGCTGATGCTGTCGTGGGTACGCCTGCTGCCGAGTACTACGGTCTTGAGAGCGACTGGCTCATCGAGGTCGATATCACCGCCAACCGTGCTGATGCCTGCTCCCACTACGGCGTGGCTCGCGACCTCTATGCGTGGCTGGTGCAGAATGGCTACAAGACAGCACTCCACCGTCCCTCTGTCGATGACTTCAAGGTCGATAACCACGATCTCCAGATTCCCATCCGCGTTGAGAACGCTGAGGCCTGCCCCCGTTATGCCGCTGTCACCGTGACCGGCTGCGAGGTCAAGGAGAGCCCCCAGTGGCTGAAGGACCACCTGACCACCATCGGACTGCGCCCCATCAACAACATCGTCGATATCACCAACTACATCATGATGGCTTTCGGCCAGCCTCTCCACTGCTTCGATGCAGACATGATCACCGGCGGCGAAGTCATCGTGAAGACAATGCCCGAGGGCACACCCTTCCAGACGCTTGACGGCATCGACCGCAAGCTCAGCGACCGCGACCTGATGATCTGCAACACCGTGGAGCCCATGTGCATCGGTGGCGTTTATGGCGGCAAGGGCAGCGGCACCTATGAAACCACGAAGAACGTGCTGCTCGAGAGTGCTTATTTCAATCCCACTTGGATTCGCAAGAGTTCCCGTCGTCACGGTCTGCAGACCGACGCCTCGTTCCGCTTTGAGCGTGGCATCGATCCACATGGGCAGATCTACGCCCTGAAGCTCGCTGCCAAGATGTGTCAGGAGCTCGCCGGCGGCAAGGTGTCCATGGAGATTGTCGATGTCAATCCTCAGCCGATTGCGGACTTCCCTGTCGATTTGAAGTACGACTACGTGGACAACCTCATCGGACAGCACATCCCTGCAGAGACCGTCAAGAGCATCGTCACCTCGTTGGAGATGAAGATTGTGAGCGAGAGCGCTCAGGGCCTGCAGCTCCTTGTCCCGGCCTATCGCGTCGATGTGCAGCGCCCCTGCGATGTCGTTGAGGACATCCTCCGCATCTATGGCTACAACAATATCGAGATACCGTCGAGCATCAATAGCGCCCTCTCTGTGAAGGGCGAACCCGATAAGAGCTACAAGCTGCAAAATATTGTTGCAGAGCAGCTTGTCGGCGCTGGGTTTAATGAAATATTGAACAATTCACTCACCAAGGCCGCCTACTACGACAACGTAGCCTCCTACAAGGCTGAGAACTGTGTGCGCCTGCTGAATCCGCTCAGTCAGGACCTCAGCGTGCTACGTCAGACCCTCCTGTTCGGTGGCTTGGAGAGCATCAGCCGCAATGTCAACCGTCGGCGTGGCGACGTGCAGTTCTTCGAGTTCGGCAATTGCTACTATTTCCATGCAGAGCGCAAGTGTGCCGACATCATCCCTGGTGTCAGCTCCAGCCGCGACCCCGAGGTCATCAAGCATGTGCTTGATGCCTATAGCGAGGACTACCACCTCGGCCTTTGGATTACTGGCAAGCGCGTCAGCGGCTCTTGGGCACACCCCGATGAGGACCAGTCCTTCTACGCGCTCAAGGCACAGGTCCTGAACATCCTGCAGCGTCTGGGCGTACCCTTCGGAGCCCTCGTGTTCAAGAATGGCACGAACGACATCTTCTCCAAGAGCATCGTCGTCGAGAACCGTGGCAGCAAGGTCATCGCCCAGTTCGGCATTGTGGCCAAGCGTCTGCAGGTGGCCTTCGACATCCCAACTGAAGTCTATTTCGCCGACATCGCATGGCAGCAAGTCATGCGCCTCATCCGCAAGGAGAAGGTCAGCTACACTGACCTGCCCAAGTTCCCCGCCGTGAGCCGCGACCTGGCTCTCCTCGTCGATAAGAGCGTTGAATTCGCGCAGATAGAGTCCATCGCCTACCAGAGCGAGCGCAAGCTGCTCAAGGACGTGCGCCTCTTCGATGTCTATGAAGGCAAGAACCTTCCCGCTGGCAAGAAGTCATACGCTGTCAACTTCATCCTGCAAGATGAGAGCAAGACCCTCAACGACAAGGCCATCGACGCCATCATGCAGAAGCTGATCAATAATCTTAAGAGCCAGCTCAATGCTGAGTTACGTTAAAAAGACAGACTCTCCCCCCGCCCTCCCTATAAGGGAGGGGGCGGTCACCTATTAAATATGAATCATCATTCAAATAAAAACTAATATCAGAAAGATTCTACTCCCTCCCTTATAGGGAGGGCGGGGGGAGAGTCTTCCGTTACTTAAACCTATGGGAAGAGCATTTGAATATCGTAAGGCCGCCAAGCTGAAGCGCTGGGGCCACATGGCAAAGACATTCACCAAGTTGGGCAAGC
>CACZSQ010000063.1 GCA_902783885.1 uncultured Bacteroidales bacterium
ACATGGCAAAATCCTGAGCAATATTTTGTTACCCAGGAACTTAAAAAGGAAGTTAAACTAAAGTGCTGCGGAATTTAGGTAAAATAAGGTATCAGCACATTTCTCTTTGGGTCGGAAGACGCAGGTCTTACGAACGGAAGACACAGGTCTTACGAACGGAAGATGCAGGTCTTACGAACGGAAGATGCAGCATCTTAGGCACGGAAGACGCAGCATCTTACGAATGGAAGACGCAGCATCTTGCAGTGGTAAGATGCTGCGTCTTCAGAGCTTAGGCTATGGATGTTTCGTAGCTAAGGCCAAGGCGTGAGGGCTTAACCCTCCGTCTTCTCGGCTGCTTTTTTGCGGCTGCGACGTTTGGGCTTCTCCTCTGCGGGCTTCTCAAGCTGCACGCCAGCGAGCTCGGGGTCGATCATGATGCGACCGCAGTACTCGCAGACGATAATCTTCTTGCGCATACGGATGTCGAGCTGGCGCTGGGGGGGAATCTTATTGAAGCAGCCGCCGCAGGCATCGCGCTGCACATAGACAACGCCGAGACCGTTGCGCGAGTTCTTGCGGATGCGCTTGAAGGAGGACAGCAGACGGGGCTCAATGGTGGCTTCGAGTGCCTTGGAACGCTCACGCAGCTTCTCCTCCTCAGCGCGGGTCTCAGAGATAATCTCATCGAGCTCGCTCTTCTTGATGTCGAGGTCGGTGCGGCGCTCGGTGACGTTGTCCGAGCAGCGACGGATTTCCTCCTGCTTGTTTTCCATGGCGGCTGTTGCCTCGCGTATCTTCTTCTCGTTGAGTTGGTTGTCGAGCTCCAGATACTCTATCTCCTTGGTCAGGTTCTCGTACTCGCGGTTGTTGCGGACATTATCCAGCTGGCTGTTGTAGCGCTCAATGTTGGCTTTGTTATCCTGGATGGCTACGCGACGACGTGCCACTTCCTCCTGAATAGCAGCCATGTCGGCCTGCATACGCTCGATACGGGTGGTGAGACCTTCGATCTCGTCCTCCAGGTCCTGCACTTCAAGCGGCAGCTCACCACGAAGGGTTTTGATTTTGTCAATCTCCGAGAGCATGGTCTGGAGTTGGTAGAGGTTTTTCAGCTTCTCCTCAATGCTGAGATCCTGTGGATCTTTTTTACTTTCTCTTGCCATATATAGTTTATTGGTTTAATGGGTCTTATGGGGCCTATGGGGCTTATAGGGCTTATAAGGCTTATGAGGCCTATGAGGCCTATAGAATTCTTATAGGATTGGTCACAACCTCCGTGTCATAGAGAGGGAGTGTGGGAGCCACGTCTTCAATGATGCGGCGGAAAATCTCACGGGTATATTGTTCGCTTTCGTAGTGGCCGAGCACAGCAATCTGTATTTCCTGCTCGTGGCCGAACCACAGGTGGTAGTGCATTTCGCCTGTCAGGAATGCGTCTGCCTCGGCGCGAATCGCTTCATCAAGCATGAAGTCGCCAGCTCCGCCACAGATGGCCACGCTCTGTATGGGGCGCTCCAGGAGGGCATTATGCTGGAGGGCTTCGATGCCGAAAGCCTGCTTCACGCGCTGGAGAAATGCCAGCGAATCCTCGCCCAAAGGCAGATAGCCGAGCACGCCGCTGCCGCACTTGACACTACGGCCGCCAGGCAGCGTCACCGTCCGAGGCGACATCAGCTCCACATCGATGAGCCCAAGTTTCTCGGCCATCTTGAAATTGACGCCATCCTCAGCGTTGTCCATATTCGTGTGCGCAGAATAGATGCAAATATCGTTCTGCAGAGCCAGACGGACGCAACGTTGCACAAGGGTGGCATCGGACACCTGCTTGAGCCCATGAAAGAGCAGAGGATGGTGGCTGACGACCAGATTGCAACCGAGATCTACGGCTTCTCGCAGCACCTCTTCGGTCACGTCCAGACACAATAATGCCCCTGAAACCTCCGTCTCTGTCAATCCGCATTGCAGGCCGGCATTATCGTAGTCTTCCTGCAAGGGCAGAGGCGCGAATCGTTCAAGGGCTGCAATAATTTCCTTGATTTTCACGTCTTGTACGCTTTTGTGGGTGCAAAGGTAAGGAAAAAATCACAATCTGCCATTCATCCGCTACAAATATTTTGTTGTCGTAATGCTTTTTTAAGATTTTTCAGTATCTTTGCACGCGAACAGCCCGGAAAAGGCATCAAAACAACAAAACATAACTCCAAATGAAAAGATTTTTTATTCTTTGTATGGCCATGATAGCCACGAGCATGACGCAGGCGCAGAGCCTGCAGTACCCCAAAGCCGCCAAGGACGGCACGGTGGACGAGTATTTCGGCGTGAAAGTCAGCGACCCCTACCGCTGGCTGGAGAACGACACCAGCGCGCAGACCGCCGCGTGGGTGGAAGCTGAGAACCGCGTCACCGACGCCTATCTGCAGAAGATTCCCTTCCGCAGCAAGCTGCTGAAGCGGCTGACCGAGCTCTCCAACTATGAGAAGATATCGGCTCCCCGCAAGCGTCACGGGAAATGGTATTTCTTCAGGAACAACGGCCTCCAGAACCAGAGCGTGCTCTACCAGATGGACGAGCTGGGCGGCGAGCCGCGTGTGTTCCTCGACCCCAACACACTGAGCACCGACGGCACGGTGGCTCTGAAGAGTGTGAGCTTCTCCAACAACGGCAAGTGGGCTGTCTATGCAATCTCACGCAGTGGCAGCGACTGGGAAGAGATCTTTGTCATCGACCTGCGAACTGGACAACTGACAGGCGACCACATCGAATGGGCTAAGTTTTCACAGCCAGCATGGTTGGGCGACGGTTTCTTCTATTCCGCCTACGACCGCCCCACAGAAGGTAAAGAATTTTCAAATGTCAATTCAGGTCACAAAGTCTTTTATCACAAGCTTGGCACACCGCAGAGCGAAGACCTGCTGTTCTACCAGAACCCGACGCAGCCGATGCGCTTCTATACCGTGAGCGTCAACGAGAAAGAGACCATGATGTTTCTTTACGAGAGTGGTGCCGGCGCTGGAAACAACCTCTACGTGCGCGACCTGAGAACGCCCCATTCGCAACTGATTCAGATGACCTCTGACATGGATTTTCAGTATGCCCCCGTGTATGACGAGGGCGACCGCATCTGGATTTACACCAACTACGGAGCCCCCAAGGGACGAATCATGACAGCCGACATCCGTCAGCCAGGCGTTGAGAGCTGGCAGGAACTGATCCCCGAGCAGCAGAACGTGCTCAGCGGCGCTGACGTAATCAACCGCCAGTTTGTCCTTACCTATCAAAAGGACGCCTCCGACCACGCCTACCTGTACGAGCTCGACGGCCATCTGCGCCACGAAGTAAAACTGCCGTCGGTGGGCAGTGTGGGCTTCACCGGCGACGAGAAAGAGCCGGAATGCTTCTACACCTTTACCTCGTTCACCCAGCCAGGCACCGTCTATCGCTACGACATGGATAAAAATGAGAGCACACTGTACAAAGCGCCCCAAGTGAAGTTCCGCCAGGACGACTACGTCTCAGAACAGGTGTTCTTCCAGAGCAAGGACGGCACACGCATTCCCATGTTCCTCACTTACAAGAAAGGACTCAAGCGCAACGGCAAGAACCCCGTATTCCTCTACGGCTACGGCGGCTTTAACATTTCTTTGGGCCCCAGCTTCTCAGCTCTTCGCATCCCGTTCCTCGAGAACGGCGGCATCTATGCCCAGGTGACCCTGCGCGGCGGCGGCGAGTATGGCGAAGAATGGCACATTGCAGGCACTAAGATGCAGAAGCAGAACGTGTTCGACGACTTCATCGGGGCTGCCGAATGGCTCATTCGCGAGAATTATTCCAGCAGCGACCGTCTGGCCATCGTAGGCGGCTCCAACGGCGGCCTGCTCGTGGGCGCCTGCATGACCCAGCGCCCTGAGCTGTTCCGCGTGGCAATCCCCGAGGTGGGAGTGATGGACATGCTGCGCTACCACAAGTTCACCATCGGCTGGAACTGGGCCAGCGACTATGGAACCAGCGACGACTCCAAGGAGATGTTCGAGTACCTGCGCGCCTATTCGCCGCTCCACAACCTGAAGCCCGGCACCTCCTACCCTGCCACCCTTGTAACCACCGCCGACCACGACGACCGCGTCGTGCCAGCTCACTCGTTCAAGTTTGCGGCCACCCTGCAGGAGTGCCACAGCGGCCAGAACCCCGTGCTCATCCGCATAGACACGAAAGCGGGCCACGGCGGCGGCAAACCGCTGGCCAAGGTGCTGGAAGAGCAAGCCGACATCTACAGCTTCATCATGTTCAATATGGGCATGAAAATGAAGTGAGAAAGCGGCTTAACGTAAGATTCTTGCTGCAAAGTTTTGTCATTCGATATGATTTTGCTATTTTTGCGCCGTTTTTTTAAGAACGGACACATTAATAATACTATAAATGGCAAAGAAATTTCCAGAACATGACCACCTCAACCTCACGGAGGTGAATCACGAAATACTTGAGGCTTGGAACCGCGAAGACTTGTTCCACCGTAGCATCAGCGAGCGCGAAGGATGCCCTTCGTTCGTCTTCTTCGAGGGTCCTCCCTCGGCCAACGGACATCCGGGCATTCACCACGTGCTGGCTCGCAGCATCAAGGACACCTTCTGCCGCTTCAAGACCATGAAGGGCTTCCAGGTGCACCGCAAAGCAGGCTGGGACACCCACGGACTGCCCGTGGAGCTCGGCGTGGAGAAGGAACTGGGCATCACCAAGGAAGATATCGGCAAGACGATCTCCATCGAGGAGTACAATGACAAATGCCGCAAGAACGTGATGATGTTCACTTCCGAATGGGAGGATTTGAGCGAGCGCATGGGCTACTGGGTGGACATGGAACACCCTTATATCACCTACGACAACAAATACATCGAGACGCTTTGGTGGCTCCTGAAGCAACTCTATCAGAAGGGTCTGCTCTACAAGGGCTACACCATCCAGCCCTACAGCCCCGCCGCAGGCACCGGCCTCAGCAGCCATGAGCTGAACCAGCCCGGCTGCTATCGCGATGTCAAGGACACGACGGTGACGGCTCAGTTCCGTGTGCTTGACGGTTTTGCCGCCAAGACTTCCCTCCCCGTTTATATCCTGGCTTGGACGACGACACCTTGGACACTGCCCTCGAACACAGCCTTGTGCGTAGGCCCGAAGATTAAGTATGTCGCCGTCAAGGGACAGAACCCCTACACGAAAGAGGAAGCCATTTACATCGTAGCTGAAAGCCGTAAGGACGTTTATTTCCCACAGCCCAAAGAAGAAGGGGCAGCCGCTCCTGAGGTCATTGCCGAATTCATGGGCACGGATCTTCTCGGCATGCACTACGAGCAGCTCTTCCCATGGGTGAAGCCCTGTGCGCTGGAGGATGGTCAAGTTGTCCTCAAAGAGCAGGATGCTTTCCGCGTCATCCCGGGTGACTATGTAACCACAGAGGACGGTACAGGCATCGTTCACATTGCGCCCACCTTTGGTGCCGATGACGCCAAGGTGGCCAAGGATGCCGGCATTCCATCCCTGTTCATGATCGACAAAGCCGGCGATACACGCCCGATGGTGGACTTCACTGGCAAGTATTTCGTCAAGGAAGACTTGGACGAGGCTTTCGTCAGCCTCTGCGTGAACGAGAGCTACTGGCATCACGCCGGCGACTTCGTCAAGAATGCTTATGATCCCAAATATGCAGACCTCGACGAGAAAGCGCTCGCCAAGACCGAAGACCTGAATATCGTGCTCTGCATGGAGATGAAGCAGGAAGGCACAGCTTTCAAGATTGAGAAGCACGTGCACAACTATCCCCACTGCTGGCGCACGGACAAGCCAGTGCTCTACTACCCGCTCGACAGCTGGTTCATCCGCTCGACAGCCGCCAAGGAGCGCATGATGGAACTCAACAAGACCATCCTGTGGAAGCCCGAGTCAACAGGCACGGGGCGCTTCGGCAAATGGCTGGAGAACCTGAACGACTGGAACCTCAGCCGCAGCCGCTACTGGGGCACGCCTCTGCCTATCTGGCGCAACCGCGAGACGCGCGAGGAGATCTGCATCGGCAGTCTGGAGGAGCTCTACAACGAGATAGAGAAAGCTGTCAAGGCTGGCGTGATGACTGAGAACCCGCTGAAGTCCAAGGGCTTCGTGCCGGGTGACATGAGTCAGGAGAACTACGACCGCATCGACCTCCATCGTCCTTATGTCGATGAAATCGTCCTTGTGGGCGCAAGCGGCCAACCGCTTCAGCGCGAACTGGATCTGATTGATGTGTGGTTCGACAGCGGCGCCATGCCCTACGCTCAGATTCACTACCCCTTCGAGAACAAGGACGCACTGGACAAGCGCATTGTCTATCCCGCCGACTTCATCGCCGAGGGTGTTGACCAGACGCGAGGCTGGTTCTTCACGCTTCATGCCATCGCCACGATGGTCTTCGACTCAGTGGCTTACAAAGCAGTCATCTCCAATGGCCTCGTGCTGGACAAGAACGGCCTGAAGATGTCTAAGCGCCTTGGCAACGCCATCAATCCCTTCGAGAATATCGAGAAGTTTGGCACAGACGCAGTCCGCTGGTATATGATCACCAACTCACAGCCTTGGGACAACCTCAAGTACGACGAGGCCGGAGTTCAAGAGGTCAGCCGTTCATTCTTCAGCAAGCTCTATCAGACCTACAGCTTCATGGCCATGTACGCAAACGTGGACGGTTGGACAGGTGAAGAGCCGCAAGTGCCCATGAGCGAGCGCACGGAGATGGACCGCTGGATTCTCTCGTCGCTCAACTCTCTCGTGCGCGAGGTGGAAAGCAGCTACGAGAACTACGAGCCCACACGCGCCGGTCGCCTGATCCAGTCGTTCGTGACGGATAATGTTTCAAACTGGTTCGTGCGCCTCTCCCGTAAGCGTTTCTGGGGAGGCGGCATGACGACCGACAAGCTCAGCGCCTATCAGACGCTCTATACCTGCCTGGAGACTGTAGCTCGCCTGATGGCCCCCATCGCCCCCTTCTACGCCGACCAGCTCTATCGCGACCTGCACAGCGCTGCCGTTCCCGCGGGTTCTCCCGAGGGTCAAAGCGTTCACCTTGCCGCCTTCCCCGTGGCCGACGAAGCCCTCATCAACAAGGAACAGGAATCGCGCATGGCTCTGGCACAGCAAATCACGTCGATGGTGCTCTCCTTGCGCAAGAAGGAGCAGATCATCGTGCGCCAGCCCCTGGCACGCATCGCCATCCCTGCCATCGACCGCGAGCAGCAGACCCGCATCGAAGCTGTTCAACAGCTGATTCTCGACGAAGTGAATGTGAAACAGCTCGAGTTCGTGGAAGGTGCCGGCTTGCTCACGAAGAAGGTCAAGTGCAACTTCCGCACGATGGGTAAGAAGTTCGGCAAGCTGATGAAGGATGTCAACGCAGCCGTCACAGCTCTCACGCAGGAGCAGATTGCCGAGCTCGAGACCGGCAAGCTGCCGCTGACTCTGCCCACGGGTGACGCCGTCACAGTAGAACTGGAGGATGTGGAAATCTTCAGCGAGGACATTCCCGGTTGGACCGTGGCCAACGAAGGCGCTCTGACCGTGGCTCTCGACATCACCGTCACCGACGAACTGCGCAACGAGGGCATCGCCCGCGAGCTCATCAAGCGCATACAGAACCTGCGCAAGGAGAGCGGCTTCGAGATTACCGACCGCATCCGCATTGCTCTGGAGCACGCGCCAGCCACCGACAAAGCCGTGGAAGCCTTTGGCAGCTACATCTGCGGACAAGTGTTGGCCGACGAGCTGACGGTTGTGGATAGCATTGAGAATCCCGTTTCCCTGGACTTCGATGAGTTCAAGGTCAATATCCGAATCCAAAAAAACTAACTATAACACCTATAACCATTATGGCAGAAAAAACGCGTTACACCGACGAGGAACTGGAGGAGTTCCGCGCCCTGATCAACGAGAAACTGGCCATCGCTGAAGCAGATTACGAGAAAACGATGGACCGCATCATGAACCGCGACAGCAACGAAGCTGACGACACCGCTCCGACCTACCACGCACTGGAGGAAGGCAGCGAGACACAGACCAAAGAGCAGCTCATGGCAATGGCGCAGCGCCAGCAGAAGTTCATCACAGGCTTGAAGGCCGCGCTCGTCCGCATCGACAACAAGACCTACGGCATCTGCCGTGAGACCGGCAAGCTCATTCCCAAAGAGCGCCTGCGCGCTGTGCCGCACGCCACACTCAGCATAGAGGTAAAGAATGACCGTAAGCGCCCTCACTAAACGCCGGCAGGCGCTCACCGTGGCGCTCATCTTCGTGGGCTTTATCTGCATCGACCAAGCGGTCAAGGTGTGGGTAAAGACTCATATGGCGTTGCATGAGAGCATCCGCGTCACCGATTGGTTTTACATCACGTTCATCGAGAACAACGGGATGGCCTTCGGGATGGAGTTCTTCGACAAGATTTTCCTCACGGGCTTCCGCATTCTGGCCACCATCGGTGTGGGCTATTACATCAGTCGCCTCATTCGCCGCGGAGTCTCTTGGGGCTTCCTTATCTGTCTGGCTTTCATCATGACCGGAGCTGCCGGAAATATTATCGACTGCCTGTTCTACGGTCTCATCTTCAATGATCCTGCGGAGCCTCAAGTGGCACAGTTCGTGCCCTTCGGCGAAGGCTACAGTTCGTTGTTCTATGGGCGGGTTGTTGATATGCTCTCCTTCCCGCTTTTTGAGTGGAACTGGCCGTCGTGGATGCCGTTGATAGGTGGCAAGCACTACCTCTTCTTCTCCTATATATTTAATGTGGCCGATGCATGCATCTCCTGCTCCGTCATCGTCCTTTTACTATTCTTCCGCAAGACACTGACCGTGGAATGGGAAAGTGGGAAAGATAAAAGTTGAAAGATTTACTCCATATCCTCAAGCGCATTTCATTCCCTCGCCTCACGCCGAGAAGCCGGGGAGTGATTCTTCTATTCCTGCTACTCATTGTCTCTTGCAAGCCAGCCCTACCGCCCGACGTGCTGACAGAGTCAGAGCTGGAGTCAGTCTTATACGACTTTCATATCGCTCAGGGTATCGTGGAAACACAACCCTCAGTGGGCGGCTATCAGAACATGGAAGCCCGCCGCTATGAGCTCCATCAGGCAGTCTTCCGCAAACACGGCATCACCCAGGCACAGTTCGACACGACCATGGTGTTCTACTGCAGCGACCTCGAACGTCTGAACCGCGTCTATAGGCACCTGGCCATCCGCATGGAGCGTGAAGCCGAGGCTCTTGGCGCCGCCACCGCTTCGCCCGACACTTATGCCCGCCTCTCGGCAGAAGGCGACACCGCCAATGTATGGGCCGGCAAGCTCATCTTCGCCCTGCGCAACCGTCTGCAGGAGAATCTCCAGACATGGCAGCAGCCCTGCGACAGCACCTGGTTGCCAGGCGACGACATTTTATGGCGTTTCAGCCCAGCGCTTTATGCGAAGGCGGATTCCTACTATTTCTTTGCCACCATTGTCGTCACCTATACCAACGACTCCATCCGTGCCCGCACACAGACGGGCACCTCGCGCTCCGTGTCGGAAATCCGCATCAACGACAAAGAGGGTTGGACACCGCGCAGCATCAGCGGCTATTTCTATATGCCTGTAGAGAATGATCCTCAGCTCTCGAAGCTGATAATCATCAGTAATCCTTCGCTCATCCGCTTCCACAAGTCGGAGGCCTGGCGCAACGAAAAGGCTGGCAAGGGGCTCGTTGCCGACAGTCTAAGCAACGACAGCACAGCAGGCACGCCCGCCGCAGCTCCAGTTCCTCAGGACAGCGCCATACACAAGCCGATGCCCAGCGACCACCGTCTGTCGCCCACGGAGTTCCGCGAGCAGCAGCCCGTTGACCGCAAGATAGAGATTGTGAAGGAGAAGCCCTATCAGGTGCGCAAGCGCAACAAGAAAAACAGGCGATGAAGCACCGAGCCTACCACACCCTCATCCTTCCCGACGGCAGAGAGCGTTCTCTGATGGTCGTTGATTTTGATGACGACGGGCAAGTAGCAGGCTTTCACCCCCTCACGAGAGAGGAACCTTTTGTTGAATGGGTAGGCGGAACCCTCGACCTACGCTATTTTCATGCCTGAGCAGTAAATTCTTTTTCTCTGATTCCTTGCGAATCAAAAAAGTTTTGTAGATTTGCAGCGTTGGAATGAGATTTTCTCTCTGAATTCACCTATGAAAAGAACTGTTCTCCTCGTCATCTTGCTTACGTTATCGATGGCAAGAGCAAGCGCTCAGGCAGTCTTAGACCTGCGTGGGGCCTCCGATACGGTAGCCTCCAAGAATCGTTTGGACTTGAATCTGGAGTTCCTCAGCCAAGCAGAATTGCGCCAAGGTGCCCTCTCTGCGAAAGGATCTGACAGCGAAGAACGGCATTTTGCCCTCGGTCGCACACGCCTGAAGCTGGGCTACGAGCGCAAGAACCTTGAACTGAAGTTTGTCACCCAGAACACAGCCGTCTGGGGCATGGAAAGGAACATGGACATGAAGCTCTACGAGGCATGGGCCAAGCTGAAAGCTCCTTGTGGTCTGTTCGCGCAGGTAGGTCGTCAGGTGCTGTCCTACGATGACGAACGCATCATAGGCCCTAACGACTGGGCCACGCTCGCCAATTCTCACGATGTCCTTCGCCTTGGATTCGAGGGTTATGGTCACAAAGCCCACGCGGTGTTCGCCTACAACCAGAAATCCGACGTCATGGAAGGCGGAAGTTCCTATTATGCCGATGGCGCGCAGCAGTACAAAGCGATGCAGCTGTTGTGGTACCACTACGACGTACCACGCTTTCCGCTCGGCGCTTCCATCCTGTTCATGAACATCGGTATGCAAGCAGGCGTGCAAGACAAAGACGATCATATCGAATGGCAACAGATGCTTGGCGGCTACTTGCGCTACGCTCCCAAATTCGGGTCCTTTGAGGGCTCCTATTATCATCAGTTCAGCAAGAACGAGCACGGTCTGATTATCGATGGCTGGATGGCTGCTTTCAAAGCCCAGGTGAATGCGTCGAAGTACCTCGGTTTCACAGCCGGCTTTGACTATTTGAGCGGCGATGAGTACTTTCCCGTTCCCGACTCTCCCCGCCATATAGGCATGATCCAGCACAAGATCATCCAAGGCTTCAGTCCCGTGTACGGCTCCCACGTGAAATTCTACGGGGCTATGGACTTCTTCTACGTCAGCGCCTACATGAACACCTTCACGCCGGGTCTGCAGAACACCTACTTCGGCATCAGCAGCAACCCCTTCAAAGGCTTCCATGCAGAACTGACCTACCACTATATGGCCACGGCTACCAAGCTCAAGGGGCTGGACATGACTCTTGGGCACGAGTTGGAGTTAGGTCTTTCCTACCAATTCTCCAAGGACATCGCCCTCTCGAGCGGCCTCTCCTTCATGAAAGGCTCCGACACCATGAAGCGTCTCAAGCGCAGTTCTGACAAAGGGCAGCTGCTGTGGGGATGGTTGACCCTGGTCATAGACCCGCATCTCTTCACGCTCAAATGGTGAGGATTCCATGAAAGAAAAGAGACGCAGCCTATACACCCGCTTAGGGATCATCATCCTGGCAGCCCTGCTGCTGGAGGTTCTCTCAGCCGTTCAGTACACGTACATGCACAGCCTGATGGACGACGAGCTCGAGAAGCATGTCCTCTCGGAGCTGTCTGCCAAAGGCAGCCTCTTACGCCAAACGCTCCGCAGCGCAGAAGCCACACTCGACGAACATCTGTGGGACATCCAACGCACCATCCACAACCCGGATTCCGTCATGCAGGCAACCGTCCGGCTGCTGTGCGCCAATCCCAACATCGTCGGCGCATGTCTGGTCTTCACTCCGGGTTTCTACCCCGACCGCGGTCCCCTCTACGAGCCCTATGCCTATTGGCAAGGCGACAGCATCGTGTTTGAAGACCTCTGCTCCTCCCCGGGTCACGACTACACGCTCCATCCCGCCTACAAATGGGTTATGCAGCACAAAGAAGCCGTATGGAGCGACCCCTACGAATACACGACCCCCGAAGGCCCCACCTCGCTGACCACCTACACCCAGCCCATCTTTGACAGCCGCGGGGAGATTATCGCCATTTGCGGCCTCGATGTGTCACTGAAATGGTTGGGTGACACGCTCAACGCTTATTTCCCGTTTCCATCTTCGTTCGACCTCTTCATGACACAGACGGGCAATCTGATTGCCGGTCCTGAGGCGAGCCATGCCAGCCCCCAGCGCGTCCGCCAGGTCATGGACCTCATCAACGACAGCACGACGGAGCACCGCGCCACCGACGATCAGCGCATCTCAGCCATCGATTTCTCAGACACAGAGACGAAGCAGGAGGGATACATCTATTACATGAATATGAAGAATGCTCCATGGTGGAAAATCGTCTTCGTCTGCTACGACAACGAGGCCTTCGGGCGCCTCAAGACCATGAGCATTCATTTCTTCCTGCTGATGCTTCTGGGCTGGGGACTCATCGCGCTGATTGTTCTGCGCGCCGTCCGCAACATGCAGCAGCTCAACCGCGTCAAAGCCGAGAAGAAGCACATCGACAACGAGTTGCGCGTTGCCCACGACCTGCAACGCCAGATGCTTCCCTCCGCCACGGCCTCATTCACGGCTGGCGGCACAGCCGTCCTGAGCGGTTCCCTGATGCCCGCCAAAGCGGTAGGCGGCGACCTTTTCGACTATTTCCTCCACGATGAGAAACTCATCTTCTGCATAGGCGATGTCTCGGGTAAGGGCATTCCATCGGCCATGCTGATGGCAAAGACCATCACGCTCTTCCGCGCCACAGCCGCCCACGAGAGCGACCCGGCACGCATGACCGCTGCCATCAACGCGGCCTCCTGCCAGAACAACGAGTCAAATATGTTCGTGACGCTCTTCATCGGTGTCATCGACCTGCCGACAGGGCGCTTCACCTACTGCAACGCCGGCCACGACCGTCCCTATGTGAACGGCAGCGAGCTCCCTGTGAAAGCGCACATCCCCGTGGGGGCTTTCGAAGACTTCACCTACACCTCAGAGACAACAGTCCTGCCCGCGGAAACCCTTCTGTTCCTCTACACCGACGGGCTCACCGAGGCCAAGGACACAAGCCACAAGCAGTTCAACCAGCAGCGCGTCACCGAAGTGGTGGAGCAGTGCCAAGGACTCCAGCCCGATGAAATGCTTCAGCGCATCCTCTCTGAAGTGCACGCCTTCGTGGGCTCCGCCCAACAAAGCGACGACCTGACCATGCTTGCCATCCGCTACACGAAAGGCTAAAGCTCATTACTCTATTCAATAAAAAAGGAGAATCTATGCAATCACCCATTGCCACGCCCAAAGCTCCAGGAGCTATTGGACCTTACAGTCAAGCTGTTCGTGTGGGCGGCTTCGTGTACACCTCCGGTCAGTTGCCCCTCGACCCTGCGACAGGCACCTTCCCCGAAGGGGGCATCGAGGCGCAGACGCGCCAGTCGCTGACGAACATTCAAGCAATCCTTGAGGCAGCCGGCCTCAGCATGAAGAATGTGATCAAGACGACCGTGTTCCTTGCCGACATGGGCGACTTTGCCGCCATGAACGCTGTCTATGCCGAGTTCTTCGAGGCTCCCTTCCCTGCCCGCTCTGCCGTGGCCGTGAAGACGCTGCCCAAAAACGCCCTCGTGGAAATCGAGGTCATCGCGGCTGCTTAAGCCTCCGGCTTCTCCCAGCTTACCTTAGCCTGCACGACGGTTTCGCCGGCAGGCTTTTCTGCTGCGCCCACGTGCTTGCGTATTTCGATATCTGTCGTGGCAGCCAGAGCACCACCATGAGTTCCCTCTTCGACAAAGAAGTGCAAAGCGTCTCCCCAATAGCTCTCAGCCTTGTAGGCTATGTCGAAGCGGCGGATGCGCTGCTGCGCGAACTGCTCGCGCGGGAATAGGTCGAGGATATGCTCGATGTATTTGATGCTGTTGATATGTCCGTTGATATCGACGTCGGAGTAGTGGGTCATAAGGACGGACTCTCCCCCCGCCCTCCCCATCAGGGAGGGAGCAGAATCTACAGAGTAGGCAGCCGAGTTGGATCTCTTGTCTTGAAGTTGACAACTCCCCTCCCTCACAGCGAGGGGCTGGGGAGAGAGCCTTGGCAGCCTGGGGAATTTCTCTATCGGACAAGGCTTCTCCTCGGCAGGGATCACGTAATTGAGGATGTCTCCGTCCTTGAGTTCCAAGAGGTTCGAGGGTTGGCGCGTCTCCATGTCAATCATCGCCCAGATGCTGCGTGCATAGCCGTAGATGCGCCCGTCGTCGGCATTGCGAATGAGGAAGTTACGCTCGGTGAACAGTTTCATGACGCTCTCCACCCACGTCTCCACCTCGACATGCTCATACTGTGCGGGCGTCTCGGTGAGCTCTATGCTCAGTCGCGACAACACCCAAGAGAAATGCTGCTGGTTCAAGTGGTCGATGCCCCATCCTCGGTCGTGCGAATGATGCCCTGCAGCGTTCAGCAGGTGGTTGCCTAAAACGCCGAGAAACAGGTGACCGGTGAAATCCACGTGGAAGGGCTCCACGGTGAAAGAATAGGTGGAGACTCTCGAAGACTCTCCCCCCTGCCCCTCCCTATCAGGGAGGGGAGTAGAATGTATTTGAGAATTGGTATGATTCATGAAACTTTAAAGTATATTCTTTCTATGTTCTTAAAAGAAATTACTCCCCTCCCTTCGTCTTCTCCTTCTCCCTTTCTTCCAGATACTCGTCCAGTTCCTCGCGTGTCCCGCGGGTGATGCAGATGCGGCCCGAGCGGGCGAACTGACGCACCACTCTGAGGCTGTTGAGGGCATTGAAGAGCGAGAGGATTTCCTCCGTGGTGCCCGTCTTCTCCACAGCCGTGTAGGTGGGGTTCACCTCCACGATGCGTGCTCCGTGGTGACGCACGATGCGGCACACCTCGGCGTTCTCCATCACGGCGGGCGTGGAGATCTTCATCAGCGAGGTCTCCTGCAGGAATATCTCGTCGTCGGTATAGTAGCGCGCCTGCAGCACATCGATGCGCTTCTCGATCTGCGCTTTCAGGACTTTCGCCATCTCCTCGGTGCAGTAGCACGTGATGGTGTATTTGTGCACTCCGGGGGTTGAGGAGGCGCACACATTCAGGCTCTCGATATTCACCTGCCGGCGAGTGAACACCGCCGTGACCTGGTTCAGGATACCGGCTATGTTCTCGGAGAAGACGAGGATGGTGTAGAGAGACTCGGAAGACTCTCCCCCCGCCCTCCCTGTTAGGGAGGGAGCTGAATGTATCTGACTATCGGATTTTTTTTGCATAATTATATATAAGGTTATAAGGTTATGAGGTTATGAGGTTGTAAGGTGCCCTACACTCCCCATTTTTCATTCTTCATTCTTCATTCTTCATTCCCCTCCCCACACTCCCCTTTAGGGGGCTTGGGGGCTTCTTCATTCCCCTATAAAACTCTTGGCTTCGGGAGCGGACTGTTCTTGAAAGGTGACCGCCCCCTCCCTGATAGGGAGGGCGGGGGGAGAGTCTTGGGCGGGGGGAGAGTCTTTTGGGGCTTTTATCACCCCAGCTGCATTTCTTCCACGCTCTTGCCCGGCGGCGTCATGGGCAGCACGTCGTCGTCCTCCTTGATGGCACATTCGAGGATGTAGGGTCCCGGTGTGGCAAGCATCCGCGCCACGGCACCCTGCAGGTCGATGCGCTCTGTGACCACGTCGTAGGGTATTGCATAGCCCTTGGCAATCAGCTCGTAGCAAGGGTTCATCATGCGCGTGAAGGACTTGCGACGATTCCAGAACATGTCCTGCCACTGGCGCACATTGCCCAGGTAGTTGTTGTTCAGGAGAATCATCTTCACGGGAGCCTGCTGCTCCATGATGGTGCCGAGTTCCTCGATGCACATCTGGAAGCCGCCGTCGCCCATGAAGCAGCACACCGTTCTTCCGGGAGCGCCGAAGGTGGCCCCGATGGCGGCAGGCATCCCATAGCCCATGGTGCCGAGTCCTCCGCTGGTGCAGAGGCTGCGGCGCTTGGGGTATTTGAAATAGCGGGTGGCAAAGAGCTGGTTCTGCCCCACGTCCGTCACCAGCACCGCATCGCCCTGGGTCTGCTCAGCCACCTCGTTCACCACCTCGCCCATCAGCAGCGGGCCCTCGGCGGGATGGATCGCCGGCTCGATGACCTTCGCGCGCTCCTTCTCGTCGAGCGGTTTGAAGGATGCGCGCCACTCACTGTGGTCGGCCTTGTTGATGAGGGCCGTGAGTGCGGGCAGCGACTCCTTGCAGTCGCCCACGACGGGCACCGTGACCTTCACGTTCTTGTTCATCTCGCTCTTGTCTATGTCCAGATGTATGACCTTGGCCTGCTTGGCATAGGTCTTCAGGCTGCCTGTGACGCGGTCGCTGAAGCGCATACCGATGGCGATGAGCACGTCGCACTCCTGCTCCTTCAGGTTCACGGCGTAGTTGCCGTGCATCCCGAGCATACCCACGTTCAGCGGGTGGTCGCTGGGCAGCGCGCACAGGCCCAGCATCGTGCGGCCTGCGGGAATGTCGGCCTTCTCCAGGAAAGCGATGAGCTCATCCTGCGCATTGCCGAGCTCCACGCCCTGCCCCACGAGGGCGAGGGGTTTCTTGGCCTGATTGATCAGGTCTGCCGCCTCCTGCACGTGGTTCATCTTGAGCTTGGGGTAAGGCACATAAGAACGCACGAAGTCCACCTTTTCCATCTTGAAATCCACCAACTCCGTCTGTGCGTTCTTGGCGAAGTCCAGCACCACGGGCCCCGGCCTTCCGCTGCGTGCGATGTAGAACGCACGGCTCACTGCCCAGGCGATGTCCTCGGCATGGCGAATCTGATAGCTCCACTTGGAGATGGGCTGTGCCAAGCCCACGAGATCGACCTCCTGAAAGGCGTCGGTGCCGAGAGCGGTGATGGGCACCTGTCCGGCAATGACCACGATAGGTGTGGAGTCGATCATCGCGTCGGCCACGCCCGTGAGGGTGTTGGTGGCGCCGGGTCCGCTGGTGACGATGGCCACGCCCACCTCTCCGCTGACGCGGGCAAAGCCCTCGGCGGCGTGTGTGGCGCCCTGTTCGTGGCGCACGAGGATATGGTCGAAAGCTTTCTTCTCGCCCCGCGCATAATCATAGAGGGCATCATAGACGGGCATGATGCTGCCGCCGGGATAGCCGAAGATGGTCTTCACGCCCTGGGCTTTCAGCGCCAGCATCAGTGCCTCGCTGCCTGTAATCTTCTGTTCCATGTTTTCTTGTGTTCACCTCTTTGAGGTGCTGTAGGTGGGTTTGTGGGTGCAAAAGTAGGCAAAAAATACGGAATCAGCTTGCATCGGAGGGAAAAAGTGGATAAAGAATCACAAAAACATGTATAAATCTCAACCAGAGATTACAAGGAGTGAACAGATTCCTGTCCTCTGGATTCCAAATCGACGAAGAATTATATTCGCACAATTCGCCGACAAATCACACCATACTGCTAAACGGATTATCATTGCAGCGAATTAGGCGAACACGAATTACACGAATTGCATGTCATGTAGAAATCGTTCAATTTTAATCGAATTACACAAATTAAGCGAAAGGCTTCGCGGCTTTCGAGAGAGAGAGATTTCGCATCAGAGTAATTTAATTGTATCAAGAATTTGAGAATTAGAGAATTTACTAGCTTTTGCAAGCAAAAGACTTTCTATTCATTCTCACCAATTCATAAGAAAGAGCATTGCATATTGTGAAAAATTCTCTAATTCTTGATAAATAAGAATACTTCCGAGAGTTCTGACTCTCCGCTCGGCGCTCGCGACGCTTCAAAATTGAAGAACTCTTAACTCTCCGCTCGGCGCTTGCGAGCCTCTTGAAGTGTCAAGCGTCCCTATGGGCCGAGCGCGCTCTGCGAAGAACTCTTAACCCCTCTCCCAACACTCCCCTTTAGGGGGCTTGGGGGCTCCAACTCTGCGGCTCTCCTCCCCTTCAAGGGGGGAGCGGGCTTTACTAACGAAACTGAGACGCCCGAAGCAGACAGCCGCTTAAAAATGGTAATACATACCAAACTGGATGTTCTTAAACGACGATATGTCAAATGTGAATTCGTGAAGAGCTTTTGTGTCCTTGATATTGGATTTAGCTACGGTGTATCCGACGGAGCCTAATTTAGCCACGAAAGAAAAATGTTCATTGAAGTTCAAAGAAACGCCAGGTTGAATCCCTATAGCAAAAGCATCCACTACATAAGAGCCATTATCAGCTTTCATATAAGCCAAGCCTCCATCAAGAAAGAGGTCTACCATTTTTGTCCTCAGGCATGTAAAACGGGCATAGGGCGAAACGCCGAGGACGCTGAAGGATTTGTCCAGTTTTGCTGATGAAGTATCATCGAGAAAGCCTCCTACATTGCCATTTGTTTTCTGATACAAATCGGAAGATGAATAGGTAAATGTAATACCTGCAGCCCATTTTTCGTTGAAAGCATAGCCGATTTCAGGTTCAATCGTAAATGACGTCGTTGACGTCTTATCTGATAAGGGAATAACTGAGCCGGTAGGAACATCAACGGATTTGAAACTAATGGTTCCGCCGACATAAAATTGTGCATTCATGCTAACTGCCAGCAATAATGAAGGCACTAACAACAATAGTTTTTTCATAAGATTAATGATTTAAATTACTTTGATAATATGCGGTAAATCGGATGACTATGTTGACTTGGCAAGTTCAATTTGCACAGATACTGCCATGATTGTGTGATTACGATTGCAAAGATAACGAGAATGGCCCATTGTGCAAAAAGATTTCATGATTTTTCATTCTCCACTATCCGTTTTCCCTATTCTGCCACTTATATTATATGCCCACAATTGTGCCGAAACTGCTCAACGGCGCAGTTTTCATGTAGGCATCTCATGACTCTGCGGGCCCGCAGGGCTTTCCCTCACGAAGCGGCGGCGCCCGAAGCAGTCAACACTGCCTCGGCGGCACCGCCGAAATGATTACAGGTTCACGCGATGATCAGCGTGCAATGCTTAGCAATCGCCGTCAAACCAACGTGCTCTACGTCAACGAGTTCCTCGAGTCATTTATTTGGGAGCCCATTTGTTCTCATGCCAGAAAGCGGCAGAACTATTGGAAAACGAGTAAGTACCATCGCCGAGTATTTTATAGCCCACTCGCGCCATGGCGGGTATGAAGCCACCGAAACGCTCTACGTATTTGTCATAGGTGTTTTTTTCATCTGTAGCTCCAGTATAGATGGTATTATAGGGAGAGCATCCGCCCATCGGCTTCTCGGTGGTGAACAGGAACACTTCGGACTGAGTATTGTTGTCGTAGTTGACTAAATAGGAGAAATTCATGGTGGTCGTGACATTGACATTATCGCCGAGGGCAGCCAGCTCTTCGCGGGTCTTGGGAACGATCAGCACCTGGAATGCTGCATCAACGCCCTTAGAGGTGATGGGGATGGTCACAGTCTTATTGAAATTGCCTGTGAACGTCTCCTTTTTGACTTTCCCGTCGGCATCGACATAGCGCACGAGCGTGCTTGTGCCTACAAGGGCGTAGTTGTCCAGCGTGGTTTGGGTGGCCTTAGCTTCGTACGTCACTTTGATGGAGACAGGTTTCACTGGCGTTTCTTCGCCCTGTCCGCCACTGCCGTCGATGGGCTTGATTTCTGTTTCAGTTTTCTCACAACTTGTGGTCATGATGCCGCAGGCGAGGATGGCGGCAAACATCCATAGAAGATTCTTTTTCATTGTTGTTTTTGTGTTGGGGTTAAGGGTTGTTTTTAATTAAATAGCTGCACGGGTCTCGATGGCATTCAATGAATGATGCGCACGCCGCCCTTGTCGGCGCTGGCTACGCTCTGGGCATAGGCGCGGAGAGCCTTGCTGACCGTGCGCTGGCGCTGGAGCGGACGCTGCGGGCGTGCCGCCAGTTCCTCGTCGCTGAGGCGCACATTGATGCTGCGGCTGGGTATGTCGATGACGATGATGTCACCATCCACGATTTTGCCGATGTTGCCTCCGCTGGCGGCCTCCGGAGAGATATGCCCGATGCTGAGGCCGCTGGTGCCGCCCGAGAAGCGCCCGTCGGTGATGAGCGCGCACTCCTTGCCAAGGTGCATACTCTTGATATAACTGGTGGGATAGAGCATCTCCTGCATTCCCGGGCCGCCCTTGGGACCTTCGTGGGTGATGACGACGCAGTCGCCCTTCTTCACCTTGCCGCCGAGGATGCCCTCGCAGGCGTCTTCCTGGCTGTCGAAGACCACTGCCGGACCCTCGAAGTGCCAAAGTTCCGGAGCCACGCCGGCGGTCTTCACCACGCAGCCGTCCTGGGCGATATTACCAAAGAGCACAGCCATGCCGCCGTCCTTGGTGTAGGCGTGCTCGATATCGCGGATGCAGCCGTTGGCGCGGTCGGTGTCGAGGGTCTCGTAGTGGCAGTCCTGCGAGCCCATCTGCGTGGAGAACTTGCCCGCGGGGGCGCTGCTGTATATGTCCCACGGCGACATGGCGTCGCCGTTTTTCACCTTTAACTGTTCATTGTCAATGATCGCATAGCGCTTGATATCCTCGCCGAGGGTGGCACCGTTCACGCGCTTGCAGCTGAGGTCCAAGAGGTTGCCCTTGGCCAGCTCGCCGAGGATGCCCAGGATGCCGCCGGCGCGGTTCTCCTCCTGGATGCTGTACTTCTGCCAGTTGGGGGCCAGCTTGCACAGGAAGGGGACCTTGCGCGAAAGCGCATCGATGTCGCTCATTTTGAAATCGACATCGCCCTCTTGTGCCACTGCCAACAGATGCAGCACCGTATTGGTGGAGGCTCCCATGGCGATGTCCAAGGTCATCGCATTCAGGAATGCCGCACGGGTGGCTATCGAGCGGGGCAGAACGGAGGCGTCGCCGTCGGCGTAGTAGGCGAAGGCGTTCTTGACAATCAGCCTGGCAGCCTGGCGGAAGAGCTGCACACGGTTCACGTGCGTGGCCAGGATGCTGCCGTTGCCGGGCAGCGAGAAGCCGAGAGCCTCGGTGAGCGAGTTCATGGAGTTGGCCGTGAACATGCCTGAGCAGGCGCCGCAACCGGGGCAGGCACTGTGCTCCACCGCTTCCAGCTCTTCGTCGCTGACGGTGGGGTCGCCGCCTTTAATCATCGCTGTGATGAGGTCGGCATTCTCACCGTTCACACGTCCGGCCTCCATCGGGCCGCCACTGACAAAGACGGCGGGGATGTTCAGGCGCATGGCAGCCATCAGCATACCAGGTGTGACCTTGTCGCAGTTGGAAATGCACACCATCGCATCGGCCTTGTGTGCGTTGACCATATACTCCACCGAGTCGGCAATGATGTCGCGCGAAGGCAGCGAGTAGAGCATCCCGTCGTGACCCATGGCGATGCCGTCATCAACGGCGATGGTGTTGAACTCTGCGGCATAGCACCCCAGCGCCTCTATCTCTGCTTTCACAATCTGCCCGATTTCGTGCAGATGGGTGTGGCCGGGAACGAACTGGGTGAAGCTGTTGACAATGGCAATGATGGGTTTGCCGAACTGCTCGCGTTTCATGCCGTTGGCCACCCACAGGGCGCGGGCTCCCGCCATTCGGCGTCCTTCGGTGCAGACGGCACTGCGGAGAGGATGTTTCATATTTCGATGAATGTTTTGCGTTTAGCGTTGATTTATCACTTAAAAATTCGTGGCAAAAGTACGCTAAAGTAGCCGCATAAACAAATTTCTCAACATTTTAATACAATCTGGGGGGGAAAAAAGACAAACCTTTGCAAAAAAAGACGTACCTTTGTACGCAAAATGAGATTACCCCCTTTTACTTTGTAAAAGATTATGGAACAAAACAGATACATCAAAGTAGCATATCGTATGCTAACCTCCACGGCAGCAAGCCATAAGCTGCTCTACGAGACAGACCCTGCACAGCCCGTAGGCTTCGTCGCGGGCATGGGGCTCATGGTTGACGGTTTCGAGCAGCACCTGTGCAAGCTCTCCGCCGGCGAACAGTTTGATTTCACCCTCCAACCCGCCGAAGCCTTCGGCGAGCGCGACGAGGACCTGGTGCGGGCAGTGCCGCGCAAGCTGTTCGAGATCAACGGAAAGTTCGACGACGAGCACATCTTCCCAGGCGCCGAGGTGCCCCTGATGGACAGCGAGGGCAATCATTTCATGGGGACCATCGTCAGCATCAACGATAGCGAAGTGACTGTTGATTTGAACAGTCCTCTCGCTGGCAAAGTGCTGCAGTTCACGGGCACCGTGTTTGAAAACCGCGAGGCCACTCTTCAGGAAATTGAGCACACTGCCAAGATTCTCAGCGGCGAATGCAGCGGCTGCGGAGGCGGTTGCGGCAGCTGCGGCGAAGGTGGCTGCGGCGAAGGCGGCTGCGGCAGCTGCGGAGGAGGATGTTGACAGACGAGTTGACGAGTTGACAAGTTGACGAGTTGAATCTTTAACACGAAAACACACGTGAATACATTTGGGAATCTTTTCCGGCTTACTACATTCGGCGAGAGCCATGGACCAGCCATCGGAGGCGTCGTTGACGGCTGCCCGCCTGGCATAGACCTCGACACCGCCTTCATCCAAGCGGAACTCGACCGCCGCCGCCCAGGGCAGAGCCGCCTGACGACTGCCCGCAAGGAGGGCGACCGCGTAGAAATTCTCTCTGGAGTCTTCGAGGGGAAAACCACCGGCACGCCCATCGGCTTCATCGTCCGCAACGAGAACCAGCACTCCGGCGACTACGACGACCTGCGCGACATCTTCCGCCCGTCGCACGCCGATTACACCTATTACTTTAAGTACGGCATCCGCGACCATCGAGGCGGCGGGCGCAGCTCCGCACGCGAGACCATCAGCCGTGTCGTAGGCGGTGCCATTGCCAAACTCTGTCTCCGCCAGCTCGGCATCGACGTGAAAGCGTGGACCCAGCAGGTGGGCGACATTGCCTGCGAGCGCGACTACACAAAGCTCGACCTCAGCCTCATCGAGAGCAACGACGTTCGCTGCCCCGACCCCGCTGTCACACGGCAGATGGAGGACCTCATTCTGCAGGTGAAGGGCGAAGGCGACACCATCGGCGGCATCATTGCCGGCGTCATCACCGGATGCCCCGTGGGTCTCGGCGAGCCTGTGTTCGGCAAACTCCACGCTCAGCTCGGAGCTGCCATGCTCAGCATCAATGCCGTCAAAGGTTTCGACTACGGCGACGGCTTCGACGGCGTGACACAGCGGGGGAGCGAACAGAATGACAGGCCCCTCTCTATGACCTCTGACAAGCGTGGGGCCAGCTTCAGCACCAACCACTCCGGCGGCATACAGGGCGGCATCAGCAACGGTCAGCCTATACCCTTCCGCGTTGCCTTCAAACCCGTGGCCACCCTACTCCGCCCCCAGCAAACCATCGACATACACGGCAACCCCGTCACCATCAATCCGCGTGGACGCCACGACCCGTGTGTGCTGCCACGCGCAGTGCCCATCGTAGAGGCGATGGCTGCCATGACCATCCTGGACGCATGGCTTATCCAGAGCAAGGGAGAAGACTCTCCCCCCGCCCTCGCAATAATAAGGGGCAGACTCTCCCCCCAGCCATCACAATAGCAAGGAGAAGACTCTCCCCCCGCCCTCCCTATCAGGGAGGGAGCAATTACCTTTCAAGAACAGATTAGATTAGAATAGATTACATTACTTTTCATTTTAATTTTCAATGACTCTATCACCTCTCGAGCACTAAGCATTTTGCTCCCTCCTTAACAGGGAGGGCGGGGGGAGAGTCTTCCCCCCTTTATTGCAAGGGCGGGGGGAGAGTCTTTTTTATTATGATAACCTTCATCGTTGCCATCATCGCCCTCATTCTGGGCTACCTCCTCTACGGCGCCTTTGTGGAGCGCACCTTCGGCGTTGAGCCCTCACGCCAGACACCGTCCTATCGCCTGAATGACGGTGTTGATTATATCCCCATGCCCACCTGGCGCGTTTATCTCATCCAATTCCTCAACATCGCAGGCACAGGTCCCATCTTCGGAGCCATCATGGGCATCCTCTTCGGTCCTTCCGCCTACCTGTGGATTGTCTTCGGCTGCATCTTCATGGGTGCCGTCCACGACTACCTCTGCGGAATGATATCCCTGCGCCACGACGGTGCCTCGCTGCCTGAGATGGTAGGCGACTCACTCGGCAACACCGCCCGTCAGGCCATGCGCGTGCTCAGCATCGTTCTGCTGGTGCTGGTGGGCACCGTGTTTGTGACCACCTCTGCCGGCTTGCTGGCTGCCATGACCAACGGCTCCTTCGGCATCGCCCTCAGCAGCTGGAAGACCATCTTCATCATCGCCGTCTTCATCTACTGTGTGCTGGCAACGCTCTTGCCCATCGACACACTCATCGGTCGCCTCTACCCCATCTTCGGCGCAGCGCTCTTGATCATGGCCGTTGGCGTGGGAATCGGGCTGTTCACCCAGAGAGGCTGGATGCCCGAAATCACCAATGCGCCTTTCATCAGCCACCACCCCAAGGGGCTTCCCATCTTCCCCTTCCTCTGCATCACCATCGCCTGCGGAGCCATCAGCGGCTTCCACGCTACGCAGTCGCCCCTCATGTCGCGGTGCATAGAGAACGAGCGGCGCGGGCGGCTCGTGTTCTACGGAGCCATGATCACCGAGGGCATCGTGGCCATGATTTGGGCTGCGGCTGCCATCAAGTTCGCTGCTGCTGAATCCGTGCCGCCCGGGCACTACGTCGGCAAAGAGCCCTTCCACGCCCTTTCCGCCATCCTCAACGCCGGCGGCAATGGCACGAACCCATCGCTCCTCGTGAACATGATCTGCAAAACGTGGATGGGGCGCGTCGGCGCCATCCTCGCCGTGCTCGGCGTGGTGGCAGCGCCTATCACCTCTGGCGACACGGCCTACCGCAGTGCCCGACTCATCGTGGCCGACTTCATGCACCTCAACCAGAAGAAGATTGTCAACCGCCTCCTGCTGGCTTTGCCCATCTTCGCCATCTCCGGAGCTCTCGTCTTCGTGGATTTCGACATTCTGTGGCGCTACTTCGCATGGACAAACCAAACACTGGCAACATGCTTCCTGTGGACGGCTGCCGTATGGCTCCACCAGCACAGGCGCAACTCATGGATTGCCTTCCTGCCTGCGCTGTTTATGACCGTCGTCGTAACCAGTTACATCCTCGCCGCACCCGAAGGCTTCAGCCTGCCACATACACCCAGCCTCATCGCCGGACTCGCCCTAGCCATCGTCTTAGGCCTGTGCTTCCTGCGCTTCAAACGGCATAACGCTTACAATGAGTCTGAGAAGGCGGCTTGAATGAAGAGGGCGGCGGCACCATCGTAGCCCAGGCAGGCACGCAGGAGGGACCGAGTGAGGGCAGCCGTGGTGAAATAAAACAACTTAATATTATCTGTTCACGAAGGCTGCTGTTTGGCCATTTGAAAAAGAATCTGTACCTTTGCGCCCGAAAAAATTGATTGTGTGATGAAAAGACTAGCAATATGGGCGCTCTGCACGATGCTGTTCGCCATCAACACACTTGCGCAGGACGAGACAGACATCATCGAACACATCGGGGACCGCTACATCATCCATGTCAACGCGCTCAAACCCGACAAGGAGATGGCGCTGATGGACGTGCTCCTGATGTGCCCCGAACTGATGTCGGCCAATGGCAAGCGCCTGAGCGACGACTACGAGATACGCATCGACAATGTCGTGCTGGTGATGGACGACGAGATGGTGCTTGAAGCCCTCAAGGCCGACGAGATCAGCACCATAGAGATATACCTGAGCACATCGGTGTCCATCGGCGGCGGCGAACGGTTCGGCACCATCGACATCTATCTCAAGGAACAGCCGGCCGCCACCACCTCGGGCAAGCTCATGCTGGAAGGCAGCACCCGGGGCAACGGCAAAGCCTATGCCGACATCGTCAGCCGGACGGGCGACATCACCCTGAGAGGCTACGCTCTGGCGAACCTGAGATATACGCGGGGCTCGCTCATCGAGTACGACTGGTTCTCCTCGCGCCAGGGCGTGGAGAATGTCCATCTGAACATGAACTGGGACATCAGCGAGAGAGACAACATGAAGGTGAAGCTGAGCCACTACTACCTCGACAGCAAGCACCGCTTCCGCGACGGGACATCCCCCACCCTGACGATGGACGAGAGAGAGCGATGCTGGGACGGCGTGGTCAACTACACACGCACGCTGAACGATCAGGGAGCCACGCTGCTGGCCGAGGGCGGCTTCAACTATCAGAAGCCCAATATCGAGGGGGCACGCTACCAGGATTGCTTCGCCTACTACTTCACCGAAACCAGCATCCCCCTGAACAACAGCCTCTCCCTGCTGGCAGGTTGGGAGATAGACTACGACAACCTGTGGGCCATCGGTCACCAACGTCAGCAGATGATGTTCAACGACCTCTACCTGCAGTTCGACTACGCCCACGGGCCATGGGTGCTGGCACTGGGCGACCGCTTCAGATTCATCAACTACTGGCACCGCGTCTATGACAAGGGCGACGGTTCACTCTGGAACAACAGCCGCACGGAACACAGCTACCTGGCCAGCGTGGGCTATAAGGCACGAGGCCATTGCGTGCAGGGGCTGTTCAGCCGCGACTATACAACGCCCGTCATCAGCAATTTCCTCACCGACTTGGATGATAACAGCCAATCCATCACCTATGGCACCCGCTTCAACACCTGCATGGCCTATAACACCGAGGCCCGCTACACCTACCAGCAGCAAGACCTCGTGCTGAGCGGCAGCCTCCTCCACACATGGGAAAATGAAAACCCGTTGTTCGATGAGCAATACACAGGGCTCCGGGCATCAGCCACATGGCATCGGGGATGCCTGCGGCTGACGGCCGGAGCCGACTACTTCTACGGGAAGGCCACCAACACCGACAACGACATCGACCGGCATTGCCATTTCTTCCACCTGCGCCTGCTGCCCACGCTACTGCTCGGCGGCGGTCTGCGCATCAGTTCCCGACTGCTCTATAGCAGCCGCAACGACCTCATCATCGACATGCCCGCCCACCTCTATGCCTCGGTGAAGGTGAGCAAAGACCTTGGGCGCCACTGCACCCTCAGCGCCGACTTCCACGACCTGGCAGGCGCCCCGCAGGTCTCATTCCTGCAGTTAGGAACCTCCTATGATCGCCGCGCCCTCACCCTCGGCCTCACCTATCGCTTTCACAAGTAGGAGTCCACAAACAAAGCCCCAAAGCAAAGCTCTCAAAGCAAGGCCCCCAAGCCCCCTAAAGGGGAGTGTTGGGAGGGGAATGCAGAATGAAGAAAGGGGAATGAAGGATGGGGAATGAATAATGAGGAATGAAAAGTGGAAATGAAAAGTGGAAATGAAAAGTGGAAATGAAAAGTGGAAATGAAAAGTGGAAATGAAAAGTGGAAATGAAAAGTGGAAATGAAAAAAATGCTCGGGGGCTGTGTCGTTGTGTGGACACAGCCCCCGAGAGTTATAAAGAGGATTTAAGCGGAGAGATTACAGCGGGTGGTACTGTACGAAGGCTTCCATGGCCTCGTAGGATGCCAGACCGAGACTGCTGTAAAGCTCTGCTGTGGCGTGGTTGCGGTCCTCGGCGCGCTGCCAGAACAGGCGCTCGTCGTTGCCCAGGAAGGGAGCGCTCTCCATCTGACTGGC
>CACZSQ010000064.1 GCA_902783885.1 uncultured Bacteroidales bacterium
AACAGAAATCCGTTATTTGACCCCGCCCACTGTTGACGTCAAGAAGAAGAAGTATTGCCGTTTCAAGAAGAGTGGCATTAAGTATATCGATTACAAGGATCCCGAGTTCCTCAAGAAGTTCCTCAACGAGCAGGGTAAGATTCTGCCCCGCCGCATCACCGGAACATCCTTGAAGTACCAGCGTCGCGTGGCACAGGCCGTGAAGCGTGCCCGTCACCTCGCTCTGCTGCCCTTCGTAACTGACATGATGAAATAACTTAAAGAGGAGTAAGCACTATGGAAATCATTCTGAAAGAAGATGTGATCGGCTTGGGTTACAAGCACGACATCGTGAACGTGAAGTCCGGCTATGGCCGCAACTATCTTATTCCTCAGGGCAAAGGTGTTATCGCATCCGAGAGCGCCAAGAAGATGCTCGCAGAAGAACTCAAGCAGAAAGCCAAGAAGCTCGAGAAAATCAAGAACGACGCACAGGCTGTCGCTGACAAGCTTGCTAACGTGGCTCTGACCATCGAGGCCAAGGTGAGCGCTCAGGGAACTATCTACGGCAGCGTCAACAATGTCATGATTGCCGACGAGCTCAGTAAGCTCGGCTTTGACATCGACCGCAAGCTCATCACCATCAAGGATGTCAAGACCATTGGCGAGCACAAGGCTATCGTTCGTCTCCACAAGGAGGTCAGCGTAGTCATTCCCGTCACAGTCATCTCCGATGCCCCCATCGCAGAACCCGCTCCCGTCGTGGAGGCTGCTCCCGCTATTGAGGAGCCCGCCATCGAGGAGGAAGAGATTGCTGAAGAGGAAGAAGCATAACATTCCACAAACATCCATACATCAAATCGGCCATTCCACACAAGGAATGGCCGATTTGTTTATGCTACATATATAAAAACAAGAAGGTCTCACTCCCGTGAGACCTCTTTACCTTTTGTTGATGTTCGCTGTGCGAACTGTTCCTGATTACTCAGCAACAACTTCAGCGACTTCAGCAGCTGCGCTGTCAACGACCTCGAGAGCGCTGTCGCAAACCTCAACAACAGCATTGCTATCGCAAGCTGCGCTGTCGCAAGCCTCGCTGCAAGCCTTTGTCTGACCACCGCAAGAAGCGAAAGAGATAGCCAGAACGGCTACGAACATAAATGCAACCTTTTTCATTTTCTTTTTTGCTTTTTAACTGTAAAACAATCGTTTGCTTTTTTAAAACGGTGCAAAGGTACGGAGTTTTTGAATACGTTGTACCTTTTTTTTCAACTTTTTTTTATCTTTTTTTTACACGAAGCTCGCAAAGGGTTCATTTTCAAAGGTGTGCACAAATGTTAAAAAACAAGGCTTTCTCTGCTTTCAAGCAGAAAAATGCGTATCTTTGCACCCGAAAACAAAAACAGCTCATGACAACAGGCAACTCTCTCGAAGGTAAATGCGCGGTCTATTTCACCCTCGGCTGCAAGCTGAACTTTGCAGAGACATCCACGATAGCCCGTCAGCTGGCTGACGCCGGTGTTCGCAAGGCAAAGAAAGGCGAGGTGGCCGACATCTGCATCATCAACACGTGCAGTGTCACCGAAGTGGCAGACCACAAATGCCGCCAGGCCATCCACAAGCTTGTGCGCCAGCACCCCGGTGCCTGCGTTGTTGTCACAGGCTGCTACGCACAGCTCAAACCCGAAGAGGTGGCAGCCATCCCTGGCGTAAGCTTCGTGCTCAGTCAGAACGAGAAAGGAATGGTGGTGGAGAAGGTGGTGGAAAAGGTGATATCCCATCCATCCGACAAAGCAAATACCAGCTCAGAACATTCTGCTCCTTCCCTCATAGGGAGGGCGGGAGGAGAGTCTGCTCCCTTTGTCCCCTCCTGTTCCCGTGGCGACCGCACACGCTATTTCCTGAAGGTGCAGGACGGATGCAACTATTTCTGCACCTACTGTACAATACCTTTTGCCCGCGGACGCAGCCGCAACGGCTCCATCGCTTCGCTGGTGGAGCAGGCACAGCAGGCAGCTGCCGAGGGCGGCAAGGAGATTGTCATTACAGGCGTGAACATCGGCGACTTCGGACGCACGACAGGAGAAAGCTTCCTCGACCTACTCCGCGCCTTGGACAAGGTCGGGGGCATCGAGCGCTACCGCATCTCCAGCATTGAGCCCAACCTGCTCACCGACGAGGTTCTTCAGTTCTGCGCTGAGAGCCGTGCCTTCATGCCTCATTTCCATATACCCCTGCAATCCGGTTCCGACGAGGTGCTACGCCTCATGCACCGCCGCTACGACACAGCCCTGTTTGCTTCAAAGGTAGAGCGCGTGCGCGAGTTGATGCCCGACGCGTTCATTGGCGTCGATGTCATCGTGGGCACACGCGGAGAGACCGCCGCACTCTTCGATGAGTCAGAGCGCTTCATCGCCTCGCTGCCCATCTCCCAACTCCACGTCTTCAGCTACAGCGAGCGCCCCGGCACTGCTGCCCTGCGCATCCCCCACTCCGTGCGCCCCGAGGAGAAGCATGAGCGCAGCCAACGCCTCCTGACCATCAGTGACCAGAAGCTAAACGCTTTCTACGAGCACTATATCGGCACTACACGCCCCGTCCTCCTCGAACACGCCCGCACGCCAGGCATCTTCAACGGCTTCACCGACAACTACATCAAGGTTGAGTACCGCGGCGGCGGGAATGACAACCAAATCCTCCCGCTGAAGCTTCAAGGGTGGAACGAAGCCCGGAACGCCATCCTCGCTCAGCAGTAGCGTTTCATCCTCACTCCTCTTCCACCGGTTTTATTTCAGCAATCGTTCATTTTTCAATATTTCCATCTTTCAATTTGAAAACCGCTATTGTCATATTATCCTGGAACGGCTCCCAGATGCTCCGCCGCTTCCTCCCGTCTGTTCTCGCCAACACGCCTTCGTCGCTGGCACAAATCATTGTGGCCGACAACGGCTCCACCGATGACAGCCTTGCCGTGCTCCGAAGAGAATTTCCACAAGTGGAAGTGATATCCCTTGACCAGAACTACGGCTTTGCGGAGGGCTACAACCAAGCACTGAGGAGAGTGGGAACGAACTACGACTGCTATCTTCTCCTCAACTCCGATGTCGAGACACCGAAAGGTTGGCTGCAGCCGCTCGTGGATTATATGAACGTCCATCCCGACGTAGCAGCCTGCCAGCCTAAGCTGCGCGCCGAGCACACGCGCACACACTTCGAATATGCTGGTGCTGCCGGAGGCTACCTCGATGCACTCGGCTATCCCTTCTGTCGGGGACGCATCTTCGAGACCGTTGAAGAAGACCGCGGGCAGTACGACACCGTAGCCGACGTCTTCTGGGCTACGGGTGCAGCCCTGATGATACGTTCCTACGCCTATTGGAAGGTGGGCGGCCTCGACGGCCGTTTCTTCGCCCATCAGGAAGAGATAGACCTCTGCTGGCGACTCCGCGCTCGCGGCCACCGCGTGGTCTGCGTACCACAATCCGTTGTCTATCACCTTGGCGGAGGTACCCTCGCCAAGGAGAATCCTCACAAGACGTTCCTCAACTTCCGCAACAACCTGCTCCTGCTTTACAAGAACCTCCCCGAGCGCCGTCTGCGTTGGGTGATGTTCATCCGCTTCTGGCTCGACGCACTGGCCTCCCTCTTCTTCCTGATGAAGGGTGAATCACGCAGCTTCATGGCTGTCTGGCGTGCCCGACGCGCTTATCACAGCTTCCGCAAGGACTTTGCTGCCGACCGCGCCGCCAACCAGGCCGCAGCGATTCTCGACCCCATCCCGGAGATGTACACCGGCAGCCTCCTCGTTGCCTACCACCTCAAGCGCCATCGCCACTACGCCCAACTCAAATAAGAAGCACAGCGCAATGGCTTCATAAAACAAGAAACATTAAAACAATTAAACGTTAGATAAAAACATTGATATCATGACATTGTTCGATCAAATTAGCGAGGACATCAAGTCCGCGATGAAAGCTCACGACAAAGTGCGCTTAGAGACACTCCGTAACATCAAGAAGGTATTCCTGGAAGCTAAGACGGCTCCCGGAGCCAACGACACACTGACCGATGCTGACGCCCTGAAGATCATCTCCAAACTGGCCAAGCAAGGCAAAGAGACAGCAACGACTTATACGCAGGCCGGGCGTCAGGATTTGGCCGATGCAGAGTTGGAACAGGTAGAGGTGTTGGAGAGCTATCTGCCAAAGCAGCTTTCAGCTGAGGAGATAGAGGCCGAGGTGAAGAAGATTATTGCTGAAGTGGGTGCCACCAGCATGAAAGAGATGGGCAAGGTGATGGGCACCGCCAGCAAGCAGTTGGCCGGAAAAGCCGATGGCCGGGTCATCTCAGAAATCGTGAAGAAGCTCTTGGCATAAGCTCTACTTTCCAGCCTGGTCACTACGACGAAAAATATTTTTAACACGAAAGTTCCGCACACCGCATAGAAGTGGATAAAAGGAGCGCCCGGGAGTTACACTCTCGGGCGCTCATGCATTGCTTATGCCTCTTTATTCAAAGAAGCCGAAGCCGCCGATGGTCACCAGCATCTGGTCCACATAGTCCCATGAGGTGCTGGACCATTTGAAGCCGAGGCGATAGAGTGCCTGCGTGGTGTACTGGTTGTCAGCATCGATGAAGGCCGCTCTCTTGCCATGTGCCAGGTCCTGATAGGCCAGCAGGCTTGAGAGCTTCTTGGCCTTCTCAGGGTCTTGCTTGGCTGTTTCAAGGGCTTGGTTGAAAGCTTCTGTTTCCACCTGAACAGGCGCCTTGTCCACCTGAGCCAACTCATCCATGACATCGCAGAAATGTACAGAGTGGTTGTTGTAAGGATGGAATAGGCAGCACTTCTTCGGCGTCTGTGCCAGCGTTACGATGGCCTTGGCGGTCTGGTCGATGGGCGAGAACTCCACGGGCGAGTCGCTCATATCATAGGGATAGCAGCCCAACATGTTGAAGACTCTGATGCGGCCCAT
>CACZSQ010000065.1 GCA_902783885.1 uncultured Bacteroidales bacterium
ATAGAATATAGATACAACTATCTATTTCACCCACAAAAGTCACACCGCTCACCTTCGCTAAGGCCTATTTTGGCGGTGTTCGGGTGCAAAGATAGTGAAAGTTTTGCTTGCGGGAGCAAAGAAGCTACATTTTTTTGCATTCAACTCAGTTCGATGCCTTGTGCCCAGGCTTGTCCGAAGTCCTTGATACCATCTGGGAGGGTGTGGCGGCGGATGTTAGGACAGAGGGCGAGGAGCTTCTGATAGAGGGCTTCGCCTGGGGAATCATTGTCGGGATAAATGTGGAGATGAAGGCGGGTGGCTTGGGCGGCGATGAAATCCGAAGCTTCTCGAGTAAGGGACGTGGCAGAGGCGATGGCGAGGGTCGGGCGACCGGAGGTCATGAGAGCCAAGGCATCGGTTACGCCTTCACACAGCCATAGGTCTGCACCGTCGGGCAAGGTCAGGGTAACGCGGGGATTAAAGAGCGATGTGTGGCTACCGACCGGAAAGTGAAAACGTTGCTGGCCTTCTTTACGTGTGTGGAGCCTTGCCTGAACGTTGATAACGATACCGTTCTCATCGCGGTAGGGAAAGAGTAGCGAGGGTGCAGGGAACATCGGCGTGTAAAGCTTCCCCTTGCTGCTTGTGAGCTTCTGTCGCTGTGTGGCCACGGGACGGTCAATGCTCACGATGCCCAGCCTGTCGATGAGATTAGGGCTGATGCGACGTTCTTTAAGGAACTCTTGTGCCCAAGGCGACAGGCATCTATAGTATTCTCTTGCAGAGACAAGACCCCGTAGCCACTGGATATCAACATCGTTCTTTTGTGATTTCTCCGGAAGGGGCTTAGAATAGGGAACATAGCTGACGCTGTTTCCCAAGATGAAGCTAATGGCTTCGCTGTAACTGCACCCATGCACCATTTGCACCAGGTCGATGTTGTTGCCTCTTACCCCACAGGAGAAGCACTTGAAACGATTGGTGTTGACATTGACTTTGAACGAGGGATCTCGGTCTTCATGCTGTGGGTTGGGGCATCGGCACTCGCGCCATCTGCCTCGAGGACCCAATTCGATGCCCAACCTACCACATACTTCTACCATGTTACAGTCAATAGCGCGTTGGCGCAACTGCTTGTATTCATAGTCGTTCATGCTGTGCCTCCTTTCTTGTTACGTGCACCTCTTATCGTCTTGCCTTTCTCCGTCTTGGAGACCATTTTCACGCCGTCTTCTACAGAAATTACAACCCATCCTTTCTTTTTCCATGTACTTAGAAATTCAGTTGTCCGTTTGGTGCCACCACGTTCAGCCACGAGTTGATCGATGTAGTCATAAGAGAACTCGTCGGGGCAAGAATCATAAAGACTGGGCTGCACGGCGTTCTTGTCATTCTCAGCTTCTGCCTTGATGGCCTCGTATGTGGCACCGTACTCCGCAAGCATAGCATCGAGGATATAGTTGGCCATGTAAAGATAGATCTTGCGACACAGCTTTTGCCAGTTGGCAGGGCGATTCTCGTCGAGCATATAGAGATATGCCACAAGACCGGTGAATCGGAAAGCCGATACACTGCTACGTCGATAACAGACGCGCAAGGCTCGGCTACCTGTCTTATGGTACTCTTCCTTGCGCTGGTCGCACCAACGACGTATGTCTTTTTCCAGCCATGAGAGGTCGATGAACTCTTCGGGGCCTAAGCGCTCTTCTTCGCCATTTTCGGTCTGCACCTTGACGAATGTACGACTGAGGAGCGCGTCGAGAACATGATCTACGGATTGCTGCTCGCCAGGCGTCATAAGACGGAATTCCGGCGCATCGTCCTCGTCGGGGACATGAACAACGATGGTTCTCGTCATTGAGCCAGCCTCAATCTCCGCACGGGTCATATAGCGCTTCATGCTTTCGGGCGTGCCGAAAAACATTAGCACCACCCGGACATCTACGTCGGCAGAAAGTGACGTTAGATAATCCTGATCGGTTGTGCTTCCATAATCGTAACCTTGACGGAAGACGACGCGATTGTTGCTGAAATCACGCTTGTTACTATCAATAGCCAAAGCAATCTCATCTGTATAAAACAGGTGCGTCAGTGTGTCACCGTACTTACGGTCAATGTCGTTCACGCGCTTGAGCAGTTCAGTGCGCGAGATGACGGGCGAGAGCTTGATTTTCGTGATACGAGGACGAGGCGGCGCATCGTCAGGGTGTCGCCTACTCTCCTCTTCATAGTCCTGTTCTATCCATAGCTGTTCCTTGTCGCGCTGTGAGGTTTTCGACATCAGCATTTTGATGATGCCTGCGAGCTTGGTCTTGTTGCCCGACTGCTCGGCGATGACGAGGGCTTGCAACAAGGCGGCGTGCGGCACGAGGTCGTAGCAATACTTCATGCGCAAACGCGGAGTATAGACACAGAGAGATAGCACCGATACGACGGACGTAGCAAACTGATAGGCGGGCGGAGCGGTCATGATGGGCTCACGCAAGCCTGCTGGCCAGAGGTTGGCTGGTGGCATGCTCAGCTCATCGCTGTGGTGGAACAAAGGCGAATCCTTTCGCCAGTTGATGAACTCGGGGGCCTTGATGCACGCCTGGCGTGTCGAGGCGGTCTTGATTTTTTCGTATGTCATAATCGTAATATGATTAATCGACACAAATTTACTCATTTCCGCTCAGGGCATCAAGGGCGACGGCGACCAGTGATATATACCGCTAAAAATGATATATAATCAGAGGTCGATGATATATAAAAGCCACGCAATGATATATAACGATGGGGAGGACAAGCAGGCGCGAAATGCTACCACGGCAGGTCTGAGAGGACGAGGGCAACTCTCTCGGGCTTACGCTCGTCTTTCAGTAAACCCATTTCTTCCAACCTAAAAGAAAGGGCTTGCATCGAGACATTGGCCATACGCGACATCTTATGCATGACATCAGAATAAGCACCGATGTTGCACGGTTGGTTGTCCACATACATGTATCCCATCTGTATCATATGATCATCAAAGCACTTCCAAACGAGGTTCTTCATGATATCGTCGGGCATGAGCAGGTAGCGAGCGTATTGATTTGCCTGCCATTCCAGCCAACGCAGTTGATCGCGGCGGAAGCTGCATGTCAGGATTGTTTCATCGCTCTCTCCAAACGTCTTGACAAATGGAGCCACGCTCTCCTTCTGCAATATATAGTGTCCGCTGTCGTGACAAAAGACAAAACGCCAGCGATGAGGGTCATTGACCAGCGTGTCGCTGATGGTTATCTGATTCTCGTCGAAGTTGCAAATGCCTAACTGGTAATCCATCAGACGTCCGTTTTTCCACCTGAACCCGAAAGCTTCTGCCAACCGCTCGATATTTGGAACCGTGTAGCCGTAGCTGTTGAAACCTATCTCCCTGAGATGCTCGGCGGCAAGATTTTTGATCTCATCCTTACTATAGTAAGGTGCCTTGAGGATTAAACCGCGCTTGATACGAACGCCCCAGTCCACCAGCAACTCCGGCAATGTCATGAACTCACCGTCCGCATAAATGATATCCCTGTTTAGTGACGCACCGCCATATAAGGCCTTGCGCACGGAAAGTAGCGCCTCGAACTCATTCACGCTGCGTGATAGGATGCGCTCATAAGTTCCATCGGCATGGACACGCCAAAGCCCCATGTGGTATGCCTGGCACAATTGCTCGGCACGCTCGGACTTAAATCCCTCGCGCGTAACAATAATAAGGTGGTGGCGCCCGCCGAAATGCCCGTACTGACTATGCAACATCTCTATCCGAGAATCGGAAACGCAATCATCTACGCACACAAACGACACTACCGAGGAAGGTTCGTGGGCAGCGATGGCTTGCTCGTCGGGAAACGTCTCAATGGATACCGCTGGCCTCACCTGATGTATTCCATCCTCATACAGCGGATTCTGGCACACAAAGCTGCTCTTGCGGTTGTATTCAAAATCCACCAGCTTTTGGGCGATCATGTAGGCGTGCTCCGGCAACGGCGCTTCAGCGTGTATGACCACTTGATGCGGCGCACAGGACATTAGTATCTTACTAATCTGCGGGCTATATTCTATACTGCGTTCGAAGTTCGCCTCGCGGAATGCTTCGCGGTTGAAATTGTCAAGAGCATTCTTATTCGCTTCTACATCCCCCAACCATTCAGGACAAGCCGCCGCCAACAGCTTTGCGGAAACCTGATGCTCAATCGTCGATTTCAGGATTCCCAGACGTTTGCTCACCTTGATGACAATTCCCAACAACATCTTTCCGCCATGCTTACGCCCTTCAGTCAAGGGCTTCAGCTGCGGACATACCTCATCACGCATCACCCTTGCCCAACTCTCGGCGAGCTCGGGATGCTCAAAATAGTCAAAAAAATCGTTCATAGACATCTCTATGTGGTTCTTCATTTCAACAGCCATAGCTTTATCCTTATTTATGGCCGCAAAGATAGTAAAATCCCATGATATTTCAAAAGAAATCGGAACAAACTAATGAATAGTTTACATCAAAAAAATCTCAAAAAAGTGACCAGTGACCACCAAACCTTATCCAATAGAAGGAAGAGCTACATGGAACTACAATCCCGTCCTATCCCTTCCGTCTGATAACCAAATGTTTATGATTTGGCAACCGAGCTTTTTCGACTATCATTCAGTCACTTTTTCAATCGTATTATTCATTTCCTTGCTCAGTGCCTATCAACGTACAATCAAATGATACAAATAATGCACTTGACATGGTCTCACACCATGCTTTCTACTACGCCCCGATTACGCACCACGTCCGAGCCTACAACATATGCTGGTCACTGGTCACTTTCTCTGAGTTCTAAGGCACAATTAGATGATGAAAAAAATACGAAAAATATTTGCGTATCTCGCAGATTTTCACTATCTTTGTAGCGTAATCAAGAGAGGTTACACAGCTGTTTGACAAGACTGAGTCAACGGGGTGACAAAGCAAAGTCAGCGTGGTGACACGATGGAGTCAGCGGCGTAACAAAGCCCCGTCAGGCGCCTGACAAGGTGGAGTCAGCAGCGTGACTCTCCATTACACATCAATCAACCCTATTTTCATTAACTCTTAAATCTTTTATCATCATGAGAGAATCTATTAAGTACAGCGTCACAGAGATGAAGAATCTCATGCGACCCGAAGACGCCCCCAAGGGCTACGCACGCATCCAGCACCAGAAGACACTCAGCCTGGAGGATCTGGCCGACCACATCGTGGGCCACGGCTCGCCCTTCTCCAGCGGCTCCATCGAGGGCATCCTCATCGACATGACCAAGTGCATCGGCGAGGCACTCAGCGAGGGCAACAACGTGAATCTCGGCCGCCTGGGCGTGCTCAAGACGGCCATCACCTGCGAGGGCTCCGAGGCGGGCACGGACAAGGACGGCAACCCCAAGACGGCCGCCGAGATGTTCACCGCCGCCAACATCAAGGGCCTGAACGTGAACTTCATGTCGGGCGAACGCCTGCTGGCGGAGCTGGCCAAGGCTTCCTTCGAACCCACCATCACGCGCGCTGCTCAGGCTGCTGCTC
>CACZSQ010000066.1 GCA_902783885.1 uncultured Bacteroidales bacterium
ATACAGGTCTAATAATGACTACAGCAAAGGATTTTGAATGTCGCAGAACCTCAGTGACAATCAATGACACAAAAGGGGAGACTGAAACAGTTTGTTTACGCATTGTTTACGCAGACATGAAAAAAGCACTTGCGAGAAACTCGTAAGTGCTTGATTATTAGTGTGGACCAGCTAGGGCTTGAACCTAGGACCTCCAGATTATGAGTCTGTTGCTCTAACCAACTGAGCTACAAGTCCAGTGCTTTTGATCATACGCTGACAGATTGATGATAAGGAGCGTTAATGACCTTTGCGGCTGCAAAAGTAGTGCAAAAAGCGGGGACTTCCAAGAAAACGGCGCAAAAAGTTCATTAAGCGGTCGTTTTCTACAATATGCAAGGGGGAGTCAACGGCCTATCCAGAGCTCTGGATTGAGCTTGTCAATGCCTTTGCGAAGCTCAAAGTGAAGGACATAGTTGCCCTTGTCATCAGCAGCGACAGTGCCGAGAATGTCGCGAGCCTTGACTTTCTTACCACGTGACACAATGATGGAGGAAAGATTGCAATAGACAGAAATGTAAGAGCCGTGGCGCACAAGGACATTCTGCATACCGTCGAGCTGGAAGACCGCGGACACTTCGCCATCGAAGATAGCACGTGCGTGGCAGCCGGCCTGACCTTGATAGTTCACACCCTTATTGTCGAGGAATACGGTTGAGGTGATGCGCGTCAATCCGAAGCGCCGCTCGATGCGATAAGAGCCGGTGATGGGTACTGGCAGGCGACCTTTGTTCTGTTCCAGGCTACCATTGAGCTGTTTATCCTCAGCTGTGAGCCATTTCGAGGGGCCTGAGGCCTTGTCTGATGGCTTGGCAGTGGTTCCATTGGCTTTGCCTCCCTTGGCGCCCTTTGCAGCACGAGCCTTGGCCTCAGCCTCCCGTTTGCGACGGGCTTCTGCCTCAGCACGCTTGCGAGCTTGTTCTATCTCATACGCCACGAGTTCATCGATCTTTTTGCTCAGGGCGTTCAGTTGCTTCTGTTGCTCAGCTACCTGTTTCTCTATTTCCTTCTGCTTCTTACGCAACTCTGCGGCATTGGCTTTAGCTATGGAATGTTCGCGTGTGAGCTGACGGCGCTGGATGATGACCTCCTGCACGGTATTGCTCATCTGCTGCTTGACCGCCAAGAGCTCATTCTGTTTGTCACGCACCTGTAGCTGTTTGTCCATGAGCTGAATGCCGAGGTTCTTCTGCCAAGCAGCGTATTCACGTGCATAGCGCATCCTGCGATAGATTTGCGGGAAAGATTCGGCAGAGAGGATGAAGAACAAGGGGTTGCGCAAGTCTTGTGAGTTGCGTGCATGGCGGAGGCTCTGAATGTATTTCTGCTTCTTCTGCTCCAGTTGTTCCTCCAGTTCCTTGAGTTCCTTCTGCAGTCGAGCGATATTGTTCTCCAGCGTGTCGATGTTCCTCTCCAAACGATGTATATAGTCCAAACGGCTCTGCAACTGATCCTCGATGAAACCGGCTGTCTGCTCCTTCTTCACCGCCTTTTTGCGGGTCTTGTCCAGTTCGTACTTCTTGTTCTGTATGCCGCGCTCCATCTTCGCTTTCTCAGACTTGAGAGCATTGATCTTCTTGGTCTGTGCCATCGAAGGGAGCACAGAACCGACAATCAGGAACAGGAGCAGAAAATATTTCATCGATAGAATCGTAAGTTTATTTCATCAGGCGGCGGAACAGTCTGTTAATGTCCATGGGTGAGTAGTTGCTGCCAGGCATAGGCGAGGCGATGGAACCCATCTGTTCATCGACCTGCATACCAGAAAGGCGGAACCGTACGTTGTTGCTGCCATTGGCCGATGCCATCGACATCACCATCTCTGCCGGAAAGGATTTGCCGTCGAGGGTAGTCCAATCTAAATAGGTCCACTCCAGCTTGAGCGAAGGCACTCTGGGGGAGGTGACTGTAGCCTGACGAATGATTCCTGACGCAACGTCCACGAGGAACTGCACCATCATGGCATACTGCCCGTTGGCCTGGTCACGGGGTTCCAGCGTCAAGCCAAGGGGCGACTGCTGGGTCGTGAAATCAGCTACAGCTGGCGTCTGCGTCTTTCCTGGCACGAAGAGCTCTTCCCAGAACAGTCCCTGAAAGGTAAAGAAGTTAATGCCAGCCTGTTGCAGCTGAGGAACCTCTTCCCATCGCGCGCGAACATATTCATGATTGATACGGTCAAGGATATAGAGATAGTCGGGTGTGAGTTCCAAGCGCCCCACCTCCATGAGCCCGAGCAGGGCAGAGAGGGACACCTGAATGATCTCATCGCGCTTCATCTTGATGGATCCACTGGCTGAGAGCGAGCCTATGCTCACGTTGGCCTTGCCGCGTATGCCGCGGGCGGTCTGCCGGTTGGCATCCACTTTAGTCACCGTCTCAGTGGTGAGTTTGTCTGTCTGTGTCAGGGCTACGGTGCCAGCCTCAGCATCTGTGCCGGTCTTGGTAGCCTTGCGGCTGGAGCTGCAAGCAGCCATGAGCGTAATCATACAGACAGCCACAGCCAGCTGCTCTGTCAGACGGGAAAAGATATGCGTTCGTGTCATTGTTTGATATATTTCTTCAGTTTGATTTTACGCGGAAGCACAGCCGTCAGATCCTTGCCCCCCGACTGCTGAGCCAGCATCCAGAAACGCAGCGCCTGCTCCATATTCCCGTTGAGAGCGGCGATGTCACCCGCATGTTCAAGTACGACACCCGCCACCTCTTTGTCAGCCAGCAACACCGAATCAGCGGAATCGGGCGGGCAGACGCGGTCGATATAAATCTGCGCCTCGGCATAACGCTCCTTCATGAAGAGAATCCATGCGTAGGTGTCGAGATACGTCTTATTGTCAGGTTCCAGGCGGATGGCGCGGTAGCTCATCTCCTCAGCCTTGTCCAATTGGTCGTTGCGGAGAGAGAGGAAATAGGCATAGTTGTTCAGACATCCCACGTTGTCAGCCTGATAGGTGAGGCACGAGTCGTAGGCAGCGTAAGCTTCACGTTCACGTTTCATCTCGTGCAGCAGGTCACCGGAGATAGCATAGAGGTCGGCCACCATCGCAGGCTTACTGTCGGCGGTTTTATGTATGATTCCTTCCTGAAAAGCCTGTAGCGCCTCAGCGTGCTTGTCCTGCTGATAGCAAGCGATGCCAAGGTAGTAATGACACACGAGCTCATCGGGATGGGTGAGCACACCGCGACGGCATATATCCTCCAGATGTTCGAAATCCTGATGCTGGCCATAGTACTGAATCAGATAGAACAGCGCCTGCGTGTTCTCAGGTTCCAAGTTGAACACCCTGTCCATGACGGCTACGAAAGCAGAGTCGTTGGAGCGGTCGTAAGTGGCCAGATAGGCAGCTCTGAGCTGCAGCAGGTCGAGGTCCTTGGGGAAGCGCTCGTCCATCTGCGCAAACATAGCTTCCACGCGCTTGCCTCCCAGACTGTCACCCCGCATCTCATCGCTGATATAATCGCGCAGCAGGGAGGTGCGCACCTGCCCGTCGGTGCTCTCAGCAAACAGCAGCGAGTCGCGCATCGCAGTGAACAGCGAATCCTCATCTGTCTTGCGGTACAGTTCCAGCATCGACAGCTTCAGCCCCAAGTAATCAGGGTCACGTTTGCGCACCTGCTCAAACACCTTGCGAGCCTCATCGATGCGGTCGGCATTGAGCAGCTGGTTGCCGATGGCGAGTCGGTAGCTCAGCTCATGAGGATATTCCTTGCAGAGGCTTTCCAATTCAGCAAATGCTTTCTTCTCCTGATTCAGCTTCATGTAGAAAGCATATTTCTGATAGCTCACGCTGGCCAGCTTGCCCTCCAGCACCTCGATGCGGTCGAGTGCACGTATGGCATCGGCGGGGCGGTTGAGCGTTGAGTAGAGGTGCACCAGCTGGGACAGCACATCGGTGCGTCGGGGTTGCAGCTGTGCCAGATCCTCGAGGTGCCGCAGCGCTTCTTCGTTGTGGTCGCGCTCAAGGTGGTAGCTGGCCAGCGTCTGCTTGTACTGTGTGTTCTTGGGGTCCAGCTCGGCGGCACGCGTGAACAGGCGCAGCGCCAGCGAATCCTCGCGCAGCATCAGGCGGTACACCCCCATATCGTACAAAGCCTCCGACGCATCGGGGCAGATGTCCAGGCAATGCTGATAGAGGTCGTAGGCCTCCACATGATTGCCCAGCAGCTTCTGCTTGGCAGCCTCGAGATAGAAGTATTCCAGGCGGCGGCGGTCGCTCTCGGACAACTTGTCACGCGCCGATGCCACTGCTGGCTCTGCCGCCGTAGAGGACTCCGCAACCGATGACCGCGAGCTCCCGCACGCGACCAACAGCCAACAGCCAACAGCCAATAGCCAATGCTCTATTTTCAATTCACTACGCACAACGCACAATTTAATAATTGACAATGGACAATTGACAATGCACAATTATTTCCTAATTTTCTTATTTCCTAATTTTTTAATTTCTCCCGCTGTGCCCGAAGCCTCCCGCTCCGCGCTCCGTCTCGTCGAGCTCCTCCGTCTGTTGCCATTCAGCCTGTTCGTGGCGTGCAATCACCAACTGGGCTATGCGCTCACCGTCGTTGATGGTGAAAGGCTCCGTAGAGATGTTGACAAGGATGACGCACACCTCACCGCGGTAGTCGGCATCTATGGTTCCGGGGGAGTTCAGCACCGTGATGCCGTGCTTGATGGCGAGTCCGCTGCGGGGTCGCACCTGTGCCTCCACGCCTGCCGGCAAAGCCATGAACAGACCCGTAGGCACCAGCACCCGTTGCATGGGAGCTATGACGATGGGTTCCTCCAGATTAGCACGCAGATCCACACCCGCAGACAACGGAGTTGCATACTGTGGCAGCGCATGATGAGAACGGTTAATGATGGGTACTTGCATAAATAAATCCTTATTTCGCGTGCAAATGTAGAGAAAAACTGCGAGATAACAGCCTTAGAAGAAAAAAATATGCACAAAATTATTAAGCCGCCGAAAATAAGACCTGCATCTTCATGCCATAAGACCCGCATCTTATAGCCGTAAGATGCAGCGTCTTCTGTACGTAAGATGCAGCGTCTTCAGTACGTAAGATGCTACATCTTCTGTGCATAGGATCCAGGTCTTATGGCTTGTCCCACCGATGGGACTGCACGAAAGGAGCGCCCCTCATCGATGGAAGGAGCGCTCCTTACAGCAAGAACGAGCGCAGCGCTCGATTTTGCTGGCAACAATTCTATCTCTTCAGGACGGCTCCGTTTAGGGAGGCGTCGCTACTTTCTATCTTCAGCGTCCTTGAGTCCATTGGAATGATGAAGAGTGAGTCCGAAGCGATGAGCTTCTCCACCCATTCGCCTTCGGAGTCGGGATTGTCGATGTCGCCCGTGAATTCCACTCCTATCTTGTCATAGTAGAGCACGGCCTTGTTCTCCGTGACATTTATCTTTTTGATGATGAAGTTGTCGCAAGGCTCAAACTCTACGGACGTGGAGATATTGCCATAGCCCTTCTTACCATCGAACAACCCATAACTGCTGACAAGCACCATCGTCACATTATTCAGCTCATCGCCATTGCTCCAACGGCCAAAGACGGGGTTGTCATAGTAAACGGTCGAACCTACACTCGGCTCACTGGTACCGCAAGGCATGGCATTGAAAGCCTGATTGTAGCATTCATGCGAGCGTTCGAGCTGCGACGTGACATCGCGTGCTGTGCCGTCGGTGTTCACGAGAAACATTGTGCTGGGATTCGAGCAGAAAGCAATCTTGTCTGCGCCTTTCACCTCCAAGGGATAAGGCATCACCAAGGGATAATCGAGATTGTCGAACTGGCTACGTAGGCGACCTTCACCCACATAGTCAAGATCACCGTCTTTGATTTGATAGATGTCTTTTTCATTCACCAACACACGCCCTTCATAGACACGGTCGTAGAGGCGAATGCGGCTTTCAAAAGCCTTCTCGAAGCTCTTGTCGGGATGTGCGATATCATACACAAAAAGGATTTCCTGACTCGGATTCAAAGCCAGCAGGTAGCCGCCCTGCACGAGGTCCTCGCGGACAGCACCGTCGCGCTTCGGTGCTGAGTGGTTGGCGATATCGCTGAGAACCTCCTTGCCCTCCTTGTCGATGACAGCCCATGTGTGTGCATCTTTCCACACGACGGCATAGCCCTCATTAAAGCGGTTTGCAGCATAGTAGTCCGTGGGGATGGCTACCTCGCCAGCCTCATCATAGTAGCCCCAAAGTATACCTCCATTGCCGTCACCTGCACAGAATAGGGCGCGACCACAGAAGAAGTTGCCCGCATCGTGGGCCTGCGTGGGGAACGCCTCCTTGCCGTTGCGGTCGATGTATTTGAGTTGGTCGTCGGTATCTACGACAGGAGCGTACTTACCCGTGAAAGCGCCCACTTTCTTATAGCCTTCGCCGATAGGCTTCGGATCTTTCTCGGTCTTGAAGAAATAGTATAAGTTCGTCTCCTTGTCGAAGGCAGTAAAGATGCCGTTCACGGAAGCGCTCGGCAACATCAGGTTATCGGGCAGCTCGATGATGTCGCCCTCCAAGTTCATGAGGAAGGCACCGTCGCCACCGTTGTTTTCATAGGCAAGATAATCAATAATGCCCACGGCATCATCCTTACCATTGCTGCCGCCAGAGCAGGCTGTCAGCACGACTGCGCACAGCGCCACCAGCACCGTGCTCAAAATTCTTAAATGTCTGTTCATAAGTTAATGAGTTTAGAAGTTGTAGGTTTTTATAGTTTGTCATTAGGATTTATTTGTGAGCTTACGAAATGAGCATAATTGCTGGCGTTTTTCCACGGAAGGTTCAATTAAGTAAGCCGTGCAACCCGTAGAAAATATTGAGATTTTCGTATCGTTTAGGTTATTGTATTGAAATGAATAGATCTCTCTTCTTTTACTTCGTGGGTTTCATGATTTTCCCGACAGCATTGCGATAGCCCTTCACCCCCTTGGGGTTGAGAATCCACAGGTCGCTGCTTTCATGAGCACCACCATTTCCTTCCGCCCAGTTTTCCAGAACGACAATATTACCCAAAGCATCTGTATGCATACGGCTCCATTGTACATATAGTTCTTGTTTTAACATTCCGTCGGGCAGGCTGGGATACTCGCCTATTGCCACTGGATTTCCAAAAGCGCCGACCTCAAAGAATTGCAAAGCGTAGTCCTTGCTCACATGGGAGTATGTAACAAGGCTGCCGTCAGGAAGTGCACCCACCTTATAGAAATCCTCTGCCTGCGTGGGCGGAACCTTGAGGTATTCTTCCCATGTGCCTGACTCGTTCACGTTCATGCGGAAGATGCGGCGCTTCACGGCAATGTATAGATAGTCACCTTGAAGGGTCATCTGATACTCCTGCAAAGGGTTGGGGGTATATCCCTCGTTCTCTTGAAGTTGTACAAAATAGGGCTGGCTGAAGAGCTTGTATTTCTTAAACTTGCCTTCCTTCGTGGCCTGCCATACAGAACCATTGTCAACCCCCCAACAGGTGCCGTTGGCGTCCATCTGGCAGTGTTCCATGATGCCGAAACCCTTCTCTACGGGGAAGCGGATGATGGCTTTCATCGCCTGTAAATCATAGAGGACATAGTAGTCGGTTGTCCATGAAGAGCCTGGTTCGTCAGGCACTTCAATATAATACAGAATGTATTTTCCGTTATGAGCCACAATATTCATCGCCGAGGCAAATTGTGGGGAGGTTGTCACCGATTTGCCGTCCCAAACACGCATACTGTAGGTAGAGGCTCCCACTTCGTTGCCGCGTTTTCTGATGAGTAGGATTAGTTTCCCGTTCGAGTACCAGATGTTATGGATTTTCGGACGGGCACCTTCGTAAATACCCTTGATGCCAGGAATGACGGTCGTCACTTCGCCAGTCTGATTATCGATAGCCAATACCGCGTTGTTTTCGTCGCTTTCCAATATGTATATGACGCTGTCAGCGAGAGCCATGTGCCGGATACCATATTCATAGCAGCACCAACGCTTTTCTGTCTGCTTTTGCTGAGTGGTGTGTGTAGTGGTTGTGGCACGTGAGCGCGTAGGAGCATTCGTTCGTTTTGCTTGTGCATAACCAATCAGAGCTATCATCATAGCTAAGGTCATGAGTAGTACTTTTTTTATAAATTCTGTTTTCATAGTCTTTTGGGGTTATACGTGGAAATAGTCTTAAATTTATGAGTTTAGAAAATTGCTACAGATTCCATTCCATATGTGAAGGAGACCGAGAATTCAGAACCTAAGAGTTTATTGTTGATAACCGTCGCTGTCTCGCTTCGGCCTGTTTCGGAGTCGTGAGCGCTGTAGCTATAGCTCCACGAGGAGGGCATTTTACTTGTTGAATACAGATGAAAGTCGTAATTATTTTCGGTTTCATCGAAGGTTGCGGAAAAGTTCTCATCTGTGGTTCTGGAGCCATTTATCCAATGTTGATTATCGGTAATGGAAGCGTGGAGAACCCGTCCGGGTTCGTAGCTCACGTCGAGGGTGACATCAACATCTATAGTCCTTCGCGAACCGTTTTCAGTATTCTCAACATGATGGAGAGTGTATCTGTGAATTTTATCTCCCAACTTCCCAGTAAAAACACAGTCTTTTGTACCAGAGGTAGAGCCTCCAATGCCCCCGCCTTCTGTAATCCATGGATCCTCTTCATCGGAATAGATTGTTTTGATATTGGCAGACAGGGAGGCAACAGCTTCAATTGTTTTGAAACACTCATCGCCAGGCTGTTCAATGGGGATGTTAGCCGTTGTACCATTAGGATAGGTGACGTGTAAGACGTCATGTCGCCAAAAAACGGTGTTGTTCCGGCTTACTTTGATTTTGAACTGATCGCCCTCCTCAACCTCCAACCAATCCTGTTCGTGCGTAATCGCAGAACCTTCTGGAAGATTTAAGGTCCAGTCAATTCCTTTAGCGGATATAACCTCGGAAGTGGGCTCTGTGACATCGTCATCATAGGTTTCGACATACTCGGTTTTCTTCACGTATTTCATGAGTGAGATGTCATCGATCCTGTCTGTGAAATCAGCATATCCACCACCCATACTGAGAATCTGACACACATAATCTTTGTGTTCAATCCCATTAAGGTCTGTCTTCAAAAAGGAAAGTTCTTGTACGTAAACATAAGGGATACGTATCACTTCACCATTATTCTTATGGATTTCCCAATAATGCTTAGTGGCGGGTATTTGTCCAGCCTGTGTCCATTGACAGAAGCCAAAGAGCAGGAGAAGGAGTGTATTACGGAATAACTTCATCGTTTTTGAATTTTAAAGGTTTGATGATTGTTTTGGATGACATACACTCCTGCTGGGAGTGAACGTAACGACAGGGTGAAAGGTATTCCGCGTTCCACGATGCCCTGTGCCATCAAGACCCCTGAGCTGTTATAGAGTCTAACGGGCGAGCCCTCTTGGAGGCCATAAAGAATCACCTGACCATCCTTTTCTTCTATTCCCACCTTGTCTGCGACAGCTTCTACAGCATCAGAAGAACCATCGTTGTAGGAGAAACTCTCGAAGTCATCGAGTAAAATAGAAACATCTTCTTGTTCATAGTAAATCTGGATACTTTCTCTCCCAAAATACACATGAGGGTTTTGTGCAAGGGAGAAATACGTCAGCTTACCGTTTTTAGTTTTTGCTACTAAACTACGTTGAGCATAAGTCTGTTGCCCGCATAGAACAAAAATGATTATCAAAAGTAGTTTTCTCATATCCGAAGTCATATTTTAATCTTTGCGGGTGAAGGTGTCGCCAAAACCACGCTCATAGCTGTGGCCATCGCTGCCTGAATAGGAGCCGAAGCCCGTGTCCGTGATGACAGTTCCATCGGAGAGCTCAAATTTCTCGGGCCCAGAGGAGGGACGTGGAGCCTGCGATGTCACACGTGTGTTGTCTTCCACCCACCATCCCATGAGTTTACCAGCAACCCAAAGAGCAAGCAAGATAACAAGTCCGAAGAAGAACAACATTGCCAGATAAATACCAATGATGTAAGGAACAAACACACAAACAAGTGCCAACAATGTGGTCAACACCTTGTTGGCGATGGTAAATTCACCAGATTTATACATAGGCAACAACATCCAGACTGCATAGGCTAGCAGACCAAGGGAGCCGATATTAGTAATCACCTGCATAAGGATATTCTGCGTCTTCAAGTTGCTCACGAACAACTGGAATATCACGATAAACGTACACACTACCATGCCTGTAATGAGGCCTAAGGAGGCAAAAGTAATCGCATAGTCTTTGTTTTCACGAACTTCTGTTTCTTCACGACGGAGATTCACATTCTCTTGAACCTTTTGAATCCATTCTTTGATTTTCATAGTTGTAAAGGAGTTTATTTGCATTCTAATCTAATCGGTGCAAAGTTACTATGATTTCTATTTATTGAACATGGCATTTTTATGGCATATAGTGAAGGGACCATGTCTTTTTTATGCCAAACACACATTTTTCACCTCATATACTTGTTTTTTTTGCATTCGTGATGATTGTTTCATATCTTTGCACAGCGAAAAATGAATGTTGAAAGGATTATATCTAATAAAAATTAATTATGGAGTACGAGAAACTGTGTCGTGCGGTAGAAGAACAACTACATCGTGAGATGCACACACCTGCTGACTTCGAATATCTGTCCGAGCAATTGCAGAAGAAGACAGGAAGTTCGGTAAGTAGCACCACGCTCATGCGCCTATGGGGTTATCGTCCATCAGTAACGGTGCGCATAAGTACGCTCGATATTCTGGCACATTTCATTGGCTACGAAGACTATACGCATTTCAGTCGTGCGTGTATGGAAGGGGAGGTACAGGAAGACACTGCTCAAGTTGTCGAGGAGGAGGACAGAGGGGCGCATCATCGTTTTCGTCACGGATACATCGTAGCAGCATTGGCCATCATTGTGGTCTGTGCAGGGCTCCTTATTTATTACAAGATTCATTTTAGCCAGCAAACTGAGCCTAACAGCGAGCAGACACAGCAGCCTCAACCCCACTTCATCACAAATCTGTCCGAACTGAGCAACAACCGGAAATATCTCATTCATACACGTCAAGATTGTCGGGGCGTATTAGGCCTTTGCGGCCGCCATCTGGCCAGCACTTACGGAATCTCTCGTTTTTACCGTTGCGAGGAACCATCACCTTTTGCACTGATTCAATACGAAGGTAACTATTACATCTATAGTGTACAGGAAAACCATTTTATCAACGTCTTATTATACTTAACGAATGAACCCCTACGACAAGATTTTGGTGAGAAGAACTGGTGTGCCTTTGATATCCGTCCTGAGAGAGGTGGATTTGTCTTCGACTTTAGGTCTAACACAAGAAAATATACGCTGAACGTGAATGCCGGGGACGGCATCATCATTGATGATTGGGGAGCCTCCATCAGTGCCTATGATGACGGCAATCTGTTTACACTGGAAGACGTTGGACCCTTTGATCCCACGGAGGCAATAACCTTATTAGAAGACTCCAAATTGGAAGCCACCTCTGCTCGTTAAGGGACCTGTTGGGGGTGTGAATGATGGACAAAAGTAGTAAGCTGGATACTGAAAATGAAAAGTTTTTTCATCCAAGAAGTATTTTCAGCATATTTTTAATTACTTTTGCAACCTCATATCACCCTTTTTGCACTTTTTCCTATCACAAGGAATCATAACTTGACGATGGATTGGACCCAACTTCTCAGCAGCAAACGTTTAGGTCTGGAGAGCCGGCAGCAACGGCGCGACGACCGCACGGAATTTCAACGCGACTATGACCGCCTCATCTTCTCTGCGCCTTTCCGCAGGCTACAGAACAAGACACAGGTGTTCCCTCTACCAGGTAACATCTTTGTACACAACAGGTTGACACACAGCCTGGAGGTGTCGAGCGTGGGGCGCTCGCTGGGTAACGACAGCGCCAGGATGCTGCTGGAAAAGCATCCTGAACTGGAGCACACTCACCTGACGGAACTGGGAAGCATCGTCAGCGCGGCCTGCTTGGCGCATGACCTGGGGAATCCGCCTTTCGGACATTCGGGTGAACGCGCCATCGCCACCTACTTCAGTGAGGGCGCCGGTCGATGGCTGCAGGACTACAAAGACCCTGAGACAGGCGACAGCCTGACGGCAACACAATGGAACGACCTCACGCACTTTGACGGCAACGCAAATGCCTTCCGCCTGCTGACGCATCACTTCGAGGGACGCCGACCGGGTGGCTTTGTCATGACCTACAGCACGCTGGCCAGCATCGTCAAATACCCTTTCTCCAGCGACTTGGCCGGCACTCATCAGAAATTCGGTTTCTTCGATGCCGAGCGCAACGACTATCTGAAGATAGCCGAGGAGCTGGGCATACAAAGGCTCGACAGCGAGCCCGGCACGCTACGCTACGCCCGATTCCCGCTGGCATACCTGGTGGAAGCCGCTGACGACATCTGCTACGAAATCATGGACATAGAGGATGCTCACAAGCTGAAAATCCTCTCCACAGCCGACACCAAGGAGCTGCTGATGGCCTACTTCACTGCCGAGCGACGCCAGGAAATCGAAGAGAATCTGTCGCGACTCGACGTGTATGACGTCAACGAACAGATTGTCTATCTGCGCTCCAGCGTCATCAACACCTTGGAAGGTGAATGCGTGCAGGCATTTGTGGAACACGAGGAAGAAATCCTTCGCGGCAACTTTAAGGGAACACTGATAGAGCATATTTCCGAGACCCCGAAGAAAGCGTATGAAACATGTGTGAGCACAAGCTACGGACATATCTACCATTCCAAGGATGTCGTGGATATCGAACTGGCCGGCTTCCGCATCATGACATCGCTGATTCACGAGATGGTGGAAGCGGTCATGCACCCCGATAAAGCATACTCGCAACTGCTCATGAACCGCGTGTCAAGACAATACCAGATCAGGGCTCCACGCCTCTATGACCGGCTGATGGCCGTCCTCGACTACATCTCTGGCATGACGGATATCTATGCCCTTGACCTCTATAGGAAAATCAACGGGATGAGCTTTCCCATCATCTAACTGAAAGATCATGAAAGCGCTTCGTTGGCTGACATACCGTCTGTGGGGCTACGCTCTGTGCCTGCTCTGTGCCACAGCATCCCTGAGCGCACAGACAACGCCCTGGCTCATCGAGGCTGAATCGCCTCAGACACGGGTCTTGCTCAGAAACGACACGCTGGACATCATCGCCCCGAAGGGTCTCTCGCTATGGCGGAATCGGCAAATGAAAGCGCCATGCACAATTGAATATCAGGCTTGTGTGGTGGTGGCTGACGGTACTTACGACCGCCTTTCGGACCTGAACTGCTTCTGGATGGCCAGCAACCCGAATGACAGTTCGTCGCCCATGCGAGGCAACCAACAGCGGGGAGGGCGGTTTCCGGAGAGCTATCGGTTGCAATGCTATTATCTTGGCTACGGAGGCAACTACAATACCACCACACGCTTCCGTCGCTACACAGGGGACACGCTGGCAGTTCATGATGAGAACCACAGGCCACCCATCCTGAAAGAATATACCGACACGGAACATCTGCTGAAGCCTAACCAATGGTATCATATTCGCATCGAGGTGGATGAGCAGGGTCGTAACCGCTTCTTTGTCAACGACGAACTGATCATTGACTATCTCGATCCGACGCCGCTCTTGAGCGGTTGGTTCGCCTTTCGGACAACGTGGAGTCACACACGCCTCACAGGCTTCAGAGTGACCCAAAAAGATAAAAAAACAAAACAGTGAAGGGTTTTCTCGCGAATTTCATGTATCTTCGCAGCGAAATACATCAGTTGAAGCAAGAAATAACTCTGTGGAACAGTATTTTGATGTCATAGTCATTGGTGCCGGACATGCAGGCTGCGAGGCAGCACATGCGGCAGCACGCGTGGGAGCGAAAACGCTCCTCATCACTATGGACATGAACAAAATAGCACAGATGTCCTGTAACCCCGCCATCGGAGGAATAGCCAAAGGACAGATTGTCAGAGAGATAGACGCTCTTGGCGGTGCTATGGGACGTGTCACGGATGCCACCACAATCCAGTTCCGGATGCTCAATCGTTCCAAGGGACCGGCCATGTGGAGCCCACGCGCTCAGTGCGACCGTGGAAAGTTCATCTGGGCCTGGCGCGAAGTCGTGGAGAACACACCCAACCTGCATATCTGGCAAGACCAGGTGCGCAGACTGCTCGTGGACTCCTCCCCTCATGGAGGCCGGGAGGGGGCCATTGCTACTGGTGTAGAAACCTACCTCGGCATGACCTTTAAGGCCAAGAGCATCGTTCTCACCGCAGGCACATTCCTAAATGGCTTGATGCACATCGGGCGCGTGAAACTGCCTGGTGGCCGCTGTGCTGAACCACCCTCTCTGGAGCTGGCTGAGAGTATTGCTCAGCATGGTATCCGAGTCGCTCGCATGAAGACCGGCACTCCCGTTCGCATCGATGCCCGCAGCGTCGATTTCTCCTTGATGACCGAGCAACCAGGTGACACAGAAGGAAGGAGATTTTCGTATATGTCCTCTCCAGACTCTTCCTCTGCCCTCCCTATAAGGGAGGGAACAAAATCTTTTGCAAGCAGGAAGCTCTCATCTACAGAGAAATCTTTGGAATACAGCAATCCTTCATCCTCAATGGTAAACGCCCCCTCCCTCATAGGGAGAACGGAGGGTAGGTCTTCTCTTCCATGCTGGATTACCTACACCAATGAAGCCGTGCATGAAAGGTTGCGAGCCGGGTTGCCTGACTCACCGCTCTACAACGGACAGATACAGAGCATAGGCCCACGCTACTGCCCCAGCATTGAAACCAAACTCGTCACCTTCCCAGACAAGGATCAGCACCAGCTGTTCCTCGAACCGGAAGGTACAAGCACAAATGAATATTACCTTAACGGCTTCTCTTCCTCTTTGCCCATCGACGTGCAGATAGAGGCGCTGAAGCTGATTCCTGCCTTCCGTAATCTGGAAATATTTCGTCCCGGATATGCCATCGAGTACGATTTCTTCGACCCCACACAGCTCCACCATTCACTGGAGTCGCGGGTCATCAGCGGACTCTATCTGGCAGGGCAGGTCAACGGCACTACCGGTTACGAGGAAGCTGCGGGTCAAGGACTTGTCGCCGGCATCAATGCAGCGCGCCATTGCACTGGACAAGAACCCCTTGTACTGAAACGTGATGAGGCTTATATCGGCGTGCTCATCGATGACCTCGTATGCAAGGGCGTAGATGAGCCTTATCGAATGTTCACCAGCCGTGCCGAATACCGCATTCTGCTGCGACAGGACAATGCTGACGCACGCCTGACCAAGATAGGATTTGACATGGGCGTAGCCACAACGGAACGCCTCCGTTATTACGAAGAAAAGGCCGAGGCTGTGCGGCGCATCATCGATTTTGCAGACAACGAATCAGTGAAGATGAACGAGGTCAACGCACTTCTAGAGAGCCTCGGAACAGCGCCCCTGACACGAGGTTGTAAACTCATGGAATTGCTTGGGCGTCCACAGCTGACCTTTAGGAACCTCTCCCCTGCCCTACCCCGATTACAAGCATTTTTGCAGAACATTCAGGAGCGACGTGAAGAAATCATTGAAGAGGCAGAAATAGAAATTAAATACAAAGGTTATATCCAACGCGAACTGGAACAGGCAGGCAAAATGCACCGACTCGAAGATATCCGCATTCGCGGTCGTTTTGACTACAGCTCACTGCAATCCATCTCCACGGAAGGACGCCAGAAACTGATGAAACACGATCCCGAAACCTTGGGGCAAGCCTCACGCATACCTGGTGTTTCACCCTCTGACATCAATGTTCTGCTGGTATTGCTCGGACGATAAGAAATAACAATCTTAAACAATCAAACGATATGGACAAACAACTCATTCTCGACAACCTTCGTTGTATTCCTGATTTTCCAAAGAAGGGGATTAACTTCCGTGACGTGACAACCCTTTACAAGAGTGCTGAATGTATGCGAGAGATGACAGAAGCTCTCTATGAATTGTACAAAGATAAAGGCATCACCAAGATTGTTGGCATAGAGAGCCGTGGCTTCGTGATGGCATCAGCATTGGCTGTGCGTCTGGGGGCTGGTGTTGTGCTCGCGCGAAAGCCCGGAAAGTTGCCCGCAACGGTCATCAAAGAATCTTTCTCCAAAGAATACGGAGTAGATACCGTAGAGATGCACATAGATGCTATTGACGAGAATGATGTCGTTCTCATCCACGACGACTTGCTCGCCACAGGAGGTACTGCCATGGCAACTTATAAGCTGGTACAGCACTTTCACCCCAAGAAGACATACATCAACTTCATCATAGAAATCACCGATGAGGGACTGCATGGCCGAGATATATTTAAAGGGATTGACCTCACGACACTCGTAACCATTTAACCAATCAGTTCCACGTGGAACAATGACCAAGGAGGAGAACCAACAACGCATAGAACGCCTAAAAGCTATCGTGCTGAATATGCCTGAGAAGCCGGGTAGCTATCAGTACCATGACGAACATGGTACAATTATCTACGTAGGCAAAGCAAAAAACCTAAAGGCACGCTGTTCAACCTACTTCCATACAGAAGTTGACCGCTATAAGACAAAGGTTCTCGTCAGTAAGATTCACAACATCACCTACACAGTAGTAAAATCTGAAGCCGAAGCTCTATTGTTGGAAAACCAGCTCATCAAACAATTCCAACCTAGATACAACGTACTTTTAAAAGATGGCAAAAGCTATCCCTCAATAGCGGTAACAAAAGAATATCTACCACGTATTTTCAAAACTCGACATATCGACCGTAAGGGAGCTATGTATTTCGGGCCATATAGTCATATACCGACAATCAACGGCCTACTTGAACTATTCAAGAACCTCTACCCTATCCGACGGTGTCACCAACCGATGAGCAAAGACGGAGTAGAATCAGGTAAATATAAACTATGCCTGGAATATCACATGAAAAACTGTCTCGGTCCATGCGTAGGTTACCAGAGTCACGAGGAATATATGTCATACATTCAAGCGGCGGTGCGCATCTTAAAAGGAGATACAGCGGCACTGCGTCGGGAAATGATGGCAGAAATGCAGCATCTTGCGAAAGAAATGAAATTTGAGGAGGCACAAGTTATCAAGCGACGGTACGAACTCATTTCAGCACACCAAGAAAAGAGTCAGATCATCACTTCCACAAGTCACAATATAGATGTATTCAATATAGAGAACGACGAAAACATAGCCTATATCAACTACCTTCACGTCGTAGAAGGAGCCATCAACCAAGCATTCACCTTTGAATATAAGAAGAAACTGGATGAAACAAGAGAGGAACTGCTCGTACGCGGGATAATGGATATGCGTGACCGATGGGGCTCAGAGGCTAAAGAAATAGTTTTACCGTTCCCCGTGGAACTACCGCTTAACAATGTGGAAATCAGCGTGCCAATACGTGGTGATAAAAGACAATTGTTAGCATTATCGGAGCTAAATGTCAAACAATACAAAGTTGACAGGTTAAAGCAGCAAGACAAACTGAATCCAGAACAGAAAGCCGTGCGGTTAATGAAGGAGATACAGGAACATTTAAAGCTGCCAACCCTGCCTTATCAAATCGAATGTTTCGACAACTCAAATATTTCTGGTACGGATGCCGTTGCAGGATGTGTAGTATTTAAGAAATGTAAGCCCAGCAAGGCTGATTACAGAAAATATATAATCAAGACTGTTGTCGGACCCGATGACTATGCATCGATGCAGGAAGTGGTTCGTCGAAGATACAGTAGAATGATAGAAGAAGCCACACCCCTACCCGACCTGATTATCACCGACGGTGGTATCGGACAAATGAATGTGGTAAGGGCTGTCATTGAGGATGAACTGGGATTGCAGATACCTATCGCGGGCTTAGCTAAAGATGATCGTCATCGCACCCATGAATTACTCTACGGGAACCCTCCCATGACGGTGGCTCTAAAACAGGACAGCGCCCTGTTCCGCCTTCTCACACAGATACAGGATGAGGTGCACCGATACGCCATCACATTCCATCGCGATAAACGCAGCAAGAGTCAACTGAAGTCTGAACTTGATACGATTCCAGGAATAGGTCCCAAGAGCAAACAGGCACTCTTGAAAGTATTCAAAAGCGTCAAACGCATACGTGAAGCTAATGAGGAAGAACTTGCGAAAGTGGTGGGTGATGCAAAAGCCAAAGCAATAAAAGGTAGTCTATGAGGATAGTCATTCAAAGAGCCAAAGGAGCAAACGTCGCTATCAACGGCCACATAAATGCCGAGTTCACCGGACTTGGCTACGTGATTCTACTCGGTATAGAATCTACCGACAGCATCGAAGATGTGGATTGGCTGGTCAGGAAGGTGGCAGCCTTGCGCGTTTTCGACGATGAAAAGGGCGTTATGAACCGTAGCATCATGGACATTGCAGGAGAACATGAAGGTGCTGATGGCAACATCATCGTTATCAGTCAGTTCACACTCTATGCAAGCTACAAGAAGGGAAACCGACCCTCCTGGTTGCGTGCTGCCACGCATGACATCAGCGTGCCGCTCTACGAGGCATTCATCGAGCGTTTAAGCGCTGCCATCGGACGCCCTGTTGGTCATGGTGAATTCGGTGCGGACATGAAGGTGAGCCTGACAAATGACGGACCGGTCACAATAATCATGGATACAAAGAATAAAGAATAAGGGAGGACTCTCCCCCCGCCCTCCCTATAAGAGAGGGAGCGGTCACCAGACAAGAATAGAATATATATACTTACAATAATCTGAAAGATAAATTATTAACCATTAAATGAAAGATTAATATGGCAAATGTAACAACGGGGGTTGATTCTCCCAGTAAGTATGAACAAGCATTAGCGCTGTACAACCTGAACATCAGCGATGCTGAGGTGGCAGCCGCCGTGAAGAAGATTATCGATGAAAAGGTACCCGAGAACGACACTGCTGAAGTGAAAAAATTCCTGATGGGTAGTGTAGAACTGACCACGTTGAAGACCACAGATAGCGAGGAAAGCGTTCTGGCCTTCACGGAGAAGGTGAACAAATTTGAAGAAGCCTACCCTGCCCTACCCCACGTGGCCACGATTTGTGTCTATCCATGTTTCGCCCAGATTGTCTCTCAGAGTCTCGAAGTGGAAGGTGTTGAGGTAGCGTGCGTCAGCGGCAGTTTTCCGAGCTCACAGGCATTGTTAGAGGTAAAAATAGCCGAGACAGCACTGGCTTTGAAAGATGGTGCTACAGAGATTGATATCGTCATGAGTGTGGGTAAGTACCTGAGCGGTGACTACGAGACCGTCTGCGACGAGATTCAGGAGTTGAAGTGCGTGTGTGGCGACAAGAAGATGAAGGTGATTCTCGAAAGCGGTCTCCTACCCTCTTGCGCCGACATCAAGCGGGCCAGCATCTTAGCCATGTACGCCGGTGCCGACTACATCAAGACTTCAACCGGCAAGGAGAAACCCGCAGCCACCCCTGAGGCCGCCTACGTGATGTGTCAGGCCATCAAGGAGTACTACGAGAAGACAGGCATCCAGATCGGCTTCAAACCAGCCGGCGGTCTGAACACCGTTCACGATGCCCTCGTCTATTACACCATCGTGAAGGAAGTGCTCGGCGAAAAATGGTTGACGAACCAATGGCTCCGACTCGGCACCTCCCGCCTCGCCAACCTCCTCCTCTCCGAGGTCGAGGGTAAAGAGATCAAATTCTTCTAGACCTCTTCCCTACCCCTTCTACAAAAAACGAAGGGCAAGGAATGATTTAGAGTTGAATTTGTCCCCTTGAGAATTGAAAATTCGCGTACTCCTGACCGATTATTTCTTTCTGCGCGATTCTCAGAGGCTCAAAAAGAAGCCCAAGGTGCTTATTATTAACATCTTGGGCTTCTTATTTTCTGTTTGCAAAGCTCGACCAAATAGAAATCAATTGTGAAAATTTGTAAAAACTCTCAGGATGAATGATGAAACATAAGCATCGAAGGTACAACAATCAGTGTGTACACTGTGAGTTTGTTCGACAATGCGTAAAGCTGAAGCGCTTCACAATAGATTCCAACAATAGAAGAAGCGAGCATACTGAAACACACGCTTTCGGGAGAACCCTCAGTAACGGTAATGAGAGAGCTGTTGGAAGTGAGTATGCTCCTTACAGGAAACAATAAAAAGGAGCAAGGGCTGTGTGTATAAGAAGGTTTTTATGCAAAAGTTGTGTTATGTGCTTCGTTTTTCTATGTTCCCTTTCTTCTCTTATCATTATTAGTTGTATCTTTGCCGCACAGAAATGAGAAATCATTGTTATGACGCGCGAAGAGATGATAGCGAAAGGGTTGGAGCCTGCGGAGACCAAGCGGAATGGGCAACGCAGGGCTCCTTGGCATGACTACAGCCGCCCAGGCATCTATATGCTGACATTGGTCACTGAGCAACGGCAGCGGGTGTTTGGAAGTATCGAAGGAAGGTCACGGGCAGCGAAGGGAACACCGGACTACCCGCATTTACAGCTTTCAACATTGGGAAAGGAGGTATTGGAAGAGGAGGTACAGAAAATACAGAAGTTCTATCCCATGGTGGAGGTGTGGAAGACGACACTTATGCCTGATCATATACACCTGCTTGTGTGTGTTCGGAAGCCATTACCAGAAGGAAAACATTTAGGGTTGGTGGTTAGCGGATTCAAGGCGGGATGCACACAGGCATGGTGGAGAGAGGAGGAAGAGAAAAAGGCCCTCGGTAATGGGGAAGGAAAAGCTTTTGGTTGAATCCTTGTTAACGGGGATGAAATGTCCCTCGGGAGAACCCTCGGGAACGGTAAGGAAAGGACAGGATTGGTTACTATTCCTGAGGGTTCTCCCGAAGGACAAGATGCGGGAGCAGCACAGTTGCGTCCTGTTCTTTTTCAGCACGGTTACCACGATCGCATTGTGCGCAATCATGAGATGCTGGAGAACATCCGTCATTATATGGATGATAACCCTTTCCGTGCCCGTATCCGCGAGGAGATACCGCATTTGATGCAACGGCGTCTGCATCTGTGGGTTCACGACCGCGAATATGCGGCTTTCGGTAATCTCTTCCTGTTGAAATACCCCGAGAAGATACAGGTGTTCTTCCATCGCAAGAACACTGAGGGTGTCCCGACACATCTGACACCTGAATATGCCCAAGAACGCGACAGCCTTCTTCTTAAGGCAGAAGAGGGTGCCGTGCTGGTTACTCCTGGCATCTCGAAAGGCGAACAAGGTGTTGTGACAGCAGCCCTTTACAAAGGGCTTCCGCTCATCATCTTGCAGAAGGAACCCATATCAGAATACTGGAAGCCATCGCAAAGTCGCTTTTATGCTTGCGCTTCCGGACACCTGCTGATCCTTGCTCCATGGAATTTGGAAGGGGACTCTGACTATGAACGTTTCCACACACTCAACGACTTTGCCAGGGATATCTGCATGGCTACTGACACGCGTATCCTTGATTATCCAACGACTTCCACATGACTTATACACTCGCTGAACATATCAAGGCTTTCTCAACGGAACGGCATTGCACAGAGGCAACAGCGCCTTACGACGGATTCAACATCACGCATTACTGCGGGGATGAAGTGGAGCATGTGCGACAATGCCGAAAACAGCTGTGCGAACGGCTGGGGATTCCTGACAGCCGGCTGATTGTTCCGAGACAGGTGCATGGCGTTCATATTGAGGAAGTAACGGAGCAGAATAGGGGAGAGGCTTTTGAAGATACTGATGCGCTCATCACGAGGCTTGAGGGCGTGTGCATAGGCGTTTCTACGGCAGACTGCGTACCGCTATTGTTCTATGACAGTGGCACAGGTGCCATTGCTGCTGCTCATGCGGGCTGGCGAGGTACGGTGGCGCGCATAGGCGTGCTGACAATTGAGGCAATGCTGGAGGCTTACGGCACGAAGGCCGAGGATATTTCCTGCGTGATTGGCCCCAGCATAGGACCCGAAGCATTTGAGGTGGGAGAGGAGGTTTATGAGGCTTTTGCTGATGCCGGTTTTCCCATGGACAACATAGCCTATCGCCATGCAGAGACGCGGAAATGGCACATCGACTTGTGGCGCGCTAACGCGTGGCAACTCACACAAGCGGGCATCCCGGAAAAGGCTGTTCACGTCTGCGGACTCTGTACCTACACACACTATTCCCGCTTCTTCTCTGCACGCCGTCTGGGCATCAACAGCGGCCGTATGTTCACTGGCATCATGAAACAGACCAATCATTTGATGACATCTCAACCATAAGAATTCATGCTATTCAACTCGCTGCCATTTCTGCTATTTTTCCCAGCCGTGTGCTTCTTGTACTACTGCATCCCTGGGTCGTGGCTGCGCCTTCGCAACCTGTTTCTTCTGGCTGCGAGTTATTATTTCTACATGAGTTGGGAGCCTGCTTATGCGTTGCTGCTGCTGACGAGTACGGTGGTGACTTATCTCTCAGCTTTGGGCATCGCACAAACCACCGACAAGAGGAAGCGGAAGGTGTGCCTGGTGGCGAGCCTGGTGATTAACCTGTCGCTGCTTTTCGTTTTCAAATACTACAATTTTCTCGCCTCGAACCTGATGTGGCTAACAGATCTTTGTGGCGTGAGAATAAACATACCCATTTCCAAACTGCTCCTGCCTGTTGGCATTTCTTTTTATACATTCCAGGCACTTGGGTATGCCATTGACGTTTATCGCGGCACGACGAAGGTGGAACGCAACTTCGTGACTTACGCACTCTTTGTGTCATTCTTTCCTCAACTCGTGGCGGGTCCTATTGAACGCTCTAACAGCCTGTTACCTCAATTCAAGCAGCCACACCCTTTCGACTATGACAACGGTATGAAAGGCCTTCGCATGATGGTGTGGGGCTATTTTCTGAAACTCGTGTTGGCAGACCGTTGCGGCGACTACGTGAATGCCGTGTTCAACCACTTGGACATGCATAACGGAGGCAGCTACGCCGTGGCTTCGCTGCTGTTTCCTTTTCAGATTTACGGTGACTTTGCAGGTTACTCGCTCATCGCCATCGGTGCTGCGCGTATTCTTGGTTTTCGCCTGATGCAGAACTTCCGTCAGCCCTATCTGTCATGCTCTATTGGCGAGTTCTGGAAGCGCTGGCATATCTCGTTATCCACGTGGTTCAAAGACTATGTATATATCCCATTGGGAGGCAATAGGGTAGGGAAGTGGCGCCGGTACTTCAACCTGATGGTCACATTTGTTATCAGCGGCTGCTGGCATGGTGCCAACTGGACGTTTCTCTGCTGGGGAATGCTTCACGGGATGCTGCTCTGCATAGAAAAGGCCACGGGCTACAGCAAACAGGCGGTGAGAAGCCATCTGGAAATGTTTGGACGGTGGCTGCTGACATTCGTGCTTGTCTGCTTTGCCTGGGTCTTTTTCCGTGCCAACACGCTGGCAGATGCAGGCATAGTGTTAAGGGGTATTTTCACTAATCTCAGTACCCCCTTCACCCGTGTCAGCGACTTCTGCATCATCGGTGTGTGCTTAGTGGTGATGCTTGTTGACGCCGTCAAACAAGAACGCAGATATCACCTGCCATTAAATCCAACAGTCAAAGCTGTTTTGCTACACGTCTGGTTAGCTATGATGATAGCTTTCATCACATTGTTCGGTGTGTTGGACAGCAGCCAGTTCATCTATTTCCAATTCTAATCCTTGCGACGATGAAGAAAATGCTCTGCTCCATACTGGTCATCTTTATCCTGTGGTACGCCTTCGACCGTGCAGGAGGTGCCGCCATGTATTGGGTGACATGGCACACGCATGAACATTTCTCGCAGAAAATCTGCAAGATTGTCGGCGACGTGAGCCCCGACATTCTTCTGTTGGGCACATCGAGATGCGAGAACCACTACGTGCCCTCCATCATTCAGGACTCCACGGGCATGAGCGTCTTCAATGCCGGCATCTCGGCCTCAGGCAGCATCTATTTCCAATACGTGACACTCGCTCATCTCCTCAACCACCACACGCCTAAGGTGGTGGTTCTCGACACGGGCGAATCAGAGTATGTCGAGCACGAAGGCCACCTCAACATGCTCAGCTTCTACGCTCCCCACATCGGGCGTTGTGCCGAAGCCGACTCAGTGTTCAGCCAGTTGGGTATGATGGGGCGCTACCAATTCTCGCACCTCTATCGTTACCATTCCCTCTCGAACGCAGCCATCGCGCGGCTGTTCATGCCCGATGAACCGAATGACAACGGCTACACGCCCATCGCCTGCCCGCCATCGTTCCCCTCCACGATTGGCGAACCGCAGCAGCCTTTGCCGGGTGCTCCGCAGATGCTGAACACGTTCCGCCGCTTCATCGCGCTGTGCCGCAGCCACAACGTTCAGTTGGTGCTGTCCATCTCGCCAAGCTACTCCATCCTCGACGAGCACTACTACGACGAGTTGAAGGCCATTGCTGCAAAGGAACATCTGCCTTTCCTCGACTACGACACACCAGGACTCTACACAGATCATCCGGAGTACTTCTATGACAATGCCCACCTATGGGAGAAGGGCTCACGAATCTTCTCACAACGTTTCGCCCACGACTTGAAATTACTTATATTGAACAATTACAGAACCGACGATAGTGAGCCATACTGACAATGAGAAAATATGAGGACTAAAAGTGCTGAGGACATATCTAAAAATATAATAACATTATTCTTATGATGCAAATTGGAGACAAAGCGCCCGAGGTATTGGGCATTGACGAGGACGGACAGGAGATTCGCCTCGAACAGTTCAAAGGACAGAAGCTTGTTCTTTATTTCTATCCGAAGGACAACACCAGCGGCTGCACTGCCGAAGCTTGCAGTATTCGCGACAACTACAACGCATTAAGGAAGAAGGGCTACGCCGTGGTAGGCGTGAGCGTCGATAGCGTTGTCAGTCATCAGAAATTCAAGGCAAAGCATGAGCTACCGTTTCCGCTCATTGCCGATACAGAGCACACGCTGGTGGAGCAGATGGGTGTCTGGGCAGAGAAATCAATGTACGGCCGCAAATACTTCGGCACAGTCCGCACCACCTTCATCATCAATGAGGAAGGCGTCATAGAAGATGTCATACAGGGCAAGCAGATCAAGACCAAAACTCACGGGGAGCAGCTGTTGGCTAAATCTTGATGTTCCGCCACAGACAACGTGGAATGAGACGCCAGAAGAAGGTGAGGAACCGATAACGCCAGTCGATGATTCGGACGTTGCGGAGTTTACAAATGGACTCAACGATGTCGCGTGCCACGACTTCTGGTTGCATGAGCATAGGGTAGGGGAAATCGCCGCTCAACAGAGCTGTATCGACAAAACCAGGACGGATATCAAGAAAGTGTATGGGCAGATGGCGTTGGTGTGCCTGTTGCTCCAAAGCTTCAAGATAGTTAGCCTGAAGCGCTTTTGTGGCGGAATAGGCTGGAGCAGGACCGAGTCCCTTGGTGCCGGCTATGGAGGTGATGGCAGCAATGATAGCTCTCTCCCGGCTAGCCTGTGATGTAGGCTGAGAATACTTTGTGGCAAAGTAGCGATAAGCTGCCCCTATCATGCGGGTGAAACCGAGGGCATTCGTCTCAACGGTGCGCAACTCGACGTTAGGTTCAAGTGTGCGGTTCTGCTTACCGATACCGGAGGCATGGAAATAAAGATCCATGCCTCCGAGTCGGTCGATAAGGTCAAACAGCCGCTGCTCAGCATCGGGTTGTGTGATGTCAATGGTCATGACTTCGACACGGTCGGGTGCTAAAGCTTTCAGCTGGAGCAGAGGTTCCTGTCTTCGGGCGGCCACGCCGAGCTGCCAACCTTGTGTCAGCAGCAGACGTGCCACCTCAAATCCAATACCTGAACTGGCTCCTACGATGACTGCTTTGCGTTGTGCCACAGTGTAAAAAAGTTTACATTTTGTTCATTGCCTGCTCGAGGTCGGCAATGATGTCCTCGACATTCTCCAGTCCGACACTGAGGCGGATGAGGTCGGGTGCTACGCCGGCTTCGCGAAGCTGCTCATCAGAGAGCTGGCGGTGGGTGTGGCTGGCAGGATGGAGTACACAGGTACGTGCATCGGCCACATGAGTGACGATGCTGACGAAGTCGAGATTATCCATGAAGCGGATGGCATCGTCTCTCGTACCTTTCATGCCGAAGGCTATGACTCCGCATGAGCCGTTGGGAAGATACTTCTGTGCCAAAGCGTAGTATTTGTTAGAAGGCAGTCCGCAGTAGTTGACCCATGCCACTTTCGGATTTGCTTCGAGCCACTCAGCCACCCGCTGAGCATTCTCACAATGACGGGGCATACGCAGATGTAGTGTTTCAAGACCGAGGTTCAAGAGGAAACTGTTTTGGGGTGCAGGAATAGAACCTAAGTCGCGCATGAGCTGACTGACGAGCTTTGTGGCGTAAGCCTTTTTGCCGAAAGCCTTGGTGTAGGTGAGTCCATGGTAGCTCTCATCGGGTGTTGTAAGTCCGGGGAACTTGTCGGCATAGGCATCCCAATCGAAATTACCGCTGTCGATAATGGCGCCCCCGACCTGTGTGGCGTGGCCATCCATATACTTGGTTGTAGAGTGTGTGACTATGTCGCATCCCCACTCGAAGGGACGGCAGTTGATGGGTGTGGCGAAGGTGTTATCGACAATGAGTGGGACACCATGCTTATGAGCCATCTTGGCGAAGCGTTCGATGTCAAATACATTGCCTCCGGGATTGGATATAGTCTCACCGAAGAAGCATTTTGTGTTAGGCTGGAAAGCGGCCTCGATGCGTTCATCATCCCATTCAGGGTCGATGAATGTGCATTCTATCCCCAGCTTTTTCATGGTGACACCGAAGAGGTTATAGGTGCCGCCATAAATATTATTAGATGTGATGAAATGGTCACCGGCCTGACAGATATTGAAAACGGAATAGAAGCTGGCAGCCTGCCCGGAAGAGGTAAGCACACATCCCACTCCACCTTCGAGGGCATTGATCTTGGCGGCAACGGCATCGTTAGTTGGGTTCTGCAGTCGTGTGTAGAAATAGCCTTCCTCCTCGAGGTCGAAGAGTTTGGCCATCTGTTCACTGGTCTCATACCTGAATGTTGTACTTTGATAGATAGGCAGCTGTTGCGGTTGTCCTTTTGTGGGGTGCCAACCGCCGTGGATACAGAGCGTTTCGAGATTCTTTTTCATTGTATTTGCTTATGTTAGGCGTTAGAAAATTTTTGCAAAGGTAATCATTTCCTTTTGGTTGTGGGACTTTTTCGCTTGTTTATTTCTTTATGTCGCAGAAAATTGCGACCTTTGCGCCTGCAAATAATCATTCAACAGACCAATATATGGAATATAATTTCAGAGAGATTGAGAAGAAATGGCACGCTCGCTGGGCAGCTATGCAGACGTATAAGGTAAAAGAGGACGAGACACGTAAGAAGTTCTATGTTCTCAATATGTTCCCTTATCCAAGCGGTGCGGGCTTGCACGTGGGTCATCCATTGGGGTATATAGCCTCAGACATTTATGCGCGTTACAAGCGTCTTCAGGGCTACAATGTGTTGAATCCCATGGGGTATGATGCTTATGGTCTGCCGGCAGAGCAATATGCTATCCAGACTGGTCAGCACCCTGCAATAACAACGGAAGCGAACATCAACCGCTATCGCGAGCAGTTGGACAAGATAGGCTTTTCTTTTGACTGGAGCCGTGAGGTGCGCACATGTGAGCCAGGTTACTATCATTGGACGCAGTGGGCATTTCAGAAGATGTTCAAGAGTTTCTACAGTCAGGCTCCCCTGTCATCAACCGAGTGTGATAAGAGCACACAGAAAGCCTCGGCACGTCCTATTGAAGAGCTGATTGCCTATTTCGATAAGAACGGCACAGAAGGACTGGAGAGCTACGGTGTTTCTGAAAGCGAAGAGTTGCGCTTCACGGCTGAGGAATGGAATGCCATGAGCGATGAAGAGCAGCAGCAGGTGCTGATGAACTATCGTATTGCTTACTTAGGTGAGACGATGGTGAACTGGTGTCCTCAGCTGGGCACGGTGCTGGCGAATGACGAAGTGGTTGACGGCGTGAGCGAGCGCGGCGGTTTCCCCGTTGTTCAGAAGCGAATGAAGCAATGGTGCCTGCGTGTGTCTGCTTACGCCCAGCGCTTGCTCGACGGACTGGAGACAATAGACTGGACAGAATCTCTGAAAGAGACGCAACGCAACTGGATTGGTCGTTCGGAGGGTGCTGAGATAGAGTTCAAGGTGAAGGACAGCGACAAAAGTTTCACGATTTTCACGACGCGTGCAGATACGATGTTCGGTGTCACTTTCATGGTGCTGGCTCCCGAGAGCGAGCTGGTGAAGGAACTGACGACACGCGAGCAGCAGTCTGCCGTAGATGAGTATCTGGCCTATGTGAAGAAACGTACCGAGCGCGACCGCATCAGCGACCGCAAGGTGACGGGCGTGTTCAGCGGCAGCTATGCCATCAATCCCTTTACGGGCGAAGCCAACCCCATCTGGATTTCGGAATATGTGCTGGCTGGCTATGGCACAGGCGCCATCATGGCTGTGCCGGCTCATGACAGTCGTGACTATGCTTTTGCAAAGCATTTCGGACTGCCCATAGTGCCTCTGGTGGAAGGTTGCGATGTCAGTGAGGAGAGCTTCGATGCTAAGGAAGGCATCGTATGCAACTCACCTCGCGAAGGTGTCAAGCCGTATATCGATTTCTCCCTCAATGGTCTGACCATCAAGGAAGCTATTGCTGCTACGAAGAAGTACGTGAAGGAAAAAGGGCTTGGTCGTGTGAAGGTGAATTATCGTCTGCGCGATGCCATCTTCAGTCGTCAACGCTACTGGGGTGAGCCCTTCCCCGTCTATTACAAGAACGGTATGCCACAGATGGTTCCAGAAGAATGCCTGCCTCTGGAGTTGCCGGAGGTGGATAAGTTCCTGCCCACAGAGACGGGTGAGCCTCCACTCGGGAATGCCAAGCGTTGGGCATGGGACACGAAGACAAACAGCGTAGTTGAAAACTCACTGATTGACAATGAATCTGTTTTCCCTCTTGAGCTGAATACCATGCCCGGTTTTGCAGGTTCATCTGCCTATTACCTCCGCTATATGGATCCTAACAATGGTGAAGCGCTTGTTGGTGAAAAGGCAGACGCCTACTGGCAGAATGTGGATTTGTACGTAGGCGGTTCTGAACATGCTACGGGTCACCTGATTTATTCCCGTTTCTGGAACAAATTCCTTTTCGACCTCGGCGTGAGCTGCAAGGAGGAGCCGTTCCAGAAACTGGTGAATCAGGGAATGATTCAGGGTCGCAGTAACTTTGTTTATCGCATCAAGGACACTAATACTTTCGTGAGCCTCGGATTGAAGGATCAATATGATGTTACGCCTCTGCACGTGGATGTGAACATTGTCAGCGGCGATGTTCTCGACCTTGAAGCTTTCAAGGCTTGGCGCCCTGAATATGCTACGGCAGAGTTTATCCTGGAAGACGGTAAATATGTCTGCGGTTGGGCTGTGGAGAAGATGTCGAAGTCGATGTTCAATGTCGTCAACCCCGACATGATTGTGGAGAAGTTCGGCGCCGACACCCTGCGTTTGTATGAGATGTTCCTCGGTCCTGTGGAACAGGCCAAGCCGTGGGACACGAACGGCATCGACGGCAGCCATCGCTTCCTCAAGAAGTTCTGGAATATGTTTTGGACAAAGGACACGTTCGCTGTGACCGATGACGAGCCCACACCAGCAGAACTGAAGGCGCTGCATAAGCTCATCAAGAAGGTGACGGAGGATATTGAGAATTTCAGCTACAATACGGCTATTCCTGCCTTCATGATTGCCACGAATGAGCTGACACAGCTTAAGTGCACCAAACGCGCCGTGCTGGAGCCGATGGTTGTGCTCATTGCTCCGTTTGCTCCGCATATCGCAGAGGAGTTGTGGGAGGCGCTGGGACACACCACTACGGTCTGCGATGCCCAGTGGCCTGTGTTCGAGGAGAAATACCTGGTGGAGGACACCGTGAAGATGATGGTTGCCTTCAACGGTAAGACCCGCTTCGGCATCGATTTCCCTGCCGATGCAGACAATGCCACCATCGAAGCTGCTGCCCGCGGGCATGAGCTCACACCCAAATACTTGGAAGGTAAGCAGATAGTGAAAGTGATTATCGTACCTAAACGAATGATTAATATCGTAATGAAATGAAAACCGTAAAAGTTAAAACACCCCATGATGTCATCAGGCACATTCACATCTGGGATGAAATACAAGATTATTTCATGATCACCGTCGGGTGTGCTATGTACTGCGTCGGGTTCACCCTTTTCATGCTGCCCTACAAGTTTATTCCGGGCGGCTGCACAGGTATTGCCGCACTCATCTACTATGGCACAGGAATCCCCACACAGTACAGCTATTTTGTCATCAATGCCATCCTACTGGGTATGGGATTGAAGGTATTAGGCTTTAAGTACTTCACCAAGACCATTTATGCTATTCTGGTCATCACCATTCTGTTGGGCGTTTTCCAAAATCTCATTATGCTCCCTGACGGCACGCTTCCGCGCCTGGCCAACGATGAGGAATTCATGGCAGCCGTGCTTGGCGGATGCATCGAGGGTAGCGGTCTGGCATTGGTGTTCCTGAACAACGGCTCATCGGGCGGAACGGATATTATCGCCAGCATCGTCAACAAGTACAAGTCGATGTCCATGGGTCGCATCATCATGTATATGGACTTCATGATTGTCACGAGCGGTTTCTTCGTGCTTCACGATTGGCACAAGGTGGTCATCGGTTACTGTGTGCTGATTATCTCCATGATTATGCTGGACTACACCATGAACTCGGCCACACAGAGCGTGCAGTTCACCATCATTTCAGAAAAATATGATGAGATAGCCAAAGCCATCAATGTAGATGTGCACCGCGGTGTCACTGTCCTGAATGGCCAGGGGTGGTATTCGAAATCCAGACGTCCTGTGCTGATTGTGATGGCTCGTCGGCGTGAGAGTCCGCAAATATTCCGACTCATCAAACATATCGACAACCAGGCTTTTGTCTCACAGACCAAAGTAGTAGGCGTTTATGGAGAAGGATTCGATCATATCAAGACTTAAGAAGGGTAGCCATTGTTTGGTCTTTGCTACCAACAACCAACATAAACTCTCCGAGGTTCGCCAGATTCTTGGAGATGCCTATGAGGTGGTAGGGCTCAAAGATATCGGTTGCACGGAAGATATTCCCGAAACAGCTGATACGCTTGAGGGCAATGCCCTGCAGAAAGCACACTTTGTTCACGAGCACTACGGCTATGACTGCTTTGCCGATGACACAGGTCTGGAGGTGGAAGCGCTTGACGGATTACCTGGTGTTCACACTGCCCGCTATGCAGAGCTTTTCGGCGAAGGTGCTACCCACGACAGCGATGCTAATATGAATCTGCTGCTCAAGAATCTTGCAAATAAAAGCAATCGCAACGCAAGATTTCGCACCGTCATTGCGTTTATCTTTCAGGGGCGTGAATATCTCTTTGAAGGTATCTGTCCAGGCACCATCATCAGTGAGCGTCATGGAACCGAGGGATTTGGCTATGATCCCATCTTCCAGCCCGAAGGCTATGACCGCTGTTTTGCCGAAATGTCTGCCGAGGAAAAGAATGCTATCAGCCATCGCGGTCGCGCCACTCAGAAGCTGGCAGAGTTTCTGTTGAACGTTTTTAATGAAAAATAAAAATAAAATATGATAAATAATAGAACTATTTCATTGTCTGTTAAGATCATATCACGTATTATGATCAGCGTTCGTCCTGTCAGTTATCTATTATTTATCATCTTTTATTTTTTATTGTTTACTCCAGTTTCTGCACAAATAATAGGTTCCTGGAAAGTATATCCTGCCTATTCCGTAAGCACTTCCAACGTCGTTGCCGGTCAACGGATTTATAGCGTGATGGAGGGAAAACTGATGGCCTACGACACTTCGGACGGGAGCATTACCACTTTCGACTGGCAGAAACAGCTGTCAGACGTAACAATCAGTTTGATTCGTTATAATGCCGAATCAAAACGCATTATCATTATCTATGACAACGGAAATATAGATTTGCTCTCTACTTATAATGATTCAGAGGTTATCAATCTTTCGCAACTGAAGAACAGTACCTTGATCAATAAGGAAGTAAACTATGTGCAATCAGCAGGTCGCTATGCCTATGTCTGCACTGGTTTCGGCATTATTGTTGTGGATATGGTTGAGGGCATTATCAAAGATAGTTATGAATTAGGGTTAAATGTAAGATCTTGTACACTTGGAAAGAAATATTTCTTTATTGGATGTCAAAGTTCAGATAAAACAAAGAGTGGACTTTGGTGTGCTGCATTGAAAGATAATCTCAAAGACAAGGCTAACTGGAAACAACTGAATAACAATTTCCAGGCACAGCACATGGAAACATTTGCAGGTCGTGTGTGGATTCATACAGATGCTTATCTCTCTCTGATGAATGAAGAAGAAGATAAATGGACAAATATTCAGGCAGGTACTTTGAAACCAACTCCACAATACATGAGCGTCAACAATCAGCAATTGATTATAGGTAATGCAAATAAAATATTGATTTATAAAAATGCAGAAGATGCACCTACTGAACTTACCGGTACTTTCACTTGGAATAATTTGACTCAGCGAGGCAACGAATATTGGGCCAGTGATGGAGAGAGTGGATTACAGGCTTATCGTCTTGTCGATGGGGAGTTCAAGCTTACCACATCAGGTATTCATCCCAATAGCCCGCTACACGATTATACGCTTTATCTGAATCGTGTAGGAGATGATGTTCTGATTGCCGGCGGAAACAGAAACTATGAAGCTGTTGCACGTCCAGGAACTGCAATGATTCTACACGCTGACGGAAGCTGGACTAATTTTGATGGTGCGTCGGCCAAGAAGAAATTTCCTAATGAAAGATATCAGGATGTTACTAGAGTGGTTCAAGATCCTAACGATGCCAATCATTATTACGCCGGAACAAGCCGTAGCGGTATCTTCGAATTCAGAAATGCCCTCTGTACTGGACATATCGGACTTGACAACAGTCCGCTGAAATCCATCCTTCCTGCGGCAGCAAATCCTCAATACTTTGTTTCTGCAGACGGAATAACTTACGACAACGAAAACAATCTTTGGATGCTGAATTGTACTGAAGGCAAGGAAGCAGCAAGCATTCGTATTCTAAAGAATAATGGCAAATGGGCTGCCATACCCTGCCCCGAAATAAAAAATGCTTCCACAGTCGATAAAATCATGTTCGACAGTCGTGGTTGGGCATGGATCAACAGCCGTCGTATGACTGAACGTGGAGTATTTATTCTCAACTATAACAATACCATAGACAATACAAATGACGACAGTCGTCGTCTGTTCACTACTATTGTCAATCAAGATGGAACTTCATATACTCCAGATAATTTCTTCTGCACAGCTGAAGATATCGACGGCAGCGTGTGGGTGGGAACGGAACTTGGACCTTTCGTTGCACGTGATGTAGAGAACTTTAAGTCCTCGAACTATACTTTTGAACAAGTAAAAATAGCACGCAACGATGGCAGCGGACTGGCCGACTACCTTTTCAATGGTATTTCCATTCGCAGCATAGCTGTTGATGGTGCCGGCCGCAAATGGTTCGGCACAGAGAATAATGGTGTCTATCTCGTCAGCGAAGACTGCCAGGAACAGATTTATCACTTTAATACTGACAACTCACTGCTACCATCCAACTTAGTCACAGACATACTCATTCATCCCTCAACAGGTACTGTCTATTTTGCCACAGGAAAAGGACTTTGCAGCTTTGTCTCTGATGCAACAACGCCTGAAGATGATCTTGATAAGGACAAAGTATATGCTTATCCAAATCCTGTCGATCCGGATTATAATGGTCCTATTGTCGTTCGAGGATTGGTCAAGGACTGTGAAATTAAGATTATTTCCGCCACCGGACAACTCGTTTGGAGCGGACAGTCCATTGGCGGAACCTTCACATGGAATGGCCGCAATCAGTCAGGCAAGCGTCCTGCATCAGGAATATATACTGTTATTGCCAATACTCCCGATGGTGAAGAGGCAGTTGTTACCCGAATAACCATTATACGTTGAGTTACGTTGTCAATAACTATGTTGAAAGTTTTTTAATAATTCCTCACAACATTTGATAGCTGCTCACAATACATCTATCTGTCATTTTCACTTCAATTCAAAATATAATTAGCAATAGTTTTCAAAAAGTTTTCCCTATCATAATCAATGATTATTAACAACATAATTAATTGACATTCAATAAAAAATTATAATTATCAACAGAATTAACAGCATATTATATTCTTATATATACGTCTTTTCTTCAAAACGAAGATTGTCAATAAAATAATACAATGTCGAAAACAATGGACTTAAAGGCAGAAATACGGAGATTGGCAAAAGAAAAGAATGCAGTCATCATGGCTCACTACTACGTAGATGGTGAGATTCAGGATTTGGCTGATTTCATAGGCGACAGTCTGGCACTGGCTCAAGAGGCCGCTAAGACAGACGCCGACATTATTGTTCTTTGCGGTGTGCATTTCATGGGCGAAACGGCAGCCATTCTATGTCCCGACAAGAAAGTGCTTGTTCCGGATCCTGCAGCCACATGTTCTTTGGCTGAAAGCTGTCCGGCTGATGAGTTTTCAAAGTTCGTTGCAGCACATCCGGATCACACGGTAATATCTTATGTGAATACCACAGCAGCTACCAAAGCCTATACAGATATAGTTGTCACCAGTAGTAATGCCCGCCAGATTGTCGAGTCATTACCTCAGGATGCAAAGATTATTTTTGGTCCTGATCAGAATCTTGGCAGCTACATCAATTCCATTACTGGACGTAATATGTTGTTGTGGAATGGAGCTTGCCACGTTCATGCGCGTTTCAGCGTTGAGAAAATCATGGAGCTAAAGGTTCAACACCCTGGTGCAAAAGTTCTCGTACATCCAGAGTGTAAAGGACCAGTTGTTAAATTGGCAGATAAGGTAGGCAGCACGGCTGCTTTGCTCAAATATGCCATTGCCGATGAAGCTACGGAATTTATAGTTGCTACGGAGAGCGGTATTCTTCATGAGATGCAGAAGCAGGCACCGCAGAAAACCTTTATTCCTGCTCCTCCTGAGGAATCTTTCGATGAGTCAACAGGGAGAGCTGCTACTTGTGCGTGCAACGAATGTGAGTATATGAAAATGGTAACGCTCGAAAAGGTGTATCGTTGTCTGCGTGATGAACAACCTGTCGTCAGCGTAGCTCCAGAAATAGCCGAAAGAGCCATTAAGCCCATCAAAAGAATGCTGGAACTGAGTAAATGAGTAGGGGAGAGCTTTCTTATCGCAAATTGAAGATAACCGAAATGAATCGCATTTCGGTCCAGCAGTTTCATGAAATAGAGAAAATCCCACTGGTCGTGGTACTGGATCATGTACGTTCTTTATACAATGTAGGCAGCGTTTTTCGAACGAGTGATGCATTTCGCGTGAATGAGGTTGTACTTTGTGGTATTACCGCCACGCCTCCCCATACAGAGATTCATAAGACAGCATTAGGAGCCGAAGAGAGTGTCTCATGGCGCTATTTCAAGGACACGATGGAAGCTGCTCAATCATTGCGGTCGGAAGGTTACACGCTGCTTGCTATTGAACAATGCGAAGGTTCCATGATGTTACAAGATTTTCAGCCAGATAAAACCAAAAAATATGCAGTCATTCTTGGCAACGAAGTAAAGGGCGTTCAACAATCAGTTATTGATGCTTGCGATGGCTGTCTTGAGATTCCGCAATTTGGCACAAAGCATTCCATGAATGTCAGTGTAACAGCAGGTATTATTATTTGGCATTTTGCTCAACGATTATTATAATTAGTATCAATATTAAGTATTATTAGGTATTATATTAAACAAAAAGATAATAATATTTGTGAGATAAATATCTTTTTGATACTTTTGCATCATCATTCGAAAACCGATAGCTTATGGAGAGCATGAAATATCGTCGTTGTGGACAATCAGGAGTGCTTTTGCCGGCAATCTCTCTTGGCTTTTGGCATAACTTCGGGGAATTGACTCCCGAGTCGCAGAGCAGGGCAATAGCACGTGCTGCCTTTGACGCTGGCATCACCCATTTCGATTTAGCCAACAACTATGGTCCTCAGCCAGGAGCTGCCGAGTTACGATTGGGTAAGATGCTTCAGGATGATTTCCGAGGTCATCGTGACGAACTTTTTATCTCTACTAAGGCAGCATACGACATGTGGCCAGGACCGTATGGTTCCTGGGCGTCCCGCAAGCATCTAATGGCGAGTCTTGACCAGAGCCTTCAACGGATGCAGCTGGAGTATGTAGATTTGTTCTACTGTCATCGCTATGACCCTGAGACACCGCTCGAGGAGACGTTGCAGGCATTAGTGGATATCGTCAGGGCTGGAAAGGCATTATACATCGGTCTGAGCCGTTGGCCCTTGGAGGCAGCAGAGAAAGGTTATCGTTATCTGCGTGAACGGGATGTACCCTGTCTGATATATCAAGGTCGCCTGAATCTCTTCGACCGTCAGCCGCTTCAGGAAGGTATTCTGGATTCAGCTCAGCAGGCAGGAGTAGGGTTTATTGGTTTCTCTCCCTTGGCTCAAGGATTGCTCACCAACCGTTATCTGAATGGCATTCCTGCTGACAGCCGCATGGCACACGATCCTCGATTCCTGAAGTCTGATATGCTGACACCTCAGATGCTTCAGCGTATTCGTGCGTTGAACGATGTGGCTCAGCAGCGCGGCGAAGACTTGGCTACCATGGCCCTTTCATGGATTTTGCAGCATGAAGCTGTGACTAGTGTCATTATTGGTGCCAGTTCACCCGATCAGTTGCAGCGCAATCTGTCCTGTCTCAAGAGTGCACCTTTCACTGAGGAAGAGCTGACAATTATTCAAACGATTATCAATAAATAGAAATTATTCAACATTTTTAAACACTAAACACAATGAAAAAGATTCGTGCAGCCGTAGTAGGTTACGGTAATATTGGCAAGTACACGTTGGAGGCTCTGCAGGAGTCTCCGGATATGGAAATAGCAGGTATTGTCCGTCGCAAAGGCGCTGAGGACTGTCCCAAGGAGCTTGAAGATTATCAGGTTGTGAAGGATATCCGCGAACTGAAAGACGTCGATGTGGCTATCTTGGCCACACCCACACGCAGCGTAGAAGCCTACGCCAAGGAAATACTGTCTTTAGGTATCAACACGGTTGATTCTTTTGATATTCATACGCAGATAGTTTCACTTCGCCGCTCGCTCGATGCCGCTGCAAAGGCAGGCAAAGCCGTCAGCATCATCAGCGCCGGTTGGGATCCAGGATCGGACAGCGTTGTCCGTACGCTCATGGAGAGCTTGGCACCGAAGGGCGTCAGCTACACGAATTTTGGCCCAGGACGCTCGATGGGGCACTCCGTGGCTGTACGCTCCATCGCAGGCGTTCGCGACGCGCTGAGCGTAACAATTCCCCTTGGAACGGGTATTCATCGTCGTATGGTATATGTCGAGCTGGAGGACGGCGCCGATTTTGAGACCGTGAAGGCAGCCATCCTGAAAGATCCGTATTTCGTGAACGATGAGACACATGTCAACCAGGTTCCTTGTGTGAAGGATCTGAACGATGTGGGTCATGGCGTGAATCTCGTACGCAAGGGCGTTTCGGGTAAAACCCACAACCAGCTCTTCGAGTTCAATATGAAAATCAACAATCCTGCCCTCACGGCTCAGGTGCTGGTGAACGTTGCCCGTGCTTCCATGCGTCAGCAGCCCGGATGCTACACGATGATTGAGATACCTGTCATCGACCTGCTTCCTGGCGACAGAGAAGAGATTGTAGGGCATCTCGTTTAATCGTTAGCTATTCTCTCAAGGAGGAATTTATACTATTCAAGATTTGAGTATAAAAGAAATAGATTCTACACGCCAACCTCTCCCCTCTCTTGATGGAAAGGGGAGAGGATTGGTCTGTACGATTGGTTTTTTTGACGGTGTACATCGTGGTCACCAGTGGTTAATCCAACAGGTGAAAGCAGAAGCTCATTGCCGCAGTGATCGCAGTTTGTTAATTACTTTCGACCGCCATCCTCGCTCCGTGTTTGCACCAGAGAGTGCACCATTGCTGCTGACCAGTATGGATGAAAAGATGTCGCTCCTGCGCGCTACGGGAGTCGATGACATCTTTATTCTTCCTTTTGACCGCGCTATGGCCGCTCTCACTGCGCGGGAGTTTATGGAGCAGGTGTTGAAGAAGCAGTTGGGCGTTTCCGTACTCGTCATAGGCTATGATCATCATTTTGGGCGTCCTCAAGGTGAAACGTTTGAGGATTACAAAGCGTACGGACAGCAGCTTGGTATAGATGTGGTGTTGGCTCAGGAACTTCCAGGCGAGCATGTCAGCAGTTCTGTTGTGCGCCATGCTTTGGAAGCGGGTGATGTCCGCGCGGCAGCACAGTTGCTGGGGCGCCCTTACATCTGGACAGGCCGAGTTGTCCACGGCCATGCTGTTGGGCATAAATTAGGTTTTCCTACGGCCAACCTGCAGAGTCTCTCATCCGATAAGCTCCTACCGGCTACAGGCTCCTACGCTGTGCTCATTCAGCATCAGTCATCTGTTTGGAAAGGGATGCTCAATATAGGCAGCAGACCCACGTTGGACAACGGGTCAGATGTATCCGTAGAGGCACATCTCTTCGATTTCGATGGTAATCTCTACGACGAAGAACTGACACTCTCCTTCATCAGCCGTCTGCGCCCGGAACGGCGTTTCAGCAGCGAGGAAGAGCTCACGCACCAGCTTATGAAGGACCAGTCCTCAGCACTTGCTATACTCAATTCAGAATTAAAGGCATGAAATCTTCGTCAGTCACTTTCCTCTCCTTAGGTCCTGGTGATCCGGAGCTGCTGACCTTGCAGGCGGTGAAGGCACTTCGCAGCGCGGATGTCGTGCTGCTTCCCGCCACACGCACCGTTGCCGGCGTCCAGTCCTCGCGTGCAGCAGAGATTGTAGGGGAGTGGTGTCCCCGTGAGCGACAGCGCTTCTATCCCTTGCCCATGAGCGCCGATCGTCAAGCCGTCATGGCAGTGTATGGCGAGATGTATTCCGATATTCTTCATTTTCTCAATGAAGGCAACAACGTCGTAGTAGGTGTAGAAGGCGACATCAGCATCTACGCCTCGATACATTATGTTCAGGACCGCCTTTGCGCAGATGGAATAGAAGTGCGTCAGCTGCCGGGTATTCCATCGTTTATTGCTGCAGCTTCCTGTGCCGCCCTTTCGCTGGTGAGCCAGCAGGAGCGTTTGCTGGTCATACCTGGTGACTGCAGTGCAGAGGAACTACTTGACCTTCTGCACAAGCATTATACCATAGTCCTGATGAAGCTGTCGCACTGCCGCAAGGCGCTCACAACTCTGTTGCAGGGCAACAACAGTGTGGAGTGCCATTATATAGAAAACGTAGGGCTGCCTTCGGAATACTATTCCTCTGACAGCCCTACGATTCTATCACGCCAGATGCCTTATTTCTCTTTAGCTATTCTGAAGTTGCGTTAATTCTTGCAGCACAGTGGCTTCAGCTGTTGGAAGAAGTCGTTGCCCTTGTCGTCCACGAGGATGAAGGCGGGGAAGTCTTCAACCTCAATCTTCCAGATGGCTTCCATACCTAATTCGGGATATTCCACGCACTCGATGCTCTTGATGCTCGACTGCGAGAGCACAGCTGCTACGCCGCCGATGGTACCGAGGTAGAATCCTCCATGCTTCTTGCAGGCATCAGTGACCGCCTGTGAGCGGTTGCCCTTGGCAATCATCACGAGGCTGGCACCGTTGTCCTGGAACTCGTCCACGTAGGGATCCATGCGGTTGGCCGTGGTGGGGCCCATGGAGCCGCAGGGGTAGCCTTCGGGCGTCTTGGCAGGACCGGCATAAAGGACAGGATATTTCTTGAAGTACTCGGGCATACCCTCGCCGGCGTCGAGACGAGCCTTCAGCTTGGCGTGGGCGATGTCGCGGGCCACGATGATGGTGCCCTTCAGGTTGACGCGTGTG
>CACZSQ010000067.1 GCA_902783885.1 uncultured Bacteroidales bacterium
GATGCCAGCCAGCACCTTACGGTGGGTCTTGCCGTTTAAGTCGCGTAAACCGTTGATTGCTTTGTTGTAGTAGTCAACGGTAGATGCCAGGCTGTCTGAGTCTGTCCTATGAATGTACTTTCCAAACAAGTCATCATACCGCTGTCCTGTTTCAAGGAAGCCATAGCCCTTGACACATTGGTAGGGTAGTATGTACTCCTTGAACTCATCGAATGTCAGGTTCCGTGCATACTTGGATTCGCGCCATACCTTAAAGGCATGGTCGATATGCTCGGTAAGGAATTCAAAAGTGAGCGTTTCCATATCTGGCCGGACGGTCATGTCGGCTTCGATATCGGGTAAGGTGTAGGCCTCGATGATTGTCCTGCGCTGTTTTTGACGCACTTTCAGGCTGTCCCATGGAAAATCATAGAGGGTGTGTCCGCTCACCGTCGCTTCATAGATGCTATCTGTTTCTTTCCGCCATTCCTCCAAAATAGAATCGTCCCCAACAATGCGTCCCTGAGAATAATGATACTTCATATTCTCTATCAGGAACTTTGCTGCCTCGTATTTCTGCGAATCCCAGCAGAAATACTTGTAATAGAGAAGTACTTTCTCCAACTCCGATGCATTGTCACCAGCATAGCGTGTCAGGTCGGAATGGCAACTGCCGAGCAGAAGCAGACCCAGTAATAGGGCCATGCTCCTACAAGCAGTCTTTGATCGTTTCACAGAGAATAGTCTCATGAAACAGATGATTTAGAAAATGAGAAAGGTGCTTACAACTGTATTTCTGCGTAGAAACAGAAGTTGCCTTGAATGATTTGCAACTCAAAATCACCGCTCAGTGTAGATGGGAGATCGAGAGATGAACAAGATGATGGTATTGTGGTAGAGTAGACAATATCACCGTCCTCGTCAACAATACGCAGTTCACATCCGTCGCATGGCGTATCGAAATATAATGTGTATTCTTCGATACTTACGGAAGGAGATAGAACAGGTGTCCGATGGCGACCACCGCCGTTTGTGTGGTCGATAATGCTTAATTGAAAATTTAGTGGAGCAGGGTCTGCACACACTCGTTGCAATGGCAGCATCGTCACCATTGCCAACAGAAAAAAGAACTTTTGTTTTGTCATAATTTTGCATTTTAAGTGGTTAGACGCTGCAAAATTATGACGTAATAAAATGCTGAAGGAATTATTTCAATAGAGAAACTTCACTCGACTTCAGTTTTAAAAGTTTACAAATGTTAAATAGTGCTGGTAATTTGTTGATAATCAGTATTGTTTTGTTGCAAAAGAAAAAACTTCATTTAACTTCATTAAATAGTGCATTTTGATTATTGGGGAGATATTTCTATGCGAATAATCCATATCGTTGTTCTAAGTTCTTGAAAAGAGATCGAGCAGATTTTTCATTGAACAATGCAAGGTTAATTTCCGCCTTGTAATTGGAGATGCCTGTGTCGCGGACATTCAAGAAGTGTGCAATATCACTCTCGCGTAGTTTGATAATGACCAAGATGCAGACCTTAACGCCATTGTCCTTGATGGTAGGTGCCTTGTGAAGATCAGAGAGCAATGTGGGGTAAAACTGTCCAAAAACACGAATCAGAGTTTCCCACTCCACCTTCGACAATTCACATTTTGACTTTCCTGCAAGGTACAATACACGTTTTACGATGGTTGTCTCGCGGAAGCTCTTGGCTGTGTCCAAACTTTCGCTAACCCCCGTCTTTCGCGTTAGATCCTCAATTCTTGCTTTCACCCGTTCCATCTCCTCATTATGTATCTTGATGTTTTCTTCATACATTTCATTGATTTCTACGATTCGGTGTTGTGCGTCCTCGTATTTGGAACGGTACATCTCAGACTCGCCTTGTGAAGTGTCTAACTCATTCCTAATGAGTTTAATAACTTTTTGATGTGTGGCCTCCAAAAGACAAAGTTCGTTGATTTCCTTCGAGTATGCAGCTTTGGCCTCTTCAAGTTCCCTTTGTATTCTTTCCAGCTCTGCTTGTTTCTGCCTTTTGCGCCTTCTAAAGATTACCCAGATGGAGAATGAAATGATAAGGAGAGTGACAGCAAGTGCTATGAAGAAAATCATCCAAATAAGTGTTGCCGCAGCTTTCTCACGTTGTTTGAAGGCTTCTTCTTGCAACCTATTGTATTTGTAGGCTGCATTCATATTGGAGATTATTTCTCGGTCTTTTACGGCCACAGAGGAGTCGTTGGCCTGACAGTATAACAGGGTGTACATATAGATTGAATCCATATTGTTTCTCTGCCTGAAAACATCAAGTAGCCCCCTGTACATAGCATCTTGATGTGTGTATTCCATTTTGGGATAATACATCTGGCGGAAAGCATATTCTGCGGAGTCTAACCTGCCTATGATTTTGTAAAATTGTCCCTCATAGTAGTAATACATTCGCTCCGATGGAGGGAGGTCCCCTTCTGAAGTAAATTCCCCAGATTCTACTTTATATAAATCTAGGATTTCTTTTGCGTCATTCAAACGACCGGATTGCAAGTAAATATGTGCAAGAGGCAGAGAAACTTTAGCCCACTCCTTTAAATAACCATGTTTCAAATACGTGGTTTTTGCCTTCATAAAAAGCGCCTCTGCCGTGTCGTTTTTGTTTTGCATTATGTAATCAGCAGTTATATGTATCAAGTCATAGAGCGCATTTAATGTGTCCTTTATACAGAGAGAATAATAAACAGACTTGAAGCGGCTCTCAATAGCATTGGAAATTGCCAGTTGGCGATGAAAAACGTCAGCCATCTGAGAATAGGTACTGCTCAACGTCTTAAAGTCGCAGTCCTTCGATAAGGTGTCCGCATAGACTATAGCGTTTTGGTAACATTCAATGGCTTTGGGGACTTCATTCAAATCTCTATAAACGCATCCCAATAGATAGTTAGCCAGTAGACGGTCGTTGTTAGTTCCGTGTTTGTCATAGTAGGCCACTACTTGAAGCATTACTGAGTCTGTCGTAAAAGGTTCCCATGTCTTGTTCTTCGCCTCTGCCTGAAGCAATAAATAACGCATTTGATGAGCTTTGTCAAAGGACTCCACTTGTTCCTTGGTGTTTTCAATCAAAAAAGATGCGGCATAGGCTGAGTCCGCTTCCAATAGTTGTTCAATGCGTGTTAACAGAGCATCATTTGCATTGGTATGCCGACACCCAACAAAAGCCAGCGTAGCAATGATGACCGATATAAGATGATGTTTCTTATGTATAAAGCTCATTTATGAATATTAAGTTTCTATAATAATAAAATGGCCACAAAGTTCTTTATATAGTGCTCTAACAATGGAGGCAATAGAACAATTATCTGATAATGTCTTAATATAGAATTCTTTTAGCAACCCCATAAAATCTAGTCTTTTCTTATATCGTGACTTTACCTGAAATAGGTACACACTTTATTACCTATTTTACTAAAGTTGTACACATTTCTTTTAATCTCTTCCTGAGGCTGTGCACAATCTCCTCAGATGCTTCCTGCGTACCTGAACAGTCGGCTTTCGGGTGCAAAGATACGGAAAATTCTGAAAACGGATGCAGTTTAAGCCATCTTAATAAGCAACCAGCGCTTAAATTATACTTCCTGGAGATGGAATTACAACTAAGACCAGATGAATAATAGTCCGTGAGAACGGAAAGCTTGAAGTCTTCACTAAAGCGACGATGAGGGCGTCTAATGCTTGTTTCGCTCATGATTTCATTTGTTAAATCATGTGCACCTTTTCTGTATTATGTCAATGCAGAGGGTCGCAACCGGTTGGTTGCGACCCTCTCATTTTTCGCCAGTCAACAGGTCACTTGCGCACCTTGCGTCCTTTGACAATATAGATACCTGAGCGGAGATGGCTGTCCGAGAGGCGGTCTGCCACGCGGCGTCCGCTGAGGTCATAGACGGGTCCGTCCGCCTGCGTCAGCTCTTCGTCGGTGCTGTCAATTCCGTCGATTTCATCGTAGCGTATGCGTATTTCCGTAGGACTGTTCCACGTATTGGTGCTGTTGCCGCTGCACATGAGACGGACATACTTTGCATCCACGGGATTGAAACGGTAGCGCTCCATCTGGTTGGTCAGACCACTGCTGACGAGGTTGCCCGTAGCATCAGTCCATGTGCTTCCGTTGGTGGAAGTCTGCACCTTGAAGTTGAACGTGCGCTGGTTGCCATTGTAGAAGGCCACATCCACGGCATAGACGCTCACTAATTTCTTCAAGTAGAAGCGAATCCACTGGTTGTTGCCGTTCTGGCTCCAACGGGTAGAAAGGTTGTTGTCGTTGACGTTGCCCTCCACATTTGTGCTGTTCTCTCTGCCGATGGCGGAGATGGTGAGGCCCGCCTGCTTGCCGTCGAGCGGCACGGTGCGCAGCAGTGTGCGGCGCTGATTGTCGGCCATCTCGCCGCCGTCGGCAGAGTGGATGCCGGCTACGGAGAGCGTGTAGAGGCCATAGTCAAGGGCCTCAGCCAGGGTGATGGTGATGGTGCCATCGCCAGCCATCACAATGTCTTCGGCCTCTAAAGGCGCATCGGCACTCATGTAGGGATCTCCCTCGATGGCCGAGCGCAGCAGATAGTTGGCAGCCACTTTCGCCTCCTCCTCGTTGGGCAGGAGGTTGAACCGCACTGCAATATGTGTGGCATCGACAAGGGTAGCGCTGCTCACGCGCAGCTTGGGCAGCGACTCGGAGCCCACAGCCAGACGGCTCATCTCAGCGGCAGCGAGCAGGTAGGCGCCCACGCCGAAGTCATGGTAGCTGTTGGCATTCACGGTGGTGCCGGGGCTGGCGCTCTCGCCGATGGGCTGGATGTAGCCCACGGTGCCGTCCTCCTGCAGGGCAATGGTTGCCAGATAGTTCCATGCTCGTTCGAGCGTGCTGCCATAGTCCACTTCGGAGAGGATGCCGTTGCGGATGCCCCATGCATAGCCGAAGGTATTGAGGGCCGTGCCGCTGGTCTCGCGCCCGGGCGCCTGTGCGGGATCGAGGAGCGAGCGTGTCCAGTAGCCCTCGTCCTGCTGGCATTCCTTCAGCGCCGCAGCCATACGGCGGTAGTAGCTGATATACTCGTCGCGGTGGGCATCGTCCGCAGGCAGCTCGTCGAGCACCTTGGCGAAGGCCGCGAAGATCCATCCGTCGCCACGTGCCCAGAAGTCCTTCTTGCCGGCATTGGTCTTGTGCGCAGGATAGACATATTTGGCATCGCGGAAGTAGAGCCCCGTCTCCTCATCGTACATAATGGAGTTGGCGTACTGCCAGTAGGCGTACATCTTATCGAGATACTTCTGCTCGCCTGTGATGTGGTAGAGCTTGGTCATGATGGGCATCACCATGAACAGGCCATCCACCCACCAGAGATAGTCATTGTTGTCGGTAGAGATCTCGTAGCCCATGACCTCCAGCGCACGCTCAATCTTCTTAGCGTCGTGGGCAGGGTCGAGGTTGTAGAGGTCGGCATAGACCTGGAAGCACACCTGGTTGTCGCCGAAGAGCACAAAGTCAGCCCCTTCGCCATAGGGCGTATATTTCCATCGGCTCTTGTCTGTGCCCGTTGCTCCCCACCAGTTGCTACGGTTGGCCCAAGCCGTTGAGAAGTCGAGGTAGGCGGCATCGCCCGTGACATCGTAGGCGGCCATGTTACCGATGTGATAGACGGCGCGGTTCCAGAAGTAGTTGCCGTGGGTGGGATATTTGCTCTGCCAGGTCTGGTTGACGGTGTTGAGGATGCTGAGCACGTCGTCCTTCTGGGGCAGCGTCTGCATAGAGGTGAGCGTGAGGGGATTCTCCGTGGCCTGCTTGAACTCGGTCAGAGCCTCAAACCAGCCTTCGTCGCTGTCGTAGCTCCCTGCCGGGAAGATGTTCCAGCCGCCACCGAAATAGAAAGTCAGTTCTGTGCCTACGGTGTAGTCCACCGTCAGGCAGAGGTGGTCATCGATCACCTCGGTGGTCACCGTCCCTGAGGTCTCTCCCGAAGGAATGTATGCCCCCTGGAAGAAGCGCGCACCGGCGCTGGTGATGCTGCCCTCGCTCTTGGCCTCAGCCCACCCCACGAGTCCCGGCACCTCGGTGAAGGCGTTGCCGTTCACGAGATGCGTCATGTCCGTGTGCTGATAGACCGCCACGGCCAGACGGAAGGTCTTGGCGGGGCCGTCGAAGCGCACGGTGGCCTTGTTGAGCAGCGCTCCGGCCGTGGCCTCCACGGTGAGCGTCTTGGTGTAGGATGATCCCTGGATGCTGACATTCTCGTAGGTCGTCGTGAAGCCGGAACGCAGAGCCTTCTGCTCCCCAAGAGTGCAATTGGTGTAAGGGTTGTGCATCTGCAAGTGGCCGTTCACCACAGCTGCCGTGCCGCCGCAGCCGAGGCGCTTGCCGTTCACGGAGTAGGCATCTACGCCGTACTGGCTCTCGTTGTGATAGTTGGAGAGGCCGTACATGTCGTCGATGACAGGCGTGGCCTTCTTCTTGAACCACACGTCCACGCCCTGCGCCGTGTTCGGCTCGTTCTTGAGCAGCACGGTGCTGTACATTCGATAGGCACAGAGGTCGTTCTCCCAGGCGATGTCGGCACGCGTAGAGGGCATCTTCACAGCGGCGTAGGTCACCTTCTCAGGAGCCACGGGCGTGCCCTCGCGCAGCACGTAGCCGGCCGTGGCACCGGCGCCCACGGTAGCCCTGAAGCGGATAATCTGCTCGCCGGCCACCTCGAAGGGAACGGCCTCGTCGCCCTCGGTGAAAAGAGCGGAAGCGGCAAGGTCGATGCCTTCAGGCACCGCCACCTCCACGGTCTCTGCCGTGCGCTGGAACGCCAGCGTGTTCTTCAGCCGGAACGTATAGTCCTCGGCCGCCGCCCCGACAGGGCAGAGAAACAGCATATGATAAATGATAAATAATAAAAAATTGGAGCAGTGGGAATAAGATTTCTTGTTCATGTCATTTATCATTAGGAGTTTCGGGTATTCTTTTTACACCACGAATTTCTATTTGTATTTGTCTTCAGTCCTTGATCAGACAGTGTCCCGTCATGGCAGCGGGCTGCTCCAGACCCATGATGTGCAGGATGCTGGGTGCCACGTCGGCCAGGATGCCGTTCTCCACCGTGGCGTTCTTGTTAGCCGTCACATAGATGAAGGGCACGGGGTTCAGGCTGTGAGCCGTGTTGGGCGTGCCGTCGGTGTTGAGGGCGTTGTCGGCATTACCGTGGTCGGCAATGATGATGACCTCGTAGTCGGCAGCCTTAGCGGTCTCCACCACCTCTTTGACGCACTGGTCAACAGCCTTGACGGCCTTCTCGATAGCTTCGTACACGCCGGTGTGGCCCACCATGTCGCCGTTGGCGAAATTGACAACAATGAAGCTGTATTCCTCTTTCTTGAGGGCCTCCACGAGCTTGTCCTTCACCTCGAAGGCGCTCATCTCAGGCTTCAGGTCGTAGGTAGCCACCTTGGGACTGGCCACGAGGATGCGGTCCTCGCCCTCGTAGGGAGCCTCGCGCCCGCCGTTGAAGAAGAATGTCACGTGGGCATATTTCTCGGTCTCGGCCGTGTGGAGCTGCTTGAGGCCCTGCCGCGAGATGTATTCGCCCAGGGTGTTCTCCACATTCTCCGTGGGGAAGAGGATGTGCACGCCCTTGAACGAAGCGTCGTAGGGGGTCATGCAGTAGTACTGGAGGCCGGGGATGGTCTTCATGCCCTGCTCAGGCATATCCTGCTGCGTGAGCACGATGGTGAGCTCCTTGGCACGGTCGTTGCGGTAGTTGAAGAAGATCACTACGTCGCCCTCCTTGATGGTGCCGTCCACGTTGGCATTGTTGATGGGCTTGATGAACTCGTCGGTCACCCCGTCGGCGTAGGAGAGTTCCATCGCCTCCACCATGTCTTTGGCCTGATAGCCCTCACCGTTGATGAGGAGGTCGTAGGCAATCTTCACACGCTCCCAGCGCTTGTCGCGGTCCATGGCATAGAAACGTCCGACGATGCTGGCGATAAAAGCGCCGGTTTCATCGCACTTTTCCTGCAGTTGTTTGATGAATCCCACGCCCGAGCGGGGGTCAGTGTCACGACCGTCCATGAAACAGTGCACGTAAGTCTCGCGCACCTTGTACTGCTGTGCAATCTCGCAGAGCTTGAACAGATGGTCGAGCGAGCTGTGTACGCCGCCGTTGCTGGTGAGGCCCATGAAGTGCACGGCCTTACCCTCGCGCACGGCATAGTCGAAGGCACTCTGCACCTCCTTGTTCTGGAGGATGCTGCCGTCCTTGCAGGCTCGGTTGATTTTCACGAGGTCCTGATAGACCACGCGGCCACCGCCGATATTGAGGTGTCCCACCTCCGAGTTACCCATCTGGCCCTCGGGCAGGCCCACGTTCTCGCCGTCTGTAAGCAGTTGGCTATGAGGATAGTTCGCGTTCAGATAATCCATGTAGGGCGTAGGTGTCTGGTAGATCACATCGCCTTTTCCTTGATTGCCGATGCCCCATCCGTCGAGGATCATCAGCAGAGCTTTCTTTGCCATATCGTTATTTTTAGTTTAGAGTTTAGAGTTAAGGCCCCCAAGCCCCCTAAAGGGGAGTGTTGGGAAGGGGCAGAGGTTAATAGTTAATAGTTAATAGTTGAGAGTTAAGAGTTAGTATTTAGTATTTTGTATTTAATTGTTGAGAGTTGAGTGCTTATCGATTAGCGCGGCAAAGGTACAACTTATTTAGCTAAAAGTGAAAGTTAAAAGTTAAAAGTTAAAAGTTGAAAGCTAAAAATTCCTTGAGGGGATAAGAAAAGAGATTAAAATATGATGAAAAAATGAAAATCAGACAGGGAAAAACATTAAACATTAAACTTTTTCCGTAACTTTGTCCCCGAAATCGAGAACGCAGCCCACGAGGCGGCACAGTATTCACCTTTATAAAAAAACTTCAACACTATGAAAAAGTATGTTTGCGACCCCTGCGGTTACGTCTATGACCCACAGCTCGGCGACCCCGATAACGGCATAGCTCCCGGCACCGCTTTCGAAGATCTCCCCGAGGACTGGGTATGCCCCATCTGCGGTGTAGGCAAGGAAGACTTCAGCCCGGAAGATTAAGATATGTCTTACGACGAAGGCTTGAGCCAGATGGCGGCCCTCTGCAGCGTCAGCGAACATTGCGAGAGCGAGATTCGCGAGAAGCTGCTGAAGGCCGCCGTTTCAGATGATGATGCCCGTCGCATCATCGAACGCCTTACTGCCGATGGCTACCTCGACAGTGCCCGCTATTGTCGCGCCTTCTCTCGCGACAAGCTTCGTTTTTCACATTGGGGCCGCCTGAAAATCCAGCAGGCCCTGCGGGCGAAAGGGCTTCCCGGCGACGACATCCGCGAAGCCCTCGTCGCTCTCGACGAGGAACTCGGCGACGACTACGCCGCCATCCTCCGCAACACCCTCGAACAGAAGAACCGCACCCTCCGCGACACCGACGACTACGTCCGCCGCGGCAAGCTCATCCGCTTCGCCGCCTCCCGCGGCTTCACCATGGACGAGATTCTCGACGCCCTGGACTGACGGCCCTGAAACTCGAACTAGCCGAGAGGTTCCAAGTCCGCATAATCCAGAAGGACATAGAAGCAAGGACATTGCATCGTCGGCATCGCCTTCACGCGCGTATGCGCCTGCGCGCACTAACCGCCACGGCGGCGGGGGCATTCTTTCTGTCTTTACTTTCTTTGCTACTTTCTTTCATTTCTATCTTTCTTTTTTGTGTGAAACCACTGCAAAGATAATACAAAAGAAAAGGCATCCCATTTCCCTGAAACGGAATGCCATCATTGTACCATCGTTTTGCCTATGGAATCACCCTAAATTCCTAATTCTTCATTTTTCATTCTTTACACTCCCCTTTAGGGGGCTTGGGGGCCAAACAGCAGTGTGCCGTCGGCAGCCTGGCCGTTGGCCTCCACGCAGAGGCGGGTGGTCTGGCTGTTGTTGAAGAAGGTGATGTTGGCCTTGCCCTCGGCGTCGAGCTGCACGTCAGGGTTCCAGTACAGCGTGCGGCGGTAGTCCTTCTGTCCCTCCTTCGGCGGGTTCCGCCGGTAGTCGGGATGGTAGAAGTCCTCTTGATAGGCGAAGCCCTTCAGGATGTAGTAGCGGTTGAGGTAGGTCATGCGGCTTTTATTTTCAGGGAAACGCACGAGACGCACTTCCAGGCTGGGCTGGTTGTCCTGCTCGTATCTCACATCTCCTTCGCGCCGTGGGCTATAGTCTGTATAGAAATAAATCTTATCAATATATTCAAGACGCCCGTATCGGCGCCGTTCAGCTGGTGCCGGCCATGTGTTTATGAAATTAGGCCCTTCGACCTTAATGGAATCATAGAAGAGAGAAAAGTCTGGACGACGTCGCATCCCCATATCTGCAACAAGGGTTTTGGCCGTGCATAAAGAAATAAAATATGTTTCATCGAACATATAGCGCCAACTGATAAAATCTGGAAGCTGTCCTGCATCCATCGCCAGATTTGTAGCATCGTAGGCATCCATCACATAGGCAGGTTTGGACAAGTCAACATGGCGTTGGCCACCGTGACGTACACGCACGCTCACCTCCTGCATCAAATGCGTTCCATCCGTGAGCAGGCTTGGTGAGAGCATAGATGTGTCACGCTGGCTGGCTTGATGTACCTGATAGTAGGTGTATGGCTTGACGAAATGGGGATAGGGCCAGTTTAACCGCACGAAAAATTCAGGATTATTGGGAAGGCGCATGAATTCCGAATCCTGCTGGCGAACCCAATGGCGTTTCTTCCGATGTCTCAATCCCTCCCATTTCCGGTTCCATAACGTGGTGTCGCTAGCATCGAGGAAGAATATACATTCACCGTAGAAATCGGGCAGCTCAATTTTGAAACACCCGTTCTTCGTCTCCATCTCGCCTATGAGATGTGCCTTCTTGTCGAGGGCTTTCAAAAATTCTGCATGTACACGTACTTCACGTTTCAATTTGCCCCATTCTTTAAAGAAATGTCGGTTCTCTTGAGCACGGATATACTGTACTCCTTGGTTTAGCAACTCACTGTTATTCTGTTGGACGTATTTCTCCTGTTGCTCCGATTCTGTAGGCACAAGTTCCCATTCATCGTTTTCAATTTCAAAGCGATTCACTGAACCCGAAACTATCTGCGTATATTCTGCCGGATGTGTCAGCTCGAAGGCTCCATCTACGGCCATCTCCCGCCAACCGAAGCGGCGCCAGCCCTGCGTCAGCATCAGCAGGTCCAATGCCCGACGGTGCTCTGCATCGTCGGCCTCGAAGAAGTATTCTGGC
>CACZSQ010000068.1 GCA_902783885.1 uncultured Bacteroidales bacterium
CACAGTTTATGGCGATGCTCATCTGGGGCACGCGCGTCCCGCCATCACCTTCGACCTTCTGTTCCGCTACCTGCAGCACATCGGTTATAAGGTGCGCTACGTGAGAAACATCACGGATGTGGGACATCTGGAACACGATGCCGACGAGGGCGAGGACAAGATTGCCAAGAAGGCACGCCTGGAGCAGCTGGAGCCCATGGAGGTGGCCCAATACTACACGAACCGCTTCCACGATGCCATGCGGGCGCTCAACTGCCTGCCACCCAGCATCGAGCCCCACGCCACGGGACACATCATCGAACAGATTCAGCTGGTGAAAGAGATTCTCAACAACGGCTATGCCTATGAGAGTCAGGGCAGCGTGTATTTCGATGTGGAGAAATACAACGAAAAATATAAGTATGGAAAACTCAGCGGCCGCAACCTGACCGATGTCATCAACAACTCGCGCGAGCTGGACGGCCAGAGCGAGAAGCACAACCAGGTCGATTTCGCCCTGTGGAAATGCGCACAGCCCGAGCATATCATGCGCTGGCCTTCGCCGTGGAGCGACGGCTTCCCCGGCTGGCACTGCGAGTGCACAGCAATGGGCCGCAAGTACCTGGGCAACCACTTCGACATCCACGGTGGCGGCATGGACTTGGTGTTCCCGCATCACGAGTGCGAGATTGCGCAGGCTGTGGCCAGTCAGGGCGATGATATGGTGAAATACTGGATGCACTGCAACATGGTGACCATCGGCGGACAAAAGATGGGTAAGTCCCTGGGCAACTTCATCACACTGAACGAGTTCTTCACCGGTCAGCACGAGAAGCTCACGCAAGCCTACTCGCCCATGACCATTCGTTTCTTCATCCTGCAGGCACACTACCGCTCGACGGTTGATTTCTCCAACGAAGCTTTGCAAGCCGCAGAGAAGGGCTTGCAGCGCCTGATGACCGCCATCGCCGACCTCAAACGCATCAGCCCCGCCAAGGAGAGTGATGCAGAGACACATAAGGTGGTGAGCGAGCTGCGCCAGAAGTGCTACGATGCCATGAATGACGATCTCGCCTCCCCCACCGTCATCAGCCATCTGTTTGAGGCGTGCTCGACAATTAACCGAGTACTGACGGCCCCCTCCCGTCCCCCCCGAGGGGGGGAGGACAAACTCCCTGGTATCTCTAAAGAAGATTTGGAAGAGCTCTCTTCGACCATGCACCTCTTCGCCGAGGACATCCTCGGGCTTCTCCCCCCCACGGGGGGAGGCAGAGAGGGGCTTCGCGAGGAGGCCTTCGGTCATGTCGTGGATATGCTCCTGGAGCAGCGCGCCATTGCCAAAGCCAACAAGGACTGGGCCACAAGCGACAAGATACGCAACGAGCTCAACGCCCTCGGCTTTGAGATCAAGGATGGCAAGGACGGTGCCACATGGACTCTTAACCGCTAAAAAAACGGCAGATGAAACATCGCAGGACTATAGTCACATTTCTTTTACTTTGTGCAGTCGGGAATGCTATGAATCCGGCTCACCGCCATCGTGTACGCATGACGGAGCCGGATCCAGCGATGACTCCCTCGCACACGCAGGAGCAAATTGCAGAGATGGTGGCCGTAGCCCTGACAGAGATTATCAGCGTGCCCCGCTTCGACAGCTTCAACATTGCCACGCAGATCCAAGAGCTCATAGATGTGGCCAAGCAACTCATAGGCTCACGCTATCTCAGAGGCAGCGCAGGACCACACGCTTTCGACTGCTCCGGTTTCACCAGCTATGTGTTCCAGCATCTGGGCGTCACCCTCAAGCGCTCTTCACAAGAGCAGTTCTGTGAAGGCAAAGTCGTAGATGACATCCGACAGCTTCTGCCCGGTGACCTCGTTTTCTTTGGCAGTCATGGAAAGAAAGGAGCAAGAGTGCACCATGTGGGCATCGTTACGGATGTCAACGCAGAACAGGGAACATTCAACTTCATACACTCCAGCACATCACAGGGCGTGCGCATCAGTTCTTCCACCGATGACTATTGGATGCGCAAAATCGTTGGCGGACGAAGGATGTTCAACAAATAACAAACAACGGTTGATATAGAAAAAGCAAAGCGACCCTCATGCGGGGCCGCTTCGTTTTTTTGTGTCATGTCTGACTGTTTAGAATGTAGGCAATGTGCCGGCAATCAGAATCAGGACGAGCAAGCCGAGGATGGCATAAAGCTCAGGGAACACAGCGAGCACCATCGTGGTACCGAAGGCGTTGTGACCTGCACCTACGGCAGAAATACCATTAGCGCAGACCTTTGCCTGACGGATGGCTGAGAAAAGAGCTACGAGGCCACAAGCCAAGCCAGCACCAAAGACAGCTGCGGAAGAGGCCATGGTCATGCCGGCACCGATGTGGCTCATGAGCATGAAGTAGCCGACAAAGCCATACAGACCCTGAGAAGAGGGAAGTGCACTCAGACCGATGTAAGAGCCACTGGCTTCGGGGTTCTTCTTGAAAGCACCGATAGCGGCATTACCGCAGATGGTGACACCGTAGGCGCTACCGACACCGGAGAGACCTACACACAGGGCTACGCCCAGATAAGCAAGGATTAATTCCATAATTGTTTTAGATTAAGTTATTGTTTAATGTTTTGTTTCATAAAAAGTGTTATGCCGCCTTGCGCTTGAAAGGCGTGAAAGCCTTGCCGCCGCCCTCGAAGTTGGCATTCTTGAAGAATTCCACGAAGGTGAGACGCATCGGATGCACGAAGGATGATATCATGCAGAGGCCGAAGTTGATGCCATGCCCTAAGAGCAGGATGAGCAGCATCGGTAACCAACGTATCATCCAGGGCAAGGATTCTGTGAGCTGCGTTGCCAGCTGATTGAATACGCCGCCGAGGACTCCACCCGTCAAGCCCAGGGCAAAGAGACGGATGTAGCTCAGCAGGTCGCCCAGCAGGCCCGTAGCCATACCGTAGATGCTCCAGATGCCACCACCGAAGTTGACGAAAATGTTCTTGTCGGGGTTGTTATAGAACATGATACCCAGAGCAGCAATACCTATGATGGCATAGAAGATGTACTGGACAATCTGAGACAGGGCCACGCCGCAGGCGGGAAGGCCGAACAGCAACGTTGCAGAGAGGAGCGCTGCCACCCACGAGAACTTGCCTACGCCGTACTTCCATCCTCCGTTCTTGACTTCTTTGGCACCCGCCAAGGTCATACCTATCAGGACTTGTACCAAGCCGATAATCACGGAGAATACCATCATCGGTGCATAACCGAAAGGCTTGAAGTTGTTCTCGTTGATGAACAAATGTTTGACGGGAGCCAGGAAGGCCCAATCCTGCTGTGAGAGGTCGATGCCGAAGAAGGAACCGGTCAGCAGGCCAACCACCATCGTGGTGGCACCGAGCCAGCAACCCAACTTAGCATAAGCCTTGATATCAGGATTGCTCTTTAACAGCCATAGGCAGATGGCAAGGATGAGCAGACCATAGCCTGCATCGCCCATACAGAGGCCGAAGAACAGCATGAAGAACGGTGCGAAAAAGACCGTAGGGTCAAGGTCGCGGTAATTCGGCAGCGAATACATCTTCAGAATAGGTTCAAAGAGACTGCTGTAGCTGTTGTTCTGAATCTCGATAGGCACCTTGTCTCCTGCGGCGGGATCTGCAATCTCATAGAAGACACCTGCAGCATCCAAAGCAGCGGTGACATCGGCTGCATTCTCAGCCTTGACCCAACCTTCCATCAATCGGACGACGCCATCCACGATATCATCGTGGCTCAGTTGAACCCGAGCGAGGGAAATCTGGTCCTCGTTGACTAGTTTGGCTGCTTCCACCGTTGCACGCTCTTCGAGAGCCTGATGCAACTGCTGCTGATGGATGTCACGTAGGCGCTGCTGCTGAGCAGCCTTCTCCTGAATGAAATAAGAGAGCGGGCGCTCAGGCAGGATAAGATGCTCTGCTGAAATGGCAGGGGGTTGAGAATCGGCCTGACGGGATGTAAAGGTAACAAAGTAGGTCTTCTTATTCTCTTCTGCCACAGGAATCGCAAAGAAGTCGTCAGCCCATTGCTGGCGGAAGCCCTTGGAAGAGCAGCGGAAGAAATCCACACGGCAGTGAGTATCCCTCTCCAATGCACGAAGATCATCCCAGGAGAATTCGCCATAAGGCTCTAATTGACTGATGGCCTTGTCGGCATCGTCAATGGCATGGCGTGTCACCGTCTCGTCAGCAGCAAGCTGTTCCAGCCGATCCACGATGGCGCGTCCAGCCTCTGCAACAGAAGCGCTTGGCGTAGTTCCTGCAGGCTGAGCGGCAGGCTGAGCGGCAGCAAAGGCCATCGCATCCTCATCACCCTTCTTCTTTGCTTTCTCATAGGCTGCAGCGGCATAGGACATGGCTTTGAGAGCAGCCTTGTAGCGCTCGTCGAGGGCGAGGGCTGCCTGCAGCTCAGGACTGGTGGCGCCAGCCTGGAGTTCCACAACATGAACGACGCCGAGCTGTCGAAGCTGTTCAATGAAAGAGGCGTATTCCTTATCAGTGACCAGGAAAGTCAGCTTCTTCATTTCTTTAATCATGCTTCACCTCCTTTCTTCATTTTGTTCTGCATCTCTGCGGCCGTGTTTGCGGCATCGTCAGCATCGTCGATACCATTGCCGTCAGCATCGCGCCGTTTCTCCTGTAAGGATTTCAGGATCTTCTGTGATGACTTGGAGAGATTCTCCTCGTCCTCCATGAAACGTTTGATTTTGCGTACCGCCTCCTGGAATCCTGGAATCTGCACCTTCTCAAAAAGGTTCACTTTCTGAGTCGTCTTGCGGCGGGCATGGTCCAGCAGGTCGCACTTGGCAACAGCGAACTCACGTTCGACCGCCGTCTTGGCAAGACCATGGAGGAGATTGATGCCGTCGAAGTACCATTTAGGAGCACTGAAGATGCCAAAAGGCTTGGCTTCGAGCTTGATGTTAAGGAGCACAGGGACACGAACGCCTGCAACTTTCTTAACATCTATAGCCACATCCTTCAGCTCGACCAACGACGCATCGAACTCGCCCCAGAGAGCATACATCGATTCGTAGCCGGCAATCTGCTCCTTCAGCATGGCCTCCAACGCCGCCACTTCTTCCTTGCTGCGCTTCACCTCAAGACGCAACGCCGTCTCCTTATTCTTAATGATAGGGAGTGTGCGCTGCCGCATCTTGAGCTGCTTCTCAACCTGCTGGAGTGATGTTTTATTATATTGAAACTTTATAGCCATTGTTTTAGTTGACGAGTTGACGAGTTGACAAGTTGACGAGTTCTTAGATTTTTCCTTTGACGAGCGACTATTATTTATGAATGAAACAACTTGTCAACTTGTCAACTCGTCAACTTGTTTACTTGTTAACCTATTTCCAATAGATATCCGTGAACTCCTTCTTGATATTGACCTCCTCGATGCTGAAGTTATCGCGGAAGAGCTTCCATGTGACATCCAGCATCTCGGTGGTGTCCTTGTTGACATCGATGGCGAGGATGGCCGTAGCATACTCTTTGGCGAACTTCAGACAGCGCTGGTCGTAATCGGTGAGGTCGAAGCCGTTCTCCAACTTGGTCTTTGCATTGGCTGCATCGGAATACAGGCGGATAGCAGCATTCATGACCTGTGAGTGGTCCTTACGGGTCTTCTTGCCGGCCACAAGCTGCTTCAGACGTGAAAGCGAGCGGAACGGGTCAACGATGACCTTGCCGATGTCGGAGTCGCGACGGAGATAGAGCTGACCCTCGGTGATATAACCGGTGTTGTCGGGCACAGCATGAGTGATGTCGCCACCGGAAAGGGTGGTCACAGCAATGATGGTGATGGAACCGCCACCTGCCTCCTCCGGGAACTGAACTGCCTTCTCGTAGATCTTGGCCAAGTCGGAATAGAGCGAGCCCGGCATGGAATCCTTGGAAGGAATCTGATCCATACGGTTGCTGACGATGGCGAGGGAGTCGGCGTAGCTGGTCATGTCGGTCAGCAGGACGAGCACCGTCTCGTGCTTCTCCACTGCAAAATACTCAGCAGCAGCCAAAGCCATGTCGGGAATCAACAGACGCTCCACAGCGGGATCCTCGGTGGTATTCATGAATGAGATGATACGGTCGAGAGCGCCAGCATTGCTGAAGGTGTTCTTGAAGAAATAATAGTCGTCGTTGGTCATACCCATACCACCAAGGATAATCTTATCCACCTTCGCACGCAAGGCCACAAGAGCCATGACCTGATTGAAGGGTTGGTCAGGGTCTGCGAAGAAGGGAATCTTCTGACCGGAGACGAGGGTGTTGTTCAGGTCGATACCGGCAATACCTGTTGCTATCAGTTCACTGGGTTGCTTGCGGCGCACCGGGTTCACACTGGGACCGCCAATCTCTATCTCCTTACCCTCAATGGCAGGGCCGCCATCGATAGGCTGGCCATAGGCATTGAAGAAACGTCCTGCAAGCTGTTCACTCACCTTCAAGGAAGGAGATTTGCCAAGGAATACGACTTCAGCGTTCGTGGGAATACCGCCAGTGCCTTCAAACACCTGCAATGTCACGTTATCGCCCATAATTTTCACCACCTGAGCCAACTTGCCGTTGATGGTAGCCAGCTCATCGTAGCCTACGCCCGTTGCCTTCAGCGAACAGGTAGCCTTTGTGATTTGGCCAATCTTAGTATATATTTTTTGAAATGCTTGTGCCATAATAACTAAGGTTTTGAGGTTTTTGAGGTCCTGAGGTTCTGAGGCCCGCCCCTATAAGCGGAGCGACCTTACAACCTTATGACCTTTTAACCTTATGATTTAATGAATTCCTCAATCTGACGTTTGAAATCGTAGTACTGCTCGCTCTTGAACTTGCTGTAGTTCCACTGTTTGCAGAGGTTGATGAGCTTGCGGAAATAATCGGTAGCATCAAGGAACGTGTCGAACTGGAACTCATGCTCGCAGATTTCCGTCACGAGGTTCAGGATTTCCTCCTGACGCTCGATGGGCGTCACGGCATCCACCTCGTCGAAAGCATCCTGCTGAAGGACGACAAAGTCGATAATCTCCGATTTCCAGAACGTCACGTGGTAATCAACAGGCACGCCATCGTCGCCGAGAATGTTAATCTGTTCTGCAATCTCCTTACCACGTTGCATACGGGTCTTCAGGTTGAGCACCTTGGGAATCCATTCTTCATTGATATGCTGTTTGATATAGTCAGCGAACTCGGGATATTCAAGGTATTTGGAGTAAGAGTCAATCGGGTTCACAGCGGGATAGCGCTTCTTGTCGGCACGCTCCTGTTCAAGAGCATAGAAGCAACGGGCCACTTTCTTGGTGCTCTCCGTCACAGGCTCCTTCAAGTTACCGCCAGCCGGTGACACGGTGCCGATGAAGGTGATGGAACCAACCTCGCCATTGTTCAGATAGACATAGCCTGCACGGCCATAGAAGTTAGAAATCAAAGCGGAAAGGTCCATGGGGAAGGCATCGGGGCCAGGCAGTTCCTCCATGCGGTTGGACATCTCACGAAGTGCCTGTGCCCAACGGGATGTGGAGTCGGCCATGAGCAGGACGCGCAGACCCATCGAGCGATAGTACTCGGCCATGGTCATAGCGGTATAAACTGAAGCCTCGCGAGCGGCGACAGGCATGTTTGAGGTGTTGGCGATGATGATGGTACGTTCCATCAGTTTGCGGCCTGTATGTGGGTCCTCCAACTCCGGGAACTCGGTGAAAATCTCCACGACCTCATTGGCACGCTCACCGCAGGCTGCGATGATCACAATATCGGCTTCTGCCTGCTTGGAGATGGCGTGCTGCAGCACGGTCTTACCTGTACCGAAGGGACCGGGGATAAAGCCCGTACCACCCTCAACGATTGGATTGAAGGTGTCGATGGTACGTACGCTGGTTTCCAGCAACTTGAAGGGACGCGGCTTCTCCTTGTAGTTCGTCATGGCGAACTTCACCGGCCAGTGCTGAATCATGTTCACCTCAAGGTCGCTACCGTCCTCAAGGGTGAGGGTGGCGATTGTGTCGGTGATCTTGTACTGTCCAGCAGGCGCAATCTTCTTCACGGTGGCTGTGCCCTTCATCTGGAAGGGAGCCATAATCTTCAGGGGCTGGCTGTTCTCCTCGACCTTGCCGAGCCAACTGCTGCCCGCAACCTGGTCGCCCACCTTCACGATAGGCTCAAAGTCCCAGAGACGTTCGCGGTCGAGCGGGTCGGTATATTGACCGCGCTTGAGGAAGACGCCCTCCATCTTGTCGAGGTCGTTCTGCAGACCGTCGAAGTTCTTGCTGAGCATACCGGGTGCGAGCTGCACCTCCAGCATATGATCGGTGAACTCGGCCACGGCACCCACCTTCAGTCCACGGGTGCTCTCGAAGACCTGAACGTAAACATCCTGACCAACGACCTTGATGACCTCGCTCATGAGACGGTCGCCGCCCGTCTCGATGTAGCAGATTTCACCTTGCTTCACTGGTCCATCTACACGTAGCGTTACCATGTTGGCGATAACGCCGCTAACTGTTCCTTTTGTCATAGTAATAATCGGAATCGCCCCCGCCCTCCCTATAAGGAAGGGGGTAGATACCTTTGCTATTTATTGTTATATTTCATTCCTTGAAAGTGACTGCCCCTTCCCTTATAGGGAGGTCGGGGGGAGAGTCTGCTATTTCCTTATGAATTCCTCCGGCACCTTGGCTTCGCCACGCAAGTTCTCAATAATCTGCGTAAAACGTTGGCGCCCCTGTTCCGGATCTAATAAAGCCCAACGCTCGAGCATCTCCGTACGCGCCAGATAGCTGAAGAGAGCGTTGATGTCAAAGGGATTCAAGAAGGTTTGCTCTTCGAGCCAGTTCCAGCGCAAGGCATCGATGGCACGTTCTTTCTCTACGGGATCCTCAATGTCGGCACAACGCACCAACTCCTTGGCGTACTCAAAGTCGCCACTGAGGTCGAAGTCATGGGCATTGGCATGTTCGAGGATCGTATCCACGACGTTGCCTTCACCCTGGACATAGTCCGAAAGCTGCCACCCCTGCTTGCGGGCGATGAGAGCTGTGAGGATATTCAGGACATCCAGATTCAACTGATACCACGTGGCCATCATCTGGTTCGGTACCTCACGGGCATACTCATAGTATGCCAGCAGCAACGCATCCTTGGGGAACCAATTCTTCTTGCCTTTGTTGTAGTCATACTCTCGCGCAAACACAGACATGAAGGACGGGTAGCGATGAACATTGAAGTTCAGCTCTCGCGCACTGCGTATCAGGTCCTCGTACTGCTCTTGGCTCAAATTGCCGCGAGGATCGATGTCGGCCTCTGGATTCTCCAGCAGGCGCACCAGATTCTCGCAATCGAAACGCAGGAAGAAGTAGTAAAGCAGTTTCTCATCCTGCGGCTCGATGACTTCAGCCAGCTCTTCCTTCAGCTGAAGGATAGAGTGCACAGGCTTCGCGTCGCTGAGTCTGATGTCTGGCAGACCTGCCATTAGACAATAGTAATTTGCCATCTCAGAACAGCATTTCAATCAGTTGTGGACGAAGGAAAGCCTTGAAATAATTCTCCAGTTCCTCCTTACCGAAGTCAACACGGTAGCTGCCGTCGGCAGGCTGCACGGTGAAGAGGGTCTGCTGGCCATTGACTTTCTCAATCTTAACGCCCTTGTCTAACAGAGCCTTGGCCTCACGTGCGAAATAGGTCTTCAAGCTGTCAGCATCTTTGGAGCTGATGACGATATCCTCATTCTTTGCCCACTCCGTAGCCAAAGCAACGGTGAACTTACCCAAGAAGTCCTTGTCATCGGTCAGCTTCTTCACGCTCTGCTCAACGACACGATCAGTCACCAATGTGGCAATCTCGCTCTTCAGGGCATTGACAGCCTGTCCCATATATAGCTTCAGCTCGCTCTTGGTGTTCTGATCCAGTTCGCCGGCTGCTTTCTTTGCCTGGTTGGTGATTGCTTCAGCCTGAGCCTTAGCCTGTTCAACGATTTTTGCTGCTTCAACCTTGGCTTGTTCAATGATTTGCGCAGCTTCAGCCTGACCCTTCTCTACGCCTTCGCGACGGATCTTGTCTGTAAGTTCTTGAATTTTTTCCATCTGGGTATAACTTCTTATATTTTATATTTTTGTGCGCAAAAGTACACATTATTTATATAATAGCAAAACTTTAACGTCAAGAATATCGGTGAAAAGACAAAAAAGAGTAAAAAAAGGAGCAACGATCCTCACGGACCATTGCTCACAAAATCATTTACCTTATAAACTAACTAACTAAATCTCTTTTCTGTGGAGGTTACTTCCTCATTTGCGAGTGCAAAGGTAAGGCGTATTTCTGGGAAAAGCATCAAAAATCATGTTCAACAACACAAATATTACGTTTTCCTTGACTTTAGTCAATAATCAGGCGTGCTGTTTGCACAAGTTTACGGCTTTTATCCGTCACTTTCAACGTCAGAGTGCCTGGCTCCTTAGCACTACGAACCACAACGACGAGTTGTCCGCTGAAAAGTCGCATGGAAGGCTGTTTGAAGGACTCCAGGCTGGTGGCATCGCCATTACAGACGGCTTCGAAAGAACCTGCGCCCGAGACCTCGAATGTCAGGCTGTCATCGGCATTAGGAATCAGCGTCCCCTTGGCATCGGTCAGTGACACCGTAATGAAAGCGAGGTCCTCGCCATCGGATGTAAGAACCGGTTCATCGTGCTGAGTCCATACGTCGAGCTGTAACTTGGCAGGCTTTCCAGCTGTTCTCACCACTTTCTCGCCTGCTTTTCCTCCGTTCTCATCGTAAACAACAACTTTCAACTCTCCAGGTTCGTACTTCACATCGTTCCATCGCAAGCGGTAGCGGTCCAGTCGATGATCTCCATTCCCATCGGCTCCTTTTATTTTCTCTCTCTTTCCCATGGATTTCCCATTCACAAAGAGCTCTGCTGAGGGATAGTCCGTGTAGCAATAGACTGGGGTAACCTCACCTATACGACTCTTCCCCCATGTCCAATGTGGCAACAGATGAATTGTGTGTTCCTGTTTATTCCAATGGGAACGATAGAGGTAATAGCGGTCCTTGGGCAGGCCTGCCAGGTCGCAGATGCCGAAATAGCTGCTGCGCGAGGGCCAGTATTCATCGTATGGCGAAGGCTCTCCCAAATAATCGAACCCTGTCCACACAAACTCACCGATGACCCAGTCTTTATCATCCTGCCATGCCCAGTCATCATCGGGCAGATTGGACCACGAACAATGTTGCACATCGTAGCCCGAGCACTGACCGTTATAATGCAGCTTATGAAGATTGGACTTAGGACTGTCAGCAGCCTCAACGACCACCGGGAACTGATAGACGCCGCGCGAGCTGACGGTGGAGGCCGTCTCGCTGCCGAGCAGGAAGCCGTGTGTCACCGTCTCGTAGGCCTTCTGGTATTTGTTCAGGCGGTAGTTGAGCCCTGGCACATCCATGGCCTGCATGAAGCCGCTGTTGAGGGCGTTGTCAACGCGGTCGCAGCCCTGTGTGACAGGGCGTGTGGGGTCGAGACTGTGACAAAGGCCCTGCAGGCGGATAGCGATCTGGCGCCCTTCCTCGCTCCACTGCTCGGGAATCTCGTTGCCGATAGACCACATGACGATCGAGGGGTGATTGCGGTTCGCCAGCACCAGGTTGGTGATGTCTCGGTCTGCCCACTCGCGGAAGAAGCGGGCGTAGCCGTTCTTGCATTTTGGATAGAGCCACATGTCAAACGACTCGGCCATCACCATCATGCCCAACGAGTCGCAGATGTCCATCTGCCACTGCGAGGGCATATTATGTGCTGTGCGAATGGCATCGCAGCCCATCGCCTTCATGATTTTAATCTGGCGAATGAGGGCCGCTTTGTTCACGGCAGCCCCCAAGGGCCCGAGGTCGTGGTGCAGGCAGACGCCTTTGATTTTGCGCGTCTGTCCGTTTAGCTGGAAGCCGTGTTCGCGCGAGACGCGGACGGTGCGCAAGCCCGTCTTGAAAGTCTTGCTGTCGAGCAGTACATACGACTGACCGTCATAGACTTCCTCGGGTGCGTTCCAGTCCACACGATTCACCGTGGCCGTGACGGTATATAAATAAGGTGTCTCCGGTGACCAGAGCTTCGGATTCTTGATGTAGAAGCGCGTGTGAAACGAGCCGTCAGCTGCCAAGCGCAGGTCATCGCTTTTGATGGCCTCGCCATCGGGTGTCGTGATAGTCACGTTGGCCATTGTCCGAACATTGGGCTCTGTCGTCGGTGGAACATTCAGCACCTTGCCGTCCACCTCGACGGCCAGCAAGCCATTCTTATTGGTGTCTGCGGAGCGCACCACAAGACTCCAGTCATCGATATGGCATTTGTCTGTCAATATCAGCCTCACGGGGCGGAAGATACCGGCACCGGGGTACCAGCGCGAGCTCTCCTCCATATTCTTTAGGCTGACTTCCAGCAGGTTCGCGCCCGGATGCACGAAGGGCGTGATGTCCACGCGGAAGCTGTTGTAGCCGTAGGCCCAGTAGCCCGCTTTTTGTCCGTTGACAGTGACCGTAGGTTCCGCCATTGCACCATCGAAGATCAATTCTGTGTGACCGGCGAAATCCGATGGAATGGTGAAGAAACGTTTGTAGTGCCCCTCGCCGATCCATGGCAGAGCGCCCGAACGTCCGCTCTTCTCCGTAGCCTCTTTCTCGCCATTCTGCACGATGGCTACGCGTTGAAGGTCCCATTTCTTATCAAAGGGGCCCGCGATGGCCCAATCATGGGGCACCCTGACCGATTGCCACACCTGACGGTCATGAGAGAATTGCCAGCCATCTGACAGTTGAATCTCCTGACGTCCCTGCGCAAAGCCGCACGCTGTTGCGAGCGCTGTCAGTACCATAGAAAGACATATATTCTTCATCATCGTATAATTTATAATGATTTGTAACGGATTAATGAACGGAACGCTGTATCTTTGCAGCAGATTAAATCAGCTGATAAACTTGTATATGGAACGCAATAGAGAAATCTATCAAGTAACGCTTATAGGTGGTGCCATCAATGTCATCTTGCTGGTATTTAAGTTTGTAGCAGGCATTGTCGGCCATAGTGCAGCGATGGTAGCGGATGCTGTTCACTCGCTCAGCGACTTTGTTACTGACCTGATTGTTCTCGTCTTCGTGCGCATCAGCAGCCAGCCAGAGGACAAGTCGCACGACTATGGGCACGGCAAGTACGAGACCCTCGCGATGACCATCATCGGCCTTGCCTTGCTTGGGGCAGCTGTCGGCATTGTCTATAGCGGCGTAGTGAAGATTGTCGCATGGACAGAAGGGATCCAATTGGAAGCACCGGGGTCTTTGGCTCTTTGGGCCGCCTTACTATCGGTAGTCCTGAAGGAAGCCATCTACCATTATTCAATGGCAAAAGCTCGTCAGCTACAGTCACAAGCGGTAGAGGCTAACGCCTGGCACCATCGCAGCGATGCACTCTCGTCAATAGGCACGGCCGTCGGTATCGGGGGAGCCATCCTCTTAGGTCAACGCTGGGCCGTCCTCGATCCCATCGCCTCGGTTGTTGTGGGTCTGTTCATCGTCAAGGTGTCCATCGACCTGCTGCGCAATGGCATCGGCGACCTGACGGAACAATCACTGCCCGATGATGTCGAGGAGGAAATCCTGCAACTGGCTGCTTCAGTCACAGGCGTGGAAAAACCTCATGCTTTGCGCACACGCCGCATCGGCAACCACTATGCCATCGAATTCCACATCCTCATGGACGGCAACATTCCCCTGCGAGAGGCTCACGACAAAGCCTCTGAGGTGGAGCGACTGTTACGTGAGCACTACGGTGCCGAGACACATATCTCAGTCCATGTCGAGCCAACACAAGAAGGTGTTTAACCCACTTGACTGCCAGGCTTGACCTCACGCTGCGGAGTGATGACTGAGAGCGTACCGTCGAAGTTCACGGCACTGAGTATCATACCCTGGCTCTCCAATCCCATCATCTTGCGGGGTGGGAAGTTGGCGATGAAGCACACCTGCTTGCCAACGAGCTCTTCAGGTTCATAGTATTGAGCTATGCCACTGAGGATAGTGCGGTTCTCCAATCCGTCGGCAATCTCAAATTTCAGCAACTTGTTGGATTTCTTGACCTTCTCGCAGGACAGAATCGTGCCTACACGGATATCCAGTTTTTCGAATTCATCGTAGGTGACAGCCTTCTTCACCTCAGCTGCCTTGTAGTTCGCAGCTTCATTTTCTTTCTTAATACGCTCCAGACGGTCCGTCTGCGCCTTGATGGCCTCATCCTCGATCTTCTCGAAGAGCAGTTCGGGCTTTGCCAACTGATGTCCGGCCTTCAAGAGTTCCGTTGAACCGAGATTATCCCATCCCAACGGCTCAACGCTCAGCATCTGATAAAGTTTCTTCGATGAGAAGGGCAGGAAAGGCTCAAAGGCGATGGCCAGATTAGCCGTCAGTTGGAGACTGATATTGATGATGGTCTTCACGCGCTCCGGGTCGGTCTTAATCACCTTCCAAGGCTCGCTGTCTGCCAAATACTTGTTGCCGATGCGGGCGAGATTCATGGCTTCCTTCTGTGCATCACGGAAACGGAAGTTATCCAACAGGCTCTCCACCTTCGTCTTCACATCCTTGAACTCGGCAATCGTTTCTTTATCATACTCCGTAAGTTCACCGCAAGCAGGTACCACGCCTTCATAGTACTTCTGCGCGAGTTGGAGAGCACGGTTGACAAAGTTACCGTAAATAGCCACAAGCTCATTGTTGTTACGAGCCTGGAACTCAGCCCACGTGAAATCATTATCCTTAGTCTCGGGAGCTGAAGCCGTGAGTGCATAGCGCAGGACATCCTGCTTGCCGGGGAAGTCAACCAGATACTCATGCAACCACACAGCCCAGTTGCGCGAGGTGGAGATCTTGTCACCTTCAAGGTTCAGGAACTCGTTCGCAGGGACATTGTCCGGCATGATATAACCGCCGTGGGCGTGCATCATCACAGGGAAGATGATGCAATGGAACACGATATTGTCTTTACCGATGAAATGGACTAATCTCGTATCCTCATCCTGCCACCAGCGCTGCCAAGTGCCCCAACGGTCGGGGTTCGACTCGCAGAGCTCCTTGGTGTTGGAGATATAGCCGATGGGGGCATCGAACCACACGTAGAGCACCTTTCCGTCTGCACCTTCCACAGGCACGGGAATACCCCAGTCGAGGTCGCGCGTCATGGCACGCGGCTGCAGCTCCATGTCGAGCCAGCTCTTGCACTGTCCATAGACATTGGAGCGCCACTCCTTGTGACCTTCCAGAATCCATTCCTTCAGCCAGCCCTCATACTCATTCAGAGGCAGGAACCAGTTCGTGGTATCCTTCAGGACAAGCTGGGCGCCACTTTCCTTCGAGCGGGGGTTGATGAGTTCTGTGGGGTCGAGGTCGCGTCCACACTTCTCGCACTGGTCGCCATTGGCTTCGGAATGACAGTAGGGGCACTCACCCACGATGTCACGGTCCGTCTTGAAAGTGCCGGTGGATTCGTCATAAAACTGTTTCGTTGTCTTCTCGATGAGCTTGCCGTCGTCATAGAGTTTGCGGAAAAAATCACTGGCAAACTTGTGGTGCGTCTTCGAGGTCGTGCGCGAGTACACATCGAAGCTGATGCCAAACTCTTCGAACGAATCCTTGATCATCTTATGATAACGGTCAACGACCTGCTGCGGCGTGATGCCCTCCTTGCGGGCACGTTGCGTCACAGGTACACCATGTTCATCCGAGCCGCCGATAAACATCACATCCTCGCCTTTCAGACGTAGATATCTTACATAAATGTCTGCAGGCACGTAAACACCTGCGAGGTGACCGATATGCACCCCACCATTGGCATAGGGAAGGGCCGACGTGACGGTTGTTCTCTTGAATTTCTTTTCCATGCGATAGCTATTTGTAATTTTGGCTGCAAAGGTAGGCATTATAATGAAAAATTAAAAATTAAATGCCAAAAATCCCCTATTTTCTTCTTTTTCTATCCTTTTTTGAGGTTTTCATTTTTAATTTTTCAATATTCATTTTTCTTTCTTAATTCCTTTGTCTATCTTTGCCCCCAGATTATTATGAATCATTCTTCGCAAACCCTTTTGACAAAGGTGGCCACGGAGTTGGCCAGCCCGCAATCGTTGTGTGGATTGTTCCACGAACATCGCGACGGAGATCCCCTACCCTCTCAGCCTGCTTTGGCCGAGGCGATGGATTTATGCCGCAGTATTCTCTTCCCTGGTTTTTATGGAAAGAGCAATGTCAACAGCCAAAACCTGATATTCCATATCGGCGTGGCGATAGAGCGCCTTTACGGTCTGTTATGTGAGCAAGTGCAGGCCGGCCTATGCTTCGCCACCGGCTGGAGCGAGGTAGAGACATACGGCGACACCTACAATTCCGCACAGGAAAAGCGCAAGGCCAAGGCCTCGGAGCTCACACGTGCTTTCATCGAACGCCTTCCGGCGCTCAGGCAGACGCTGGCCACCGATGTCGAGGCTGCCTTTTTAGGCGACCCTGCCGCGGAGAGCTACGGCGAGGTCATCTCATGCTACCCCGTCATCAAGGCCATCACCAACTACCGCATTGCCCACGAGTTGCTGGAACTGGGCGTGCCTCTTATTCCGCGCATCATCACTGAGATTGCGCACTCCGAAACTGGTATCGACATTCATCCGGGCGCTACCATAGGCCATCATTTCACCATCGACCATGGCACGGGCGTCGTCATCGGAGCCACCTGTGTCATCGGCAACAACGTGAAGCTCTATCAGGGCGTTACCCTCGGAGCCAAGAGTTTCCCCCTTGACGCCAACGGCCACCCCATCAAAGGCATACCGCGCCACCCTATCCTCGAGGACAACGTCATCGTCTATTCCAATGCCACCATTCTTGGCCGCATCACCATTGGCCACGATGCCGTCATTGGCGGTAACATCTGGGTCACAGAGGATGTGGAGCCGGGGAAACGCGTCCTACAGAACAAAGCCAAGACACTCTCCTCCCCCTCCCTGTAAGGGGGAGCGTAGTTGCTTACCCACACAGGATAAGAAACGCATCAGATTTTCGAATAATAACAATCATCATACATGAACCCATCCACTCAAACAGATACCACATCCTCCCTTATAGGGAAGACGGGTGAAGAGTCTTCCCTCATCGCAAAGACCTTTCAAGGCCTTGAACCCCTGCTGGCACAGGAACTGACAGAGTTAGGTGCCACCGACATACAGATTGGTCGCCGCATGGTCACCTTTTCGGGTGACAAGGAGATGCTCTACCGCGCTAACTTCTGCCTGCGCACGGCCATCCGTGTGCTGAAGCCCATCAAGCTGTTCAAGGCGAAGAGCGCCGACGATGTCTATGAAGCCGTAAAGACTATCGACTGGTCGCAATACCTCACGCCCCAGACCACCTTTGCCGTTGACAGCGTTGTCTTCTCGCCCGAATTCCGTCATTCCAAGTTCGTGGCCTATAAGGTTAAGGACGCCATCGCCGACCAGTTCCGCGAACGCACCGGTTCACGCCCCAACGTGAGTGTCTCGAACCCTGACATACAACTTCATATCCACATCTCAGACTACGATGCCACGCTCGCGCTTGACAGTAGCGGCGAGAGCCTGCACCGTCGCGGCTACCGCCAGGAGACCGTGGCAGCACCCATCAATGAGGTGCTGGCAGCCGGCATCATCATGATGACCGGCTGGAAGGGAGACACAGACTTCATCGATCCGTTCTGTGGCAGTGGCACCTTCTGCATCGAGGCCGCCTTGATAGCACGCGGCATAGCCCCCGGCATCTTCCGCCAGAGCTATGCTTTCGAGAAATGGCCCGACTTTGACCGTGAACTCTTTGACCGCATCTATAACGACGACAGCAACGACCGCGAGTTCACCCATCATATCTACGGACGCGACAACGACCCCAAGGCTGTCGGCATTGCTACGCGCAACGTCAAGGCTGCCGGTCTCTCTAAAGACATCACCATCGAGGAGGCCGATTTCACAAAGTGTCCGCTATTGCCTGCCGACAGCGAACAGAAGGACACTCTCCTCGTCACCAACCCGCCCTACGGCGAGCGCATCTCTTCACCCGACCTGTTGGGCTTGTACAAGACCATCGGACAGAAGCTCAAGCGTGAGTTCGCGGGTGGTGAAGCATGGATTCTGAGCTACCGTGAAGAGTGCTTCGAGAGCATCGGGCTGAAGCCTTCGCTGAAGACGCCCCTCTTCAATGGCTCGCTGGAATGCGAGCTCCGCAAATATGTCATGTTTGACGGTCGCCTCAGCGAACACCGTGCCTCCGGCGGAACCGTGAAGACCGATGCCGAGCGTCGTCAGATGAGTCAGAAGCGTCGCTTCAAGCAACATCGTGATGACTTTAAGCGCTCCTTCAGCGATGACGACCGCGATGACAGACGCAGCGAAAGGCGTGAGGACAGATTTGGCGACCGACGCGAAGACAGGCGTGGCGACAGACGCGAGTTCCGCCATGGCGACCGCGATGATCATCGTTTCAACAAGTTCTCCAACAAGACATTCCGCCCGAAAGGAAACGACCGCTCGTCACGTCAGGAAGCCCGTCGCCGTTTCTTCGGCGGGAAGGGCTCCGACGAGGACTGAGCAGCGATTCAGACCACCCGCAATAACAAAAAGTAGGTAAATCCTTTGTCGAATGGTCAAAAAAAACTATTTTTGCAGCATCATATTTTCGTTTATAACACTTTTAATACCTAAATCCTTTATTTTATGTGGTTAATTAATTCATCCATCGGAAGAAAAGTCGTCATGTCCGTAACAGGTCTGGCGCTCATCCTCTTCCTGACGTTTCATGCCAGCATGAACGTCGTAGCGCTTTTCAGCGCTGAGGGCTACAACATGATCTGCGAGTTCCTCGGCGCGAATTGGTACGCTGTCGTTGCGACCTTGGGTCTGGCTGCCTTGATGGCATTGCATTTCGTGTTTGCCATCATCCTGACAATCCAGAACAAGAAAGCCCGTGGCACGGATGCCTATGCCGTCACCGACAGGCCTGAGAAGGTGGAATGGTACAGCCAGAATATGTTCGTACTGGGCTGCATCATCTGCCTGGGCATCTGCCTCCACCTCTGGCACTTCTGGTACAACATGATGTGGGCCGAGCTGAGTAATCCGGTAGCTGCCCTCGTCTCTGTGCCTTCACCCTCCGACGGCTACGCCTGGATTGTGTGGACATTCCACGATCAGCCGGGCGCTCCCGTTTACTCACTGGTGTACCTCTTCTGGTTCTGCGCCATCTGGTTCCACATGAACCACGGTTTCTGGAGCGCTATCCAGACCCTGGGCTGGAGCGGCAAGATCTGGCACAACCGTTGGCAGTGCATCGGCTTCATCTGGTCAACCATCGTCATCCTGATGTTTGCCGTTGTGGTCATCAAGTTCGCAGTATGGGGCTAATCTTTCATGAACATTTAAACCGTTATCATTATGGCAACTGAACAAGTTAAAAAGATAAACAGCAAGATTCCCGAGGGTCCCGTTGCTGAGAAATGGACCAACTACAAGGCACATCAGCGTTTGGTGAACCCGAAGAACAAACTGAAGCTCGACGTCATCGTCGTGGGTACGGGTCTGGCTGGCGCCAGCGCCGCAGCCTCTCTTGGCGAGATGGGCTTCAATGTCTATAATTTCTGCATCCAGGACAGCCCCCGTCGTGCACACTCCATCGCTGCACAGGGCGGTATCAATGCTGCTAAGAACTATCAGAACGACGGCGACAGCGTCTATCGTCTGTTCTACGACACCGTGAAGGGCGGCGACTACCGCGCTC
>CACZSQ010000069.1 GCA_902783885.1 uncultured Bacteroidales bacterium
ATTCAGATAACGGAATTGTGCAAGAGCCACTTTATAGGACTTAACATCCGTAGCCCCCTCGGGGGCCGAATGGGGGGCCACCCCTTCGCCTTTTCTTAGTTCATCCATCGCGGCGTGGAGATGGCCGTAGGTGCTGCCGAAGCCCACGATGAGGAGGTCGGCATCGTCCTTGTCACCTTCCACTTCGAGGTCGGGGACTTCAATCTTCGCAATCTTCTCGGCGCGCAGACGAGTCATCAGGTCGTGGTTCTCAGGATTCGTGCTGATAGCACCCGTCTTGTTGTCCTTTTCCAGTCCACCGAGGATATGCTCGAAGCCCTCGCGACCAGGCACAGCCCAATAGCGGGTGCCGTTCTCGGCGCGCATATAGGGTGTCCAGCTGCCGCGAAGTTCCTCTGGCACGTAAGGCGGGTTGATGGCGGGGTACTCCTCCAGCTTCGGGAGCTTGAAGGCACCGCTGCCGTTGGCGATGAAGGCGTCGGTCAAGAGCACCACGGGCGTCATGTGCTCCAGGGCCATCTTCGAAGCATCGTAGGCTGCATCGAAGCAGTCGGTGGGGGAGAGGGCTGCGATGACGGGCATCGGGCTCTCGCCGTTGCGGCCGAAGAGGACCTGCAGCAAGTCCGTCTGCTCGGACTTTGTGGGCAGGCCTGTGGCAGGGCCGCCGCGCTGCACGTCGAGAACCACGAGGGGCAGTTCCATGATGACGGCCAGGTTCATGGCCTCGCTCTTCAGGCAGATGCCGGGGCCGGAAGTGCTGGTGACAGCCAGAGCACCGGCAAAGCTGGCGCCGACAGCCGATGCGCAACCGGCAATCTCATCCTCGCACTGCACCGTCTTCACGCCGAGGCTCTTGTGCTTCGACAGCTCGTGGAGCACGTCAGTGGCAGGTGTGATGGGGTAGCTGCCCAGGTAGAGTTGCAGGCCTGCCTTCTCGGCAGCGGCGATGAAGCCGTAGGCCGTGGCTTTGTTGCCCGTGATGTCCATATAACGTCCGGGCACCTTCGTCTTCGACTCGATGCGATAGACGTTCATGGCCGAGGAGTGGGTGTTGTGACCGTAGTCGTAGCCCGCTTGGATGACCTTGATGTTAGCCTCTGCGATGGCCGGCTTCTTGGCGAACTTCTCGCGCAGGAAGTTGAAGGCGATGTCGAGGTCGCGGCTGAAGAGCCAGCAGACGAGGCCGAGGGCGAACATGTTGCGGCACTTGAGAACGCTCTTCACATCCATGCCTGTGTCTGCGAGGGCGTCCTTCACCATTGTGGTGAGGGGGCAAGCGATGACGCGGTCGGGATCCACGCCCATCTCGGCGATGTAGTCGGGGGTTTTGAACTCAGCTTTCTCCAAGTCCTTGGGGCCGAAAGCATCGGTATCGATGATGATAGTGGCGTTGGGCTTGGCATAGCGCAGCTGTGTCTTGAAGGCTGCTGCGTTCATGGCCACGAGCACGTCGCACTGATCACCCGGCGTATAGACCTTGCCGGCACCGATGTGCACCTGAAAACCCGAGACACCTGTCAGTGAGCCCTGCGGGGCGCGGATGTCTGCGGGATAGTCGGGGAATGTGGAGATACTGTTGCCCACGGTGGCTGACACCGTGGAAAAGATGTTGCCGGCGAGTTGCATTCCGTCGCCGCTGTCGCCAGAGAAGCGGACTACCACCTGCTCCAGCTCTTGAATGTTTAAACTATCTGCCATATGTTGAGTTTAGAGTTTAGAGTTTAGAGTTTAGAGTTTAGAGTTGAGTGTTTAAAGTTGAGTGTTGAGTGTTTAATGTTGGGTGCTTGGTGTTTGGTGTTGTTAAAAATCGCGCAAAAATACACATTATTTATAATATGTGGGCGTGGAAGCTGACAAAATATCTTTCATAACGCGTTTTTTATGACAAAAAGCAAAAACAATACCATCGTTTGGGCTAATTCCTACGTTTTAATTTTTTTTCAATGATTCATCAGCTCTATGTTTCAACTTTTCACTACCTTTGCGCCGCAAAACAGAAAACAAACATCAATAATGATCAAAAACATCACCGCAGACATCCGCTACATCGGTGTCGATGACCCTGAACAGCTGTTGTTTGAAAATCAGTACCACACGCCCGACGGCATGTGCTATAACTCCTATGTAATCCTCGATGAGAAAGTGGCCGTCATGGACACAAGTGACAGCCGAACCATGGACGCCTGGAAAGAGAACCTGCAGGAAGCACTTGCAGGTCGTAAGCCGGACTACCTCTTCGTACACCACTTGGAGCCAGACCACGCAGGCGGCATCGCCGAGATGTGCGCACTCTATCCCGACATGCAAATCGTGTGCTCGGCCAAGGCCAAGCAGATGATGCCGCAATATGTTACCGTTCCCGAGGTTACTCCCGAGGGTAAAGAGCGTGTGCTCACTGTCAAAGAAGGTGACACACTCTCACTCGGCCGTCATACCTTGCGTTTCATGATGGCTCCGATGGTCCACTGGCCCGAGGTCATGACCAGCTACGACGAGACAGACCGCGTGCTGTTCTCGGCTGACGGCTTCGGGAAATTCGGCGTTTACGATGCCGATGCTGATGACTGGGCCTGTGAGGCTCGCCGCTACTATTTTAATATCTGCGGCAAGTACGGTCAGCCCGTCAGCACTCTTCTGAAGAAGGTTGCAGCACTTGACGTCCAGAAGATTCTTCCCCTGCACGGTCCCGTGCTTGAGGGTGAGAAGATGGTTGAGGCCTTGCGCCTTTACACGATCTGGAGCGCCTACGACGTAGAGACCGAGGGCGTGTTCATCGCCCATGCCAGCATCCACGGCAATACAGCCGCTGCCGCCGAGCGTCTCGTAGAGATCCTCAAGGCCAAGGGCTGCCCGAAAGTAGCCGTCAGCGACCTCTGCCGCGATGATCTGGGCGAGGCCATCGAGGACGCTTTCCGTTATGGCAAGATGATCTGTATGGCCAGCAGCTATGATGCCGGTGTCTTCCCGCCGATGTACGACTTCCTGCACCATCTCGACATCAAGGCTTACCAGCGTCGTCGCGTAGGTCTTGTGGAGAACGGCTCCTGGGCCCCGAGTGCAGCCAAGACAATGCGACCGATGCTAGAGGGCATGAAGCAGGTGGAGATCGTAGAACCTGTCGTCACGTTGCGTGGCGCTATGAAGGACGCTGACCTCCCTCAGCTCGAAGCGTTGGCTGATGCCATTCTTGCATAAACAACTATGGCTGACCTCATCACCAGCACACAGAATCCCAAAATCAAGCACTTGCTGACGCTCCAGCAGAAATCGTCAGAGCGCCGCAAGAGCGGCTTGTTCGTGGTCGAAGGCCGACGCGAACTGGAACATTGCCTGACAGCTGGATATGAGGTGGCGTGCGTGTTCGCACTGGAGGGTGTGCAACTGCCTGTTAACCTTCCCGTGCAAGCCGTCTCGCAAAACGTCTATGAGCGCATTGCCTACCGTGGTTCCACCGAAGGCGTTGTCGCTGTTGTGCGTGCCAGGACACTTACACTCGGAGATCTCAACAGTCTCCATTTGGAGAGCGCGACTCCCCTTTACGTTGTCTTAGAGTCTGTGGAGAAACCCGGCAACCTGGGCGCTGTGTTGCGCTCTGCCGATGCTGCCGCAGCCGATGCTGTCATCGTCTGCGACCCACTGACCGACCTATATAATCCAAACCTGATACGCGCTTCCATCGGAGCTGTCTTCAGTGTTCCCGTCGTTGCGTGTACGTCTGAGGACTGCATCGCATGGTTGAAAGAGCGTGGCATCCGTATCCTCACGGCACAGCTTCAGGACTCCGAGCTCTACTATGATACTGATATGCAAGGCCCCACAGCCATCGTCATGGGCACGGAGGCTACGGGGCTGACAGAGAAGTGGCGGCAGGCCGCCGATGCGCATATCCGCATCCCGATGCTCGGACAGCTGGACTCGCTCAATGTGTCCGTCTCGGCGGCTATACTCCTCTTTGAGGCGGTGCGACAACGAGGCTGCAACACCTAAATGAACAGAAACAACTAACCCGACCTAAAGTACATGAAACGTGAAACCTCCCTCCTGCTCCTGATGTCGATGCAGGCTCCTCTGTGGGCGCAGACCGCGCGCCCCAACATCGTCTATATCATGACGGACGACCACACAGCGCAGATGATGTCGTGCTACGATACGCGCTTTGTGGAGACGCCCAATCTCGATCGCATTGCGCGCGACGGCGTTCGCTTCACACATAGCTACGTCGCCAATTCGCTTTCCGGACCCAGCCGAGCTTGTATGCTCACGGGAAAGCACTCTCACAAGAACGGTTTCACCAACAACGAGCACGGGGTCTTTGACGGTTCTCAACAGACGATGCCCAAGCTGCTGCAGGCCGCCGGCTATGAGACAGCGCTCATAGGCAAATGGCATCTCGTCAGCACTCCCACCGGCTTTGACCATTGGGAAATCCTGCCCGCACAAGGGGACTACTATAATCCCACCTTCATCCGTCAGGACGGTACTCACGCTGTGGACAGCGGTTATGTCACGCGCATCATCACCGACAAGGCGCTGGCGTGGATGGAGCATAGAGGCGAGAAGCCCTTTGCCCTTTTCATCCATCACAAGGCGTGCCATCGTGCGTGGCTGCCTGCTCTCGAAGACCTGACGCTCTACGAGGACACCGCTTTTCCCTTGCCGCCCGAGTTCCACGATGATTATGCAACCCGTGAAGCTGCTGCCAAGACAGAGATGGAGATAGGCAAGGATATGGATATCGTCTATGACACAAAGATGTTTGTCAGTCACGATGAGACACCTGCCACCATTCACTCAGGCGCTTACGAACGTATGATAGGACGGCTCTCAAAAGATGAGCGCAAACAGTATGACGACTTCTATGTTCCCCTCTCGCGAGACTTCTATGAGAAATGGGGCAAGGACTATAACTTCCGGCCGCTGCAGGTACAGAGCAGTGTACCGGGAAGCCGTGATGCCGAACTGCTGGAGTGGAAATACCAGCGTTATATGCGCGACTATGCCAAGGTCGTGCACTCGCTGGATCAGGAGGTTGGGCGCGTCCTCGACTATCTGGAGCAGAAAGGCCTCTTGGATAACACACTTGTGGTCTATACCTCCGATCAGGGCTTCTATATGGGCGAGCATGGTTGGTTCGACAAGCGTTTCATGTACGAGGAGAGTCTCAGCACCCCCCTCGTGATGCACCTCCCCAAAGGCTTTGAACGGCGCGGAATCGTCGATGAAATGGTTCAAAACATTGACTACGCCCCCACCTTCCTCGACTTGGCAGGCGCTCCAATCCCTTCAGATATACAAGGTGTATCCCTCCTTCCGTTGCTCAAGGGGAAGGCTGCTACCAAGGCTGACAAGAAAGCCGTCAAGCAGTGGCGCGATGCTATCTACTACCACTATTATGAATATCCGGCCGAGCACGCTGTTCGCCGCCATTATGGCATTCGCACGGACCGCTACAAACTCATTCATTTCTATGGGCACGACATCGACGCTTGGGAACTCTTCGACCTGAAGACCGACCCGCACGAACTGCATAATCTGTATGGTCAGCCCAGCATGGAAGGAGTTCAGAAGCAGCTTCATCAGCGGTTGGAAGCTCTCCAAATCCAGTACGATGACCCTCAACGATGAAATATTTTGCTGCTTAGAGGCGTTAAATCATAAATTATGACTACCTTTGCAGCCGCAAAACGATATTTTAGCATAAACTCAATGGAAATCAAACGTATTCAGGCTGCCGAAGCCGCAGCAATGATTGAGAATGGCCACACGCTGGGTCTCTCAGGCTTCACACCTGCCGGCGTGCCCAAGTGCGTCACCGCTGAGGTGGCAAAGAAAGCTCACGCAGAGCACGAAGCAGGACGTCCTTTCAAAGTTAACATCTTCACTGGTGCCAGCACGGGACAGAGCTGCGACGGTATGCTTGCCAACGAGCAGGCTATCGGCCTGCGTGCTCCCTACACCACCAATCCCGACTTCCGCAAGCACGTCAACCTCAATGAGATTCGCTACACAGACCTGAATCTCTCCAATATGGCTACACAGATTCGTCAGGGTTATCTCGGCGATGTGGACTGGGCTATCATCGAGGCTTGCGACGTGGAGATTCACGGTTCCAAGGCACATATCTTCCTGACCGCCGCCGGTGGTATCAGCCCCACCGTATGCCGTCTGGCAAAGCGCGGTATCTTCGTGGAACTCAACGCCTTCCATAGCCCTAAGAGTAAGGGCCTGCACGATGTCTATGAAATTGAGTACCACCCTTACCGTACACCGATTAACATCACCAAGCCCAGCGACCGCATCGGTAAGCCTTATGTAGAAGTAGATGCAGACCGCATCCTTGGTATCATTGAGTGTAACATCCCCGATGAAGCACGTGCTTTCAAAGATCCGGATCCCATCACCACCAAGATTGGTCAGAACGTGGCCGACTTCCTCGTTCAGAACATGCGCGAGGGTAAGATTCCTCCCACTTTCTTGAATCTTCAGAGCGGTGTAGGCAGCGGTGCCAACGCAGTCCTTGGCGCTCTCGGCCACAGCACCGAAGTGCCTAACTTCAATATCTATACAGAGGTGCTTCAGGACGCTCCCGTGCAGCTCATGCGCGAAGGCCGCGTGCTCAGTGCCAGTGCCTGCTCGCTGACCGTCACCAACGAGTGCCTGAAAGGCATCTATGATGATATTGACTTCTTCAAGGATAAGCTCGTGTTGCGTCCCTCGGAGATCTCCAACAATCCTGAGGTCATTGCGCGAATTGGCGTGTGCTCTCTCAATACCGCCATCGAAGCAGACATCTATGGTCACGTGAACTCCACCAAGATTTGCGGCACAAAGATGATGAACGGCATCGGCGGTAGCGCTGACTTCACCTGCAACAGCTACCTCAGCATCTTCACCTGTGGCTCCACCACCAAGGGCGGCGCCATCTCCAGTATCGTTCCTTTCGCCAGCCACATCGACCACACCAGTCACTTTGTGGACGCCGTCATCACCGAGTACGGCGTGGCTGACCTGCGTGGCAAATGCGCCATGGAGAAGGCCGAGGAACTCATCAAGGTGGCTCATCCCGATTATCAGCCTCTGCTCCGTGACTACCTCCGTTATGCAGAGAAGTACAGCGGGCATACGCACCACTGCCTCAGCGCAGCTTTCGCAATGCACGATACCTTCCTCCGCAAGGGTGATATGCGCCTTACCGATCTGGCTGAGTACGTCAAGTAACAGCTACTTCAAACTGATATATGATGGGGCTGTGTCGATTGAACGACACAGCCCCTTTTCTTAATTACTGATGAAAGAGTATCGCTTGCCTAATCTTACGCAAGAAGCCTCTTTATCTTACGTTCGGAAGATGCTGCATCTTAAGCACAGAAGATGCTACATCTTATGCCGGAAGATGCTACGTCTTATGTGAACAAGACGTGAATGTTACGGTCGTAGGATGATGAAGCTATGGTGAAGACGTTTACTTGATGTTGCCAACTCTGAGCAAGTACTCAGCTATCTGCACGGCGTTGAGGGCGGCACCCTTCTTGATCTGGTCGCCGCAGAGCCAGAAGGTGAGTCCGTTCTCATTGGCGAGGTCCTTGCGGATGCGGCCCACGAAGACATCGTCGAGGCCTGCAGTGAACAAGGGCATCGGGTACTTCTTATTGGCGGGGTCATCGACCAGTGTCACGCCATCCGCCTTGGCAAAGGCTTCGCGCGCCTGCTCCGGCGTGATGGGTTTCTCAGTCTCTATCCACACGGCTTCGGAGTGGCTGCGCAGCGAGGGCACACGCACGCACATGGCCGAGCAGGCGGCATCGGTGTGCATGATTTTGCGTGTCTCGTTGAACATCTTCATCTCTTCCTTCGTGTAACCATTGTCGGTGAAGACGTCGATTTGCGGAATCACATTGTAGGCCAGCTGGTAGGCGAACTTCTCCACAGGAGGTTCCTTGCCGTCGAGCACGGCGCGGTACTGTTGTTCGAGCTCTGCCATGGCTGCGGCACCGGCACCGCTGGCGGCCTGGTAGCTGGCGATGTGGATGCGCTTGATGTGGCTAATCTTCTCCAGCGGCTGCAGACAGACGACCATCATGATGGTTGTGCAGTTGGGGTTGGCGATGATGCCGCGAGGCCGGTTGAGGGCATCCTCGGCGTTGCACTCGGGTACTACGAGGGGCACATCTTCATCCATGCGGAAGGCGCTGGAGTTGTCAATCATCACGGCGCCGTACTTGGTGATGGTCTCGGCAAACTCCTTGGAGGTGCCGCCGCCGGCAGATGTGAAAGCGATGTCCACGCCCTTGAAGTCGTCGTTGTGCTGTAGCAACTTCACTTCATAGTCCTTACCGCGGAACGTATATTTGCGGCCGGCGCTACGCTGGCTGCCGAAGAGCACCAGCTCGTCGATGGGGAAGTTGCGCTCGTCGAGAACGCGGAGAAACTCTTGACCTACGGCACCGCTGGCGCCTACGATTGCTACTTTCATGTTCGTTTAGCGTTTGATTTCTTATTCGTTTAACGTTTAACGTATTGCGGGCGCAAAGGTACAACTTTCTGATGAAAAAAGAATCAAGAATGATGAAAAAAGCATCGTGGACAGCGAAAAGAGGAGGTGAGAAAAGAAAAACGGCGCGAATGGAAGGGAAATAGCGTTGAACGATGAAAGACGAAAAAATGTAAAATGAGATTAAATCTTTTCGTCTTTCATCTTTAATCTATCATCTTTTTCCTATCTTTGCACCCGCAATGACACCAATGATTACATCTCCGACGTGGATCTTCCTCGTGATGCTCTTCGTTCTGCTGTTGGCGCCGATCGTGTTTCGGCGCTTGCATGTGCCGCATCTCATAGGGCTCATTCTGGCAGGCGTCCTGTTGGGTGAGCATGGGATGAATATCCTGGCTCGGGATGCTTCGTTTGTGCTATTCGGACAGGTGGGCATTTACTATATCATGTTCCTTGCCGGACTGGAAATGGACATGGGCAGTTTCCGCCGCCACGGGTGGAACGGTACGTGGTTCGGCGTACTGACGTTTGCCGTGCCTTTCGTGCTGGGATATGCAGTGGCTCGCTGGTGGCTCGAGCAGGGTCCGCAGACGGCCCTGCTGCTCAGCTGTATCCTGGCTTCCCACACGCTAGTGACATTTCCTATTGTGGGACGCTACGGCTTGGGCAAGCACCCCAGTGTCGCTTATGCCATCATGGGTACGGCCATCGCCTCATTCGCTGCGCTCTTGGTTCTGGCCGTTGTGGTGCAGAATGAACGAGGCGGCGGAGACGTGTTCTACTGGTGTCGCTTTGTCTGTGGAATATCGCTTTACATAGCGGCGGTGGCCTATGCTTTCCCGAAAATCGGACGCTGGTTTTTGCGGCGCAACGAGGATGCTGTGACACAATATATATTTGTGCTGCTGATGCTGTTTATCAGTGCTTGCTTGGCGGTGATTGTGGGGCTTGAGGGCCTGTTAGGCGCTTTTCTGGCCGGTCTTGTGCTCAACCGCATCATCCCGCGTGGCGGCCCACTGATGTCTCGCGTGGAATTTGTGGGCAATGCCTTGTTTGTACCGTGGTTCCTGGTGGGCGTCGGGATGCTCATCGATGTCACGATTCTCGTGCGTGACTCCTCGATGATCGCGTTTTGTACCGTGTTTATCGGCATTGCTACGCTGGGTAAATGGCTGGCAGCATTGCTGATGCAGAGGCTGAAGGGCCTTCCACGTGTAGATCGTCTGATGATGTTCGGCCTCACCAATTCTCATGCTGCAGGCGCTCTGGCTATCGTGATGATTGGTACGCAGCCTGGCGTTGCTCTCATGGATGAGAAGGTGCTGAATGCCACCGTGCTGCTGATACTTTTCTCGTGTATCATCAGCTCGCTGGCCACTGGCAGAGCAGCGCGTGCATTGGCGCTGCGCACCACAGAACTGGAACGCAACCGAGGCAGTTACCACGGAAAGTGCCTGACAGCCTACTCCCATCCCAAAAGTGTGGATGTCCTCACACAGTTGTCGATGATGATCCGCAACCCCCTCATCGCTGACAGTTTCATGGGCCTCTCGGTGTCGATGGACGACGATCCCGATGATCTCCTGCGAGTGCAGGGGCAGCAGAATCTTGAGAAAGCCAAGGAGATTGCAGCAGCCGCGAATGTCAGGATGTCCACCATGAGCCGCATCAGTTCCAATGTCTCCAGCGCCATCACTCATGCTATGAAAGAGGTTGACGCAGGAGAGGTGATAATGGGCTATCACGAGACGGACGACGGCCTGCCAGCCAATAAATTAGGCTTCGTCACACAGAGTGTCCTTTCCACAACACACCGCGAGGTGCTGCTTGTGCGCCTATTGATGCCGCCAGGCACTGTACGCCGTATTGTTGTGGCTGTGCCTCCGATGGCAGAGTACGAGGTGGGCTTCTATAAATGGCTGGAGCACCTGTGCCGTATCGGTGAGCAGACAGGACAGCCCATGCGCTTCCACACCTGCGGCGACACGGGGCACTACATTCAGGAGTACCTGCGCCAGCAGCACCCCTCTGTCATCGTGGAGATGCGCGTCGAGAGCGGCTTCGGGGCTTGCCTCAACCGCCTGCCCGTAGAGATCAACCCTGACCACCTGCTCGTCATTGTCACCTCTCGCTCGGGATTCATCTCCCACACGCCAGCATTGAACACCGTGCCTGCTTATATCGCCCGGCACTACGCTAAGACAAACGTCATCCTCTTATACCCCGACCAGTACGGCGATCCGCAGGAGTCACTTTCTGTGTTTGCTCCCAACGGACAAAGTGTCACGCAACATAAGATGCTGCTGGAGAAATGGCTGGGGAAACTAAAATAACAGACAACGATATGGAGAATCAGGAAATCTGTATAAGCCTGCGAGGCATCACAAAGTCTTTCGGCTCGCTGAAGGTGCTGAAGGGTATCGACCTTGACATAGCCAAGGGAGAGGTTGTCAGCATCGTGGGGCCCAGCGGTGCCGGAAAGACCACGCTCTTGCAGATAGCGGGCACACTTGACACAGCTGACAGTGGCAGCGTCGTCATCAACGGCACTGATGTCAGCAGGCTGGGGGAGAGCGCTATGGCCCGTTTCCGCAACCGCCAGATAGGTTTTGTGTTCCAGTTCCACCAATTGCTGCCTGAGTTCACGGCCTTGGAGAATGTCATGATTCCGGCTCTCATAGCAGGCTCCAGCCGCAAGGCGGCTCGATCACGTGCTGAGGAATTGCTGGCTTTCATGGGACTGAGCGAGCGCGCCGACCACAAGCCGGCAGAACTATCGGGCGGTGAGAAACAGCGTGTCGCTGTGGCGCGTGCATTAGTGAACAAGCCCGCTGTGGTGCTGGCCGATGAGCCCAGTGGCAGCCTCGACACGGCCAACAAGGAGGAACTCCATGCTCTTTTCTTCCGTCTGCGCGATGAAATGGGGCAGACCTTCGTCATTGTGACCCACGATGAACAGTTAGCCGCCACCACCGACCGCACGATTCACATGAAGGACGGAATGGTTATGCAGGTGCCCTCCCCACAAATCGCTATAGATGAGAAATGATTAATCTGAAGCAGAAACAACATCATGAATAGGATAAACACGGACAAAAACACTGAAAGCTCTCTCCAGCAGAAAGAAGGCGGGAACCGTCTGCGCTTGGGGCGTTTCAATCGCCTTACTGTTGATCATCTTTCCGAGCACGGAGCCTACCTCAGTGGCGGACCAGAGGACATTCTGCTCCCTAACCGCTATATGCCAGAAGGACTTCAAGTGGGCGATGAAATCGATGTCTTTGTCTATCTCGACCATGAGGAACGACTCATCGCCACCACCGAGACGCCGAAAGCACAGGTGGGCGATTTCGCCTGGTTGCAGGTGGCATGGGTCAACAACTATGGAGCGTTCCTTGACTGGGGCCTGATGAAGGACCTCTTCGTGCCGTTCCGTGAGCAGAAGATGAAAATGCAGAAAGGCAAGAGCTATCTTGTTCATTTGCATATTGATGAGGAGACATATCGTATCGTAGCCTCGGCCAAGGTGGAGCGCTACCTTGACAGTTGTTTCCCGCCCTACCACGGTGGCGATGAGGTGGAAATCCTGATTTGGCAGAAGACAGACTTGGGTTTCAAGGCTATCATCGACAATCGGTTTGCCGGTCTGCTTTACGATGATGAAATATTCCGTCCGCTTCACAGCGGTGACCGCCTCATGGCTTATGTCAAGCAGGTGCGACCCGACGGCAAGATAGACCTCTCGCTCCAGAAGAAAGGGCAGAAAGCCGTCGTTGACTTCAGTGATACACTGCTCAATCACTTGCGCCTCAACGGCGGGCGCACAACGCTTGGTGATAAGAGCCCAGCCGAAGAAATCTATGCCGTTTTTGGTGTTAGCAAGAAAGTGTTCAAAAAAGCTGTTGGAGACCTTTACAAGCGCCGCCTCATAACCATTAACCCTGATAGCTTGACCCTGGTATGATTGTTTGTATTGCAGAAAAACCATCCGTGGCGCGCGATATCGCAAATGTGTTGGGAGCCAAACAGGACCGTGGCGGTTTTCTGGAGGGTAATGGTTATCAGGTCACTTGGACTTTTGGCCATCTTTGCGAGCTGAAGGAGCCGGGTGAGTACTCGCCGTTGTGGAAGTCCTGGAGCCTGTCGCAATTACCGATGATTCCGCCCCGTTTCGGCATCAAATTAAAGAACGATAAGGGCATTGAAAAACAGTTCGCTATCATTGAGAAACTTATGCAGGCTGCTGACGCCATCATTAACTGCGGCGATGCGGGGCAAGAGGGAGAACTCATCCAACGTTGGGTGATGCAGAAGGCTGGAGCACGCTGCCCTGTGCAGCGACTATGGATATCCTCATTGACAGAAGAAGCCATCCGTGAGGGCTTTCATACGCTCAAGGACCAGAGCAACTACCAGAGCCTCTACGAGGCAGGCCTCTGTCGTGCCATTGGCGATTGGACGCTCGGAATGAATGCGACGCGTCTCTATACCCTGAAGTACGGTGTCAATCGGCAGATTCTTAGCATAGGTCGTGTTCAGACCCCCACGCTGGCACTCATCGTCAGCCGTCAGCAGGAGATTGACAATTTCAAACCGGAAACATATTGGGTTCTGACCACAATCTATCGTGACACCACTTTCACGGCTGTCATGGAGGAAGGCGACAGGGGATTCAAAACCCAGGAGGAGGGCGAGCAGGCGCTGGCTGCCATACGTGAGCTCCCGTTCACCATCACCGATGTGCAAAAGAAGAGTGGTAAGGAGGCGCCTCCCCGCCTCTTCGACCTCACCTCGCTGCAGGTAGAGTGCAACAAAAAGTTCGGTTACTCCGCAGAGCAGACACTGCAGCTAATCCAAAGTCTCTATGAGAAAAAAGTGGCTACCTATCCTCGTGTGGACACAACCTATCTTCCCACCGACATATATCCCAAGTGCCCGCAGATTCTGGCTGCCATGACACCCTATGCTGGCTTTATCCAGCCGCTCTTGAACACTGGAAAACCTCTGTCCAAGAGCTCCAAGGTGTTTGACAATTCAAAAGTCACTGACCACCACGCCATTATTCCAACTCATGTCCCCGTTGTGAACGCGGCGTTGACAGATATGGAGAAACGAGTCTATGATCTTATAGCCCGCCGTTTCATCGGCGTCTTCTACCCGGAATGTAAGTTTGAGCAGACAACTGTGCTGGGTGAGGTCAGAAGAGAGGGATTGCACGTGGCAACCTTTGATGATGTCATTCCCTTCCGCGCTTCGGGAAAGCGAATCACAGATCCCGCCTGGCGTGTCCTGTGGGAGAAGAAGAAAACCGATGATGCCGCTCCTGCCGATGAGGACCGCCAGCAGGACGAGGAGCGCACGCTCCCGGCTTTCAAAAAAGGTGAGAGCGGTCCCCACACTCCCAATCTGGCCGAGAAACAGACCACACCGCCGAAACCTTACACCGAAGCAACTCTCCTGCGGGCGATGGAGACCGCAGGAAAGCTTGTTGAGGACGAAGAACTGCGTGATGCCCTCAAGGAGAATGGTATCGGGCGTCCCTCAACACGTGCTGCCATTATTGAAACATTGTTCAAACGCGGCTATATTCGTCGTGTGCGGAAGAGCTTAGCACCCACGCCCACGGGTATTGAACTCATAGGCCTCATTCATGAGGAATTGCTCAAAAGCGCCGAACTTACTGGAATTTGGGAACGCAAACTGCGGCAGATAGAGCGCTGCGAATACGATGCCAAAACTTTCATCGAGGAACTGAAGCAGATGGTTACGGAGCTCGTGATGGCAGTCCTCAGTGACAATACAAACCGCCACGTGACAGCCGCATCGACACAATAATTTGGCGCGCCACGCGTTATAAATTTGAATGTCAGCGAAGTTAAAGATTGAAGCCTTGAAAGATTGCCTCTCTTTTGATAGAATGCGTTTGCGCAAGATGGTCCGTCACTGTCTTGTCTGTCGTCTTCCCTTTCATCTTTTAATCTTTCATTTTTTATATCTTTCCATTCTTCTTCTCGTCTCTTGCAGTGCGGAGACCAGTATGAAAAAGGGTGATCAGTATTTTGCTTTGGGAGAATACTATGATGCTGCAGCAGAGTACCGTTCGGCCTACTCCAAGACCGCAACCAAGTATCGCGACAAACGTGGCGAGAGGGCTCTGAAGATGGCTGAGTGTTATCGCCGCATTAATTACACAGCCAAAGCTATCGGCGCCTATCAGAACGGAATCCGCTATACAGAGAAAGCGATGGCCGACCGTCATAAATTAGCCGAAGAAGCAGTCAAGAAGAAGATTGAAAAGCAGGCAGCTAAGAAGCCTGCGAAACAACCACGTGCCACGAAAAGACGCAGTGGCGCCAAGGTCGTAGAAGCGCCCGCGGAGGATGTCACGCTCGCAGATTTTTTAGAGCCTATACCTGCTGACAGCCTTGCTGAGGAAGCTATCGTGGATGCAACCCTCAAGCTGGCGCGTCTGCTACATAAAAATGGCGATTACAAGGCTGCCATCAAGTCCTATGAATCCTATCTTGAAGCTGCTTCGCACATGCCGTCGCGCAGTAGAGGCGATGATACATTAGCCATGAACGGTATTATCGGTTGCCGACAGGCGCCGTTGATGAAACAGAGGCCCACCCTCCACACCATCAAGAAAGAGCCCGTCTTCAATTCCCGCCGCTCTGACTTCTCACCAGCCCTTTTTGGTGACAGCTGGGATCAGCTCTATTGGACATCTACGCGTCCGCAAGCTACTGGCGAAGATCTCAGTGGCATCACTGGCACAAAATATGCCGATATCGTATGGAGCAAAAAGGATGACAAAGGCAAGTGGAGCACACCGGAAGTCGTGGAAGGAGACCTCAACTCTGAGCTGGATGAAGGGGCCTGTTGCTTCACGCCCGACTGCAGAACAATGTATTTGACCCGTTGCACCGCTGACCCAGACTATCCCCGCTATGCCCAGATTTGTACGTCGCAGCGCTCCGATGCTTCTTGGTCGAAGCCGCAGGAGGTGAGAATCTCAAGGGATACGCTCTCATGCTTTGCGCATCCAGCGGTCTCGCCCGACGGACGCTGGCTCTATTTTGTGAGTGATATGCCGGGCGGGCATGGTGGTAAAGATATCTGGCGTGTCAGCATCGACGGACTCGTGTTGGGTGGCGTAGAGAACCTGGGGGCGCCCATCAACACACCTGGCGATGAACTTTTCCCTACCTTCCGGTTTAACGGAGATTTGTATTTCTCCAGCGACGGCCATCCCGGTATGGGCGGTCTTGACCTCTTCGTGGCTAAAGAGGACAGCGTCACGCGGACGTGGACGGTCAAGAACATGGGATTTCCCATGAACTCTGCTGGTGATGACTTCGGGATGACTTTTGAGGGTGTCCATAACCGGGGTTACTTTGCCACGAACCGTGGTGATGCCCGTGGATGGGACCATTTGATGAGCTTCGAGTGCCCCGAGGTGCTGCAGACAGTTAAGGGTTGGGTATATGAGAAGGATGGCTACGAGTTGCCATCCGGTGTTGTCCACATGATAGGCAATGATGGAACGAATCAGAAGCTTAGCGTGCGTGGAGACGGTTCCTTCACAGTCATTGTCCAGCCGCGGGTTGAGTATATTTTTCTGGGCTCTTGCAAAGGCTACCTGAACCACATGGAACAACTCAGCGTGGATACTTCAAGCGTTAGCCGCGAGTATGTCCTCCAGTTCCCGTTGGCAAGCATCTCTGCGCCTGTGCTCGTGCGTAATGTTTTCTATGAGTTTGACAGTGCGGCGCTCACCGACGACAGCACGGTAGCTCTCGACAGCTTAGTCACACTCCTGAACGAGAATCCCAACATCACCATCGAGCTCAGTGCACACTGCGACTACCGCGGCAACGATGAATATAATGAGCGATTGAGTCAGCGTCGTGCGGAGAGCGTTGTCCATTATCTGATTCAGCATGGTATAGCTGCCGATCGCGTGACCCCCAAGGGCTATGGTGAGAGCCGGCCGAAAGTCGTCAAGCGCCGCATTGCCGAGCAGTACCCGTTCCTCCATGAAGGTGACACACTCACCGAGGACTTTATCCTTGCCCTGCCTGAGGAACAGCGCGAACTCTGCAATGCGCTGAACCGCCGGACGGAGTTCCGGGTCCTCCGCACTACTTATCAGATGGACCTATTGCCCAAACCTTAGTTTTTTACAGCCTCGGTGTGAGCGATGAGCCATTGGCGGTCTGCCTCGTCAGTGAGATGGGGCAGGAGCGCTTCGCGTACGCGAGCATGGTAGTTGTTCAGATACTCGATTTCATCGGGCAATAGAAACTCTCGGATGATTGGTGACGTATCAATGGGACAGAGGGTGAGGGGCTCTAAATGGAACCAATTGCTATCCTCGTCCAGCCCAGTGTGAGGCAGGATAAGCATCGTGTTCTCAATGCGCACGCCATGGCGGCCAGCAATGTAGATGCCGGGCTCGATGGTGACGGTCATGCCTGCCTGAAGGGGCGTGGGAACATAGTTCATACGGAACTGATGAGGACCCTCGTGGACGCTGAGGTAGCTGCCAACACCGTGACCGGTACCGTGACCGTAGTTCTTGTGGTGCTGCCACATGGCATAGCGTGCGAGCACATCGAGTTGCGTACCAGTGGTACCTTGAGGAAAAACGGCTGTAGCGAGGCGGATATGTCCTTTAAGAACAAGCGTGTAGTCGAGACGTTCCTCATCGCTAAGCGGACCGAGTGGAATAGTACGGGTAATGTCTGTTGTGGCATCCAGATACTGTGCACCGCTGTCAAGCAGCAACAGACCGTGCGGTTCCAGCGGAACGTCGGTTTCATGCGTTGCCTCGTAGTGTACAATAGCTGCGTGAGGTCCGTAGGCGGCAATCGTGTCGAACGAAAGCTCGCGGAAGCCGGGCTGTTCGGCACGCAAGGAGGTGAGCTTGCGGTCAACGGTGAGTTCTGTCACGATTTCCCCATCCATTCTCCATTGCCCGTTGTCCATTGTCCATTGTCCAGATGTCAGCCATCTCATGAACTTCACCATCGCGATGCCGTCCTTTAGCATCGCTCTGCGGAATCCCGCAATCTCGGTTTCGTTCTTGATGGCACGTAGGAGTGGAATAGGCGAAGTCTCCGTGGTCGGTTCAATAGTGTATAGGCCTACTTCGATGGCTCTCTTCACCACCAAATTGGTCACGGTCGGGTCGTAGCGTAACCGCTCGTCCTTGAGGCTCAGGTCACCGGCTCGCCCTGTATAAAGGTCGCGTGCGATGCATTGGTAGGGACGAACACGAACACCTATTTCTTGAAGGTAGGCTTTCACTTCGGCTGACAGCTTGTGCGGCTCGACATACAACACGGCTTCGGAAGGCATGACAAGCAGGTAGGCCAAGAATACAGGCGTGCAGTGGACATCGCCACCGCGTAGGTTGAGTGTCCATGCCACCTCGTCGAGTTGGGTAATGATGATAACATCGCCTTCGACGGCCTCTCGGATTGCATTCATCTTGTCTTGTGCCGTGCGGCCTGTGAACTCAAGCGAATGCAGTTCCACCGGCGTATCGGGTAGTGGCGGGCGTTCAGCCCATAGGTCTGCCTCAGCATCATAAGCTAGGGTGAAGATGCTCTTTCCATCTTCTGGGTCGTCATCTTCTGAGGGGGCGTAGAAGACGAGGCCGTCCTCCAACAACGTGTGGCAGGAATACAGGCTCTCCTTTAGCTCTTCGGCAAAATCCACATTCGTTATCCATGGATTGATAGCGATATATTCCTCGTCTATAATATTTGAAAGATGTTTATCCTTGGCAAGCCAGTCGGCAATCTCATCGCCTGTCACCTGATTCCGGTTGCAACGGATTACCTCAAAGGGCGTTCCGGCAGTCTGATCCTCGGCAGCCAACCAATAGCGGCTATCGGTCCATAGGGCGGCGCGCGTGAGGGTTACTACAGCCGTTCCTGCCGAGCCGTTGAACCCGGTAATCCATTCGCGGCTTTTCCAGTAATCAGGAACGTATTCGCTGGCATGAGGGTCGCTGGTCGGAAAGATGTAGCCATACAGACCGTGTTCGCGCATCCAAGCGCGCAACCTTTCCACGCGTTGTGTGATGTTTTTTTGATGAGCGGTCATAAGGGTATAAAGTCTAACTTTAGAGCACAAAAGTAGGCATTATAATTAAAAAGGAAAAGAGAAAAGAGAAAAAACGAAGTCAAAGAGGAAAAAAAGAACTGAAAAGGAAAAATAATTGTGATTTGTGATTTGTGTTTTGTGAATTATTCACTACTTTTGCCCTGAAAATAACTGATAAAACTCAAATATTCAAAAACCACTAACTATTAAACTAATAAATTCAAAAGCTCATGAAGTATTTAACAAATGACAAACTTGTGATTGTTGGTGCCGGTGGAATGATTGGTTCAAACATGGTACAGAGTGTGCTGATGCTGGGACTGACACCTAATATCTGCCTATATGATATCTATGAGCCCGGCGTTCATGGAGTTTACGATGAGATGTGTCATTGCGCTTTCCCTGGCGCTAACATCTCCTACACCGTTGATCCCGCTGAGGCTTTCACAGGTGCTAAGTACATTATCTCAAGCGGCGGTGCTCCCCGTAAGGAAGGAATGACCCGTGAGGATTTGCTAAAGGGCAACTGCCAGATTGCAGCCGACTTCGGCGAGAACATCAAGAAGTACTGTCCTGATGTGAATCACGTAGTCGTCATCTTCAACCCTGCTGATGTAACCGCTTTGACAGCTCTCATCCACTCTGGATTGAAGCCTAATCAATTAACCTCATTGGCTGCTCTCGACAGCACCCGTCTGCAACAGCAGTTGGCACAAGAATTCGGTGTGCAGCAGGATAAGGTAACCAATGCTTACACCTATGGCGGTCACGGCGAGCAAATGGCTGTGTTTGCCAGCAAGGCTCTCATCGATGGAAAGCCCCTTTGCGAACTTCCCCTTAGCGCTGAGCGTTGGGCAGAAATCAAGCACATGACCACTCAGGGTGGTAGCAATATCATCAAGCTGCGTGGTCGCAGCTCCTTCCAGAGCCCTGCTTATCAGGCTGTGAAGATGATCGAGGGCGCTATGGGCGGCGAGCCCTTCACCTGGCCCGCTGGTTGCTACGTGAATGCCTTCGGCTTCAAGAATGTGATGATGGCTATGCCCAGCGTCATCGACAAGGACGGTGTCCACTTCACCGCTCCCGAGGGAACGGCTGAGGAAATGGCAGCCCTGCAGGCATCCTATGAGCACCTGCAGAAGATGCGCGATGAAATCATCGGTCTTGGCATCATTCCTGCCGTAGCTGACTGGGGTAAGGACAATCCCAACCTCTAATTGATTCATTCAATAAAACAAGGGGCTGTGTCAAACGCGGCACAGCCCCTTGTTGTATTCTACAACGAATTACACGAATTATACGAATTATAGAAATGTTTGTCTTCTTCTATACACCTAAGTAATTCGTTAAATTCGTCAAATTCGTTGTGTTAGGATGTTACTTGTACTTTGATATAGCCCTTGTCGCTTTTTATTTGATAAGCTCTTGGATGGCGCGGACAATGTCCTGAATGTTCTCGGTGGGCTCGAAGCGGCGTAGGACGCGACCTTTGCGATCAACGAGGAACTTGGTGAAGTTCCATTTGATGTCGGCATTCTGGTCGTAGGCAGGATCCTGCTTGCGCAGCATCTGATCCATGTATTTGCCTGTCTTGTCCTGCAGGTCGAAGCCGTGGAAGGGCTGTGCAGCTTTTAGGAATGTAAAGAGGTCGGAAGCCAGGGGGCCATTGACATCAATCTTGTCCATCTGGGGAAATGAAATCTTAAAGTTGAGTGTACAGAAATCATGGATTTCATCGATGGTTCCAGGTGCTTGCTCACCGAACTGGTTGCATGGAAAGTCAAGGATGACGAACCCTTTCGGCGCAAAGCGCTCGTAGAGCGCCTGTAGCTCAGTATATTGTGGTGTAAAACCGCAGCGTGTGGCGGTATTGACGATGAGCATCACTTTTCCCTTGTACTGCTTGAGGGATTGTTCGGAGCCGGTGGCATCGCGGACGGTAATGTCGTAAATCCCCTTCTTCGCCGAGATGCTGTACGGGCAAAGAAGGAGTGAGAACGTCAGGAGGATAGTGAATAATTTTTTCATAATGATAAAGAGTCGTGGTTTAAGTGTTAGTTATAAGTATTTAGTTATAAGTATTGTATGAGGACATTCCATACACACATAATATGGCATACACTCCCTGCAAGTACGAAAAAATGGAAAACGGAATGCATAAATGCGCGGTTCGGGGAACAAGCATAGACGATGGCGCCAGTGATGTACATCACTCCTTCTGCGATGAGCCAGCCCACAGCAATGGGCTCTACACAGTTGAGGAGTGGCTTGAAGGCCACAAGCACCGTGAGTCCCATAAGGATGTAGCAGGCCGTTTCGAGGTGGCTGTGCTCTTTGAGATGGATAAAACTGACGACAGTTCCCGCAATGGCTGCAAGCCAGACGAAGCAGAACAGCCCCCACCCCCACAAACCACTGTCGCGCATGGCGATGAGCGTGATGGGGGAATAGCTGCCTGCGATGTGCCAATAGATGGCAGCGTGGTCGAACCGGCGCCACACTTCGCGAGAGGGCCATCTCTGGGGAATGGCGTGATAGACGGTGGACGTGATGTAGCTGGCCAGCATCCCCGCCAGATAAAGTATGACAGCGGTCTCTGCCCATTGGTCGTCTGCGCGGAAGCACCACACGAGAAAAACCACACCGATAACAACTCCCATGAGTATTCCTGCGGCATGGCTCCATGAGTTTACAATTTCCTCGCTGTGTGTGTAACGAATCATGACCTAAAGTCCTCTGTTCTGTCCTTTTCTGCCTGCAAATCTACACATTTTTTGCAAATGTAGATTGACAGATTTACTTTTTTTCTAACTTTGCACCGAAAAATCATCTTTTTTGTAGTAAAATGAACTCAAAACGTCTTTTTTTGCTTTTGCTCGCATGTGTGACGAGCATCTTGAGTGTACTGGCTGAACCTATTACACAGGAACAAGCCAGACAGAAGGCAGAACGTTATCTTTACAACCGTATCGGCAGTCACAAGTTGGCACCTGTGGTGAATAAAAGGAAACTTGCGCCTCGTGCTATTTCCACTCAGCAGGATGTTACTTATTATGCTTTTAACCGTGGTGATAATCAAGGCTTCGTCCTTGTTGCTGCAGATGACCGTGTAGATGGCGTCCTTGGATATACCGATGAAGGCGAGTTTGACTATAACGAAATCCCAGATAATATGCGTAGCTGGCTTGATGCTCAGGACCGTCAAGTCCGCTATTTGCTCAATAATCCTGGCATCGTTACTGCAGATGTGCCTTCTCACCCTGCCATAGCTGAGATGTTGACCACGCGGTGGAATCAATCCGCGCCATATAACGATTTGACACCCCGCAAATCGAATGGTGCTGCCACCGCCACCGGTTGTGTAGCAACCGCCATGGCGCAGGTTTTATACTTCCATCATGAGAAGTCTGTGGATGAGTTGCAGGCAACGATTCCAGCTTACACTACCTGGACGCAGAAACTTCAAGTTGAGAGTATTCCCGAGGGCTCGATTATCGACTGGAAGAATATGCTCAATTCTTATGGTGGTTCTGCTACAGGAGTTCAGAAGCAGGCCGTGGCACAGTTGATGAAATACTGCGGTGCCGCAGTTCATATGGACTATGACGACTCCTCCGGTGCACAACCAGCAGAAGTGCCAGGGGCATTTAATACCTACTTTGGTTACAGCACAGCACGCATTGAATGGCAGACGAGCTATGATGCCGTTGGATGGGATGCGCTGCTATACAATGAATTGGCAAACGGGCGTGTTGTTTATCTAGGCGGTTATAATGCCAAAGCGGGTCACGCTTTTGTCTGTGACGGCTATGAAAATGGTTGCTTCCATATCAATTGGGGCTGGGGCGGTGCTTCCAATGGATTCTATAAGCTCACCGCTTTAACGCCTGGTCAGCAGGGCATTGGTGGAAGCGAAGACGGTAGCGGCTACACAGATAATCAGAATGCCGTCGTTGGTTGCGAGCCTACGGACTATAGTTCCAAGGAACTAGTAATCAGCAATGCTACCCTGAAGAGGATATGTGTTGAAACATGGGATTTGGATGGTGACAAGAAGTTTACCTATGGCGAAGCTGCTGCTGTGACAGATTTGGGCAATGTTTTCATGGGTAAGCGATTTACAACATTTGAAGAATTGTACTATTTCACGGGGCTGACCACCATTGCTGACGATGCTTTCAACGGATGTACATCACTGAATACGATAAAGTTGCCGAAAAAGCTGAAGAAAATAGGTGACCGTGCTTTTAAGGGATGTCGTGCGTTGAAGAATGTCTCATTGCCAGACATGCTTGTTTCTATCGGAGATTCGGCTTTTTATGGATGCCGTGTGCTGCCGAACCTGACGATTCCAGCTTCTGTCCTTCAACTTGGGGTGAGCGCATTCCAAGATTGTTTGGCTTTCACCTCCATAGAGTTGCCTTATGCTCTCTCCTCCATAGGCAAGGAGGCATTTGCCGGTTGCACGAAACTGACATCTGTGACCGTAAAAAATCCACGTCCCCAAACTATGACGGTCGGTACGTCCATGTTCAAGGACATTGACCTGTCACCCGCTACCTTATATGTCATTCAAGGAACACGTGCCTATTATGAAGGCCATGAGGAATGGCAGGGTTTCGGGAAACTCGCTGAGCTGCATCATCTCACGCGAGGAAACTTTGCAGAGATGGAGACGAACAAGGACTACTATCTGTATCATGTCGGAACCGGGCGCTTCTTGACGAGGGGTGAAGCTTACGGCACTCAGGCGGTGGTTGGCGACGAACCGATGCGCTTCCAGGTGCGGCGCAGTAGCAATATGGCTGAAGGAGTGTATTATTTTTATACTAACGACAATGATGATCCGAACCGTCATTGGCTATTCCGTACATCTTCCGATAACCGTGTCGGCTCGGGCATCCGCGCATGTTTCGTCGATGCGTCGAGTCTCACAACTGCAGCCTATTGGAAGATTGAGGACATTGGCGACAATATTTACACGATTCAGGTGCCTTCGAGCCAGACCGATTATGTCATGGGGCAATACCTTGGCGTACAACTGGATCATGCAAATAATTTCCGTTCACCGACCTACGCACTGTTTAGTGACGTGCCTTATGTCCTTTCTCCGACGAATTGCCAGTGGGCTTTTGTGCCCTACGATGCTATAGAACAAGAGCGTTTTGCGGCTGCTGAGGTGCTAGGTAAGTTGCTGGAAACAGCAATTAAGAAGCGACTCAGCGTAGCTAAGGAACAAGCTGTTTATTATAACATGGAGAGCACATTGGCTGAAATCGAAGAGGCACAGTATACCCTTCGTCAAAAACTTGGCTATATAAACTTTGCAGACAAAGCTATGCGCACAATTGCAGTTACTCTTTGGGATCAGGATAACGACGGTGAAATTGTTGCGGGAGAGTTGGCACGCGTAACAGATGTGGGCGTCACATTCCTGAATAATACTTCCGTCAAGAGCTTAGAGGACCTGCAGTATTTCACAGGTATTACCACTATTGCTGGCAATTCTTTCCAAGGATGTACGCAGGTCTCAAAGGTAATTTTGCCCCCTTCTCTTGAAGTGATTGACAATTACGGATTCCAAAAGTGCTCCAAATTGGAAAGCGTGGAATTACCAGTTGGAATCAAACGGTTGGGAACGCAGGCCTTTGCTCAATGCCCGAAGCTGAAGAGCGTCACAGTGGCTGCAACTAATCCCGCTGATATCTCGCTGGGTGCAACCGTCTTTACAACCACCTATGTGGCTGATGCCACTCTCTACGTGCCTTTTGGCACGAAGGATCTCTATGCAGAGGCAGCTCAGTGGAAGAATTTTGGCACAATTGTTGAAACACGCACGCATGTGAAGCCTGGCTACTCACCAGTTGAAGTCAATGTGCCTGGTTATATCTATCATTTGCAGACGGGACGCTATCTCACCAACGGTGAGGCTTATGGAACACAGGCTGTAGTGGGTACTGGGGCACGTCTTTACCAGTTCAAGGCCATCTCAGGAAAGACAGATGTGTATTCTTTGGTCTCAGATGGCAAATATCTCTTCCGCACAACTTCTGACACCAAAGTCGGAACAGGTGTGAAAGCTTGTTTCGTAGATGGAGCCAGTCAGACTACTTCTGCCTATTGGCAGTGTGCGCCTGCAGTGGATGCTGAAGAAAATGTCTTCACACTTCAGGTGCCAACGACAGATGCGACTTATGTCGAGAGTGAGTATTTGGGTGTGCAGACAGGACATTACTCTGAAGCTGCCTCCCCAACCTACGGCACATATTGGGACATCAGCTCTGCCGCCGATGCACAATGGGCTTTCATCAGTGAGGCTTCGATAAAAGCAACGAATGCACTCAATGCTTTGAGTGATGAACTGAAGCTTTTACTGGCTCAAGCTGAAGATAAGGATATGAATGTGTCAGAGGAACGCGCTGTCTATGAGAATCCCGAAGCTGCAGATGATGAATTGGAAGCAGCCCTTCGCTCTGTAAAGCAGAAACTGGGATATATTATCTTTGCCGACAGTCGTGCGGAGCAGGTCTGCCTCAATGAATGGGACAGCAACCACGATGGCTATTTCAGCCTTGAGGAAGCTGCGGCTGTTACAGATCTTGGAACTACGTTCCATAGCGTGAGCGGTATGAAGGGCATCGATGAATTGCGCTATTTCACAGCTCTAACTACATTGCCAGCTGAAGCTTTTATTAGTAGTTCTGCACTTGTCTCTGCATACCTTCCAGCAGGTGTGACAGCCATCGGCAAAGATGCCTTTAAGAACTGCTCTTCCTTTAAGTATCTAGCTATCCTGTCAGAGACAGGTGTTGTGGATGCATCTGCAGTCTCACTTCCAAAGAACTTGACCATTTTTGTGCCAGCCACCCTCATTGAGGCATATCAGGCTGACCCCGTATGGGGACAGGCAACGGTGCTTGAATTCACAGATATCCCCACCATCACTGCTGGCGATGCCGAACGACTCTATGGCTCATACAACCCCTCTTTCACTTACACCCTCACAGGTGCTCCTATCAATGGAGTGCCAGCTCTCACGTGCGAGGCAAATGTAACCAGTTGTGTGGGTGATTATGCAATCGTGCCTACTAAGGGCACAATAACCACATTTGGCGTTCAGCATATTCCAGGTACACTCTCCGTCAACAAAGCTACCCTTAAAATTACGGCGCGCAATGTCTCACGTGAAATGGGGCAGGAGAATCCTGAATTTCTGGTTCGTTACAGCGGTTGGAAGAATGGCGACAAGGAGACTTGTCTGCTCTCACTTCCTGTGGCGTCCTGCGAAGCTGACATAAACAGTCCTGTGGGCGAATATGAAATAACAGTCTCTGGTGCTGAGGCCGAGAACTATGAGTTCAATTATGTCAGTGGAGTACTCACCATCACTGTACCCGTAGGTATTGGAGATGTCATCGACGAAGTGACAATACCTACCTCTATTTACGACCTAAGTGGACGTAAAGTGCAGACTCCTCAACGCGGTGTCTATATCATTGATGGTAAGAAGAAAGTTATTACGAAATAGCCGAAGAACAAGACAGGATGCTTTATAGCATCCTGTCTTGTTTTAGTTGTTCTACATAGTGTGCGATGTGGAATAGTTTACTTGGTATTTGTATCTGTTGAGGGCAATGGGACAGACATTGGCCACATCCAATGCAGTGATCTGCCTGCCTCAGGCGGGGAACACTACGGTCATAGCCAATGAGAAACGCCCGGCGTAGTTTGCGGTAGTTTGGTGACCCGCTGCTCTGAGGCCTGTTTCCTTCTCGGATACACTTGTTGTAATGGGCAAAGATGCCAGGGATGTCTATGCCGTATGGACAAGGCATACAGTACTGGCACGCTGTACATGGTATTTCCTTTTCTCCATATATCTCTTCTGCTATGTGCATCAGGAATTCGTGCTCTGCCTCACTGATGGGATTCAGAGGTGAGTAGGTGCGAATATTCTCCTCCAGATGTTCCATATAAGTCATTCCACTGAGCACGGTGAGGACACCTGTTGGCGTTCCGGCAAATCGGAATGCCCATGATGCAATGCTGGCGTCTGGGTCTCGTTGTTTAAGCTCTGTTGCTATGTCATCGTTGACTTTTGCCAACCGCCCGCCTAGCAGCGGCTCCATGATGACGGCAGGTATTCCACGCTTTTCCAACTCTCCATAAAGCTGAACGGCATCGACATTGCTTTTATTAATCTCGTTGGCGTAAAACCAATCGAGGTAGTTGAGTTCAATTTGCACGAAATCCCAATGATAACGCCCTTCATCGTGCAACTTGAGCAAGAACTCAAAGGCACGATAGTCGCCGTGCCAGGAGAAACCGAGGTTACGGATGCGCCCTGATGACTTCTGCTCAACGAGCCAATCGGTCAAGCCGTTGTCTATAAAGCGGCGTTGGCAGACTTCTAGACCGCTTAGGTTTTCACCTGTTTGCGGGTCGCGGCCTCCGCCTCCTGTGCTGTGAAGCAGAAGATAGTCGATATAATTAGTTTGTAATTCCTTCAAAGAGTTTTCAAACATCTTTTGGGACTCTTCAAGCGACCAAAGACGGTTGTCAAAATTGGAAAGTTTAGTTGCAATATAGTAGCTTTTTCGCGGATGCCGTTTCAAGGCAATGCCTGTGCAACGTTCAGAGAGTCCGCGGCAATAAACAGGACTGGTGTCGAAGTAGTTCACACCATGGGCAAGGGCATAATCCACCTGCTGATTAATCATATCCTGATCGAAGAGGCCAGTTTGTGGGTCTTCCTTGGACCCTTCGGGGAGCATGGGCAAGCGCATCATTCCGTAGCCGAGGAGTGATACGATGTCGCTAGTGTTGGGGTTTGTGCGCATTGTCATGCTTTCACCCTCAATATGATTACCTGGTACTGGGGATCCTTTGCAGGCTGTGAGTATAGCTGTGGCGGGCACGGTTGCTGCAGTAGCACCTGCCAAGTATTTTAGAAAGTTGCGGCGGGAAATATTTTTATTCATAATAGACAATGGGTAATGAGTGTTGACTTCTTAAATCTCCTGATGCTGTTCGTGCCCTTCTACATAAATCGCAGAGAAGGGACGTGCTGGACAAAGGTATTCACAAGCACCACAACCGATGCACTTGCTTTCATTGATGGTCGGAATCTGTTTGCTGTTCTGGTCCTCTGGGTTCATGGGCAGCATCTGAATAGCACCTGTTGGGCAGTGGCGGGCACAGTTTCCACATGTGACATCGTCAGTCAGTACGACGCAGTTCTTTTTCACCCATACAGCATGACCTATCTGGATGCTTGTTTTCTCCTCTGTCGTAATAGGGCGAATAGCTCCTGTTGGGCACACTTCTGAACAACGGTTGCACTCGGGACGGCAGAATCCTCGTTCATATGACATTGTGGGTTGCATGAACGTGAGAAGGCCTATAGAAGGACGTAGAACTTGATTTGGGCATTTAGTAACACAGAGCTGACAACCTGTGCAATGCTGTTGAAAATGGCGAGCGGAGAAACTCCCAGGAGGTGTCAATGGGGTTTTGCGCTCAGGGGCAACTTTGTCCTCAATTTCTGCGAGGCCGCCATCCATTTTCGTCTTTTGTTGGGCGAAGGCTGTGGTTGTCGCTAAGGCAGTTCCTATGAGGAAGGTACGCCGGGAGACAACTTGCCCCTCTCCACATCCCTTCATGTGGGGGAGATTTGAGTTTTCGCTGGCCACGTTGATTGTGGAATTGCCTGCAAGGCTTCCGGAGATACTGGAGTTCTCCCCTCTGCGGGGGGATTTAGAGAGGGGCTTATACCTAAGCGCCCCGAACTTGCAGGCATCTATGCAGTTGCCGCAGTCAATACAACGGGAATAATCTACTGTATGGCTTTTATAGTCAATGCAGGACGCTTTGCAGACCTTAGAACAAGCAGAACAGTTACGGCATTTCTCTTCATCGAAACAGATCTTTAAAAATGAAAATCGAGAAATGAAACTCAGTAATGTTCCTACTGGACAGATGGTGTTGCAATATGTCCGTCCGCCAATCCATGCCATGATTGCCAGAATAATGAAGGTCAAAAAGGCTATAAGAAATGTGTGGATACTATGCATCCATATATCAACATGGTAAAAAGAATAGCTGTCGTGCTTTTCTGCTATGTTGGCCAAGAGATTGTTCCCAAACTCAAACACTGGTTGTAAAAGATTCATGGCAATACGTCCAAAACAGCTGTAAGGCTCCAACAATGCAACCACGGAGCCAATACCTGCTATGAGAGCGATAATGAATGCAATCAGTATGGGATAACGTATCCATTTTTTTTCGGATGAATAGCTATAATACCCCTTTTTTTTATCCTTAATAGGTCGCAGGCGAGCAAGGATATCCTGCAGGATGCCTAAAGGGCAGATGATGGAGCAATATATACGTCCGAAAATAGCGGTTAACAAGATTAAAGCAATGATGACAACCACATTCAAGGCTAATAAGGAGGGGAAAAATTGAATCTTAGCGAGCCATCCTAGCCAAGGATGAATAAATCCCGAGAAGTCCAAGAAGAGCAAGGTGCTGCTCAATATGCAAAATATTGCCAAATAAGTCCTTGTTCGTTTTAACATATCTCGAATTTTTATTAATAGTTTGTAAGCCGTACAATCCATATGCTGATTTCATAGAGCAGCAATATGGGAAGCGATACAATGATGAGGGTCATAACATCCGCGGTAGGGGTAATGATAGCGGCAATAATGAGAATCGCGACAATGGCGTGCCGGCGGTAATGGGACATCCATGTACTTCTCAACATCCCGAAATGTGCTAATAGCCATGCTATGACAGGAATCTCAAACACAATGCCAAACACACCACAGAGCATCATTAGCGTGTCAATATAGCTCGAGAGTGTCAACATTGTTTCAACATCGGGACTAACACTGTAAGTCCCCAAAAAGCGGATGGTGAGCGGGAATATGAGGAAGTAATTGACGATGATTCCAATAATAAACATTCCATATGCTGCCACTACAAGATGCGTACCCGCTCTTCGTTCGTTATCATAGAGTGCAGGAGATATGAAACGGAACAATACATAGATAATATATGGTGATGCAACTAAAAGGCCTATGATAATTGACACTTTCAGATGAATCAAGAACTGTTCTGTCAGGATTGTATTGATTAGCTTGAGCTGGAAAGGTGCAATCCCGAGCACACGATACGTAGGAAAGTCGTGCTGAAGTGGCCACAGAATAATATCAAAGATGTTGTCTTTTAAGAAAAAGACGCAAAATCCCATGAGCACACCTGCTGTCAGCACTTGGATGATGCTGCCTCGCAGGACTTCAAGATGATCCCAAAAGGTCATCTGCTCTTCCATTTTTGATTAAGAGTTGGCTATGTCGTTCGTGGATTTGTCATTAGACTTGACGTCATCGTCAAGACCTTTCATGCCGTCTTTGAAACTCTTAACGCCTTTGCCCAGACCTTTCATTAGCTCTGGGATTTTCTTGCCGCCGAAGAGTAACAGCACCACAAGAACGATAAGGATAATTTCAGAAGTACCTAGGTTCATAGTGATATTTATTTAGTGTTTAGTGGATTTCTCAACTGCAAAAATAGTGAGTTTTTTTATGAGAATTAATATATCATCTCATATTTTTTTATTAAAAATGATTTCTTTGTGATGAAATGATTATATTTGCACCCGTTTTCTAACTATTCATTGATTTAATGAGATGAAAAGAGTCATTTTATCATTGTGCTTTATCATATCAAGCGTAGGCATTTTTGCTCAGGATTTCTTTGGAGGAGGTGCCAGTGCAGGTGACTGGGGCGTCGGGATGAATGTCGTGATGGGTGCTGGTGGTCGGGTTACGAACTTTGGTATCAATCCGAAACTGCAGTATTATGCTACAGAGGCTCTTCGCATGGAAACCTCATTCTCATATTTTGTAGAGAAGAAAGATATAATTGATTGGGATTTGAACTTTAATTTCCATTATGTTATTCCCATGAAATACGGATTCTCTGTGTATCCTGTTTTGGGAGCCACTTTCCTCCACCGCAACGTCAGTTTTACTAACTATCGTGAAGATGGTACTACTTTTGAGGATGCGGAAAACTTTGGGCGATTTGGCCTTAATGCAGGTGTAGGCGTGCAATACGACATTTCTCCAGAAGTCTATGTGGATTATGAAATCAAGTATCAGTATGTAAGCGATTTTGATCGCTGCAATATGCATATCGGCATCTGCTATCGCTTCTGAAGTTCTATTACCTCGAGATTCCGGAATTCAGCATTCTCAATAGTAAACCGTACCAGTGTTCTTATTTGGTGCCATCCTTGTAACCCTGCGGCACCCGGATTGATGTGTAGAAGGTTGAGATGTTTGTCAAACTGAACCTTTAGGATATGGCTATGACCACATATAAATAGTTTGGGAGGGCGTGTGTATAGTTGGTCACGGATACTCCAATCGTAATGTCCGGGATAGCCTCCTATATGCGTCATGAGGACATCGGCTCCCTCGCAGTCCCAGCGCAGCTTTTGAGAGAACATGCGGCGCAGGTCGCCTCCGTCGCAATTGCCTACTACTGCGCGAAAAGGTCGGATGGCTGCCAGTCGGTCGGCTACTTCCACAGATCCGATATCTCCAGCGTGCCAGATTTCATCGCATTCTGTGAAATAGGTTTCATACTTATCGTCCCAAAACGCGTGTGTATCACTTAATAGACCAATCCTTTTCATGACTTAGTCATCTTTATCCTCGTGTTGATAGAGTGATATGAGAGGAATGTAGGGTGCCACGCGGTTGATGGCAAAATAATGAATACGGTTGGGCAAACGCAGGAAATGAGAAAGAAGGGAAGGTTGGGCGGTGTCGTCAATGGTTTCTTTGCTCTCCTCATATTTTTTAAACTGACGGATTTGTAACCACAAAAGAACGGCTGCATTTAGAGAGGCTAATCCATCGCTGACAGGAAGGGATAGCCAGATACCATCGAGTTGTGGCAAGCCGAGAAGGGGCATCAAGTCTGGTAACAAGAGCAAAGCAGGTACTAGAAAAATTAGCTGACGGGTTAAGGATAGGTAAATACTCTTACCAGCCTGTCCAATGCTCTGAAAGAAGTTTCCTGTGACCATCTGAAAACCGATAACCGGAAATAGTGCAACATCAATACGCATACCATGAGCAGCCATCTGGATGAGTTCTTCATCTGTTGTAAAAGCTCGAACAATCAATTCTGCAAATACTTCGCATATGATGAAGCCGGCAGTCATGACAATAGTAGCGTAGCAGATTGTTTTAAAGAGGACCTCACGTACACGGTGGTTGAGGCGAGCGCCATAATTGTAACCTGCAATGGGCTGCATACCCTGATTAAAGCCCATCACAATCATAGCGAAGAAGAAGAGGATGCGGTTGTCAATGCCGTAAGCTCCAACGGCCAAATCTCCGCCATAGGTGACCATACCTCTGTTTATGAGCAGAATAACCAGACAAGAACAGGCATTCATTAGAAAGGGTGATAAACCGATGCTGAGGATTCCCCCAACAATGCGTGGGCGTAGCAGCCATGTGTCGCGACGAATGAATACAACTTCTGTTGGTCGTGAGAAGATCCAAAGTTGCCAGCACAATGATACGCATTGAGAAATGATGGTCGCAATGGCTGCACCCCTAATACCTAATTCTAGTCCATAGATGAATAATGGATCGAGCGCAGTGTTTAACAACACTGTGAGAATGGTTGCATACATAGCCGTGCGTGGATGTCCGGCTGAGCGTAACACTGCATTCAAACCAAAATATAAATGCGTAAAAACATTGCCATAGAGAATCCACTCCATATACTCCCTGGCATAGGGTAATGTCTGTGTGGAAGCACCGAAGAAACGTAGGATTGGGTCTAAGAATGTCAGAATGACGGCCATGAATAGTATGCCCATGAGGATGTTTAGGGTCATGCTGTTGCCAAAGAAATGCTGTGCTTCCTCACGGTTCTTCTGCCCCAAACGCACGCTTATCATGGTGGCAGTGCCAACGCCAACCATGGCTCCAAAAGCTGCAGAAAGGTTCATTAGTGGAAATGTGATGGCAAGTCCAGCTATAGCCATAGCGCCTACCCCCTGCCCGATAAATACGCTATCAATCATATTATACAGGGAGGATGCTGTCATGGCTATGATAGCTGGCACAGCATACTGCATGAGTAGAGCTCCGATGGGTTTTGTTCCCAATTCTTTAGTCCTATCGGTCATTATTTTTTTTAATATTATATGTCCAACAAGAGTTGTGTTTCAGGTAGAAGCTTGAAAGTCATGCGGTGGTGAGGAGTCGTTCCATATAGGCGAATGGCTTCTCGATGGCCTTTGGACGGATACCCCATGTTTTTCTCCCAACCATACGCAGGATACTCCTTTGCCAATGCTTTCATTCGGTCATCGCGATAGGTCTTAGCCAATATCGAAGCAGCCGCGATGCTCATGTAGGTCGCGTCCCCCTTAACAACTGTGTCGGCTGGAATCGGGTAGGGATACCATCGGTTGCCGTCAATGATTAGGTGCTCAGGGCGTATGCTGAGCTTTTCCACAGCCCGTTGCATAGCAAGTATAGAACATCTCAGAATGTTGCGTTCGTCAATTTCCGCAGGAGAACACTCTGCCACAGCCCAGGCTTCAGCTTCGCGCTCAATAACGGTGCGAAGTTGATAGCGTTGTCGTTCACTCAACTGTTTTGAGTCATTAAGCAGCTCGTTTCGAAAGCCTTCTGGTAGAATGACTGCTGCTGCAAAAACTGGTCCAGCTAGGCAGCCGCGACCAGCCTCGTCGCATCCAGCTTCAATGACTCCTGGTGTATGATATGCTTTCAGCATGAGCTGTCTGAGTTTGCTATTGTTGCGCCCCGAAAGCGGTAGGCTTTCGGGGCGCAAGGTGTTTTTCTTTATTGTTTCTTATGTCTCTTGGAACTCTTGCGTTCTTCTTTCGTTGTCCCATAACCATAGCCATAGCCATAATGTCCATAACCATAGTGACCGTAGCCATATCCATAACCGTAGCGCTTCTCTTCAAACTTAGAATCGTTGATGACAATGCAAAGGTGATTGAATTTGTTCTCTTGATGGAGGCGTTCCAGTTCTGGTAGATAACGCCGGTCTATGATTCCCTCACGAATGACGTATAGTGTTACATCTGCGACTCGGTTTACAATGCCGGCATCAGCAACCACTTGTGCAGGAACGTTATCAATGACAAGGTAGTCATAGACTTCTTTCAACTCATTAACGAGTTGCTCTAGGCGTCCACTCATAAGTAATTCTGAGGGATTTGGAGGCGTAATTCCAGCAGGAAGCATATCGACATTATAGTCTGGGCACTCCTTTACAATGAGGCTTCTCCAATCATCGGTACTACCGCTAAGGTATGATGTTATTCCCTCTCTTTTATTGCTGCCGGATAATCGGCTCTGTGTTCGTTTTCTGATGTCTGTGTCCATCAGCAAAACTGTTTTTCCTGTCATGCCTAACGTAACGGCAAAGTTACGAGAAACAAATGTCTTTCCTTCACCAGGAGTCGTGGAGGTAAACATGATTACACGAGCATCTTTCTGTATGAAGCCCAAGCTGAAACGAAGCATACGAAAAGCCTCATTTATAGAGTCTGTCTTCTTTTCGCCGACAAGAATCTCAGCATCATCAATTCCCTCTTTGCGGTGAGGAATCTCACCAAGCACAGGAATAGTGGTGTATGTCTCGACATCTTTGCGACCTCGGACACTCATGTTCAGAAGGCTACGAATATGGAAGAACACGAAGGGTATAACAATGCCTAAAAGGAGAGCTACTAACATGATAGGCTTTTTACGTGGGGAAATAGGCACGTTTGTTCCGAATGGCTCTTCTACGATACGGATGTTAGCCTCGGTAATAGCCAACTGAAGAGCGGTTTCTTCGCGCTTGTTGAGTAGGTATGTGTAAAGTGTTTCCTTAATGCTCTGCTGTCGTGCTATATCCAAGCCTTCTTTCTCTTTAGCGGGGACATCGGTGATGCTACTGCTCAGAGCCCTTTCCTCTTGTTTGGCACGGTTCAATTGAACGTTGAGCGAACTGAGGTGAGCTGTCGTGGATGCTATGATGGTCGCTCTCATTTGTGCTAGCTGCTGACGTAGCTGCAAAACATAAGGGTTGTCATCGCTGCCGCTTTCACGAAACCTATTCAGTTGGAGCATATTCTCGTTGTATTTCGTAATTTGGCTTTGGATGACGTTGTCTGTCAAACCGCTCAGGGTCGGAATAAGGTTGTTGTTATCGGGCGCATTTTTGAGCTCATCAAGCAGAAAACGAACAACGCTAACTTGTGATTCCAATTGGATGCTACGCTGGCGTGCCTGGCTGCTCTCTTGCAGGTATTGTCTGGCATTATCTTCGATGTTCACCAACTGATTACGTTTTTTGAACTGGGCCAGTTCACCTTCTACGGCGCTTAGTTCTTTGCTGATATATTCAATACGTTTGTCTATGAAGGCAGCAGTACTTTGCGCGATTCGGTTTTTGTCATCAATGATGCCTTGGCGATAAGCATTGAGCACTGCATTCAATATATCGGTAGCGCGATGAATATTATTATCAGAATATGTGATACCGACTAGAGTACTTTCTTTGTCAAGTTCTCCAGCTTTCAACTGGCTTCCATAGAAGTTAGCAGCTTCATCAATAGTAGAGCGTACAACGGTAAGCTCCTTCTGGTCATATTGTTGAAAACAGTTGTCGTTTGGTACAAGTCTCATTTTGCCAAAAGGCATCGTAATATCCTCGTTGAAATTGGCGGTAATTAAAGTGTCATATTCAACCTTGCCATATACAAGGTCGGATATATGTGCTTGGTTGCCATCTATTTTAACTAAAAATCTATATGGAAGCCATGTCTCCAATGAATCGAACTCTGCAGTAAAGGGTTTGGTGACATAGAGCGACTGCGTTCTTAAATGGGAACGATATAGGTATCGTATATCTAAGTGCAACTGCCTAACCACATCTTTCATCAGTTGGTGGCTTTGCAAGACATATACCTCGTTCTTTACGTTTGTGCCCATCACGACACCGTTTAATTGCATCAGTGCATCGGTACCTCGAGCAGAGCGTGCACTACTATTCCCACTGTTGTCATCTTTAACTAACAAGACAGCAGAACGCTGATATATATTTAGTTGGGTAGCTAAATATAAACGGCTTAAGGCTAAGCAAATCAATATGGATAGGACGAACCATTTCCAATTAAAAATAAAAATGTCAAGAATATCGCGAAGAGAAATCATGTCTTCAACTTGCGATTTTTGATTTTTTTGAGTGTCAGTTTTCATGAACAAATGTATTTTTGCGTGCAAAAGTACGCAAAAATGAGCGAATAATTCCACAAAAACAGCAAAAATATTGCTAGCTTTCGTGAAAATGTCTAACTTGCGCCCTGAAATCAAGGATTTGCAACAATGAGACCCATTTTTTATATTGTTTTTTTGGTTTGGGCAACGATAGCGTGTGCTCAACCGTTAACGAGCCAGCGTGGTAATGCTTCTTACTATGCTGATCGTTTTCATGGCCGAAAGATGGCTAATGGGGAGATATATCATCGCGACAGTATGACTTGTGCTCACCTTCGCTATCCTTTAGGAACATGGCTTCATGTTAGAAATATAACCAACAATAAGGAGGTGGTGGTGCAGGTGACGGATCGTGGCCCATATTCGCGTAAATTTGTGATAGACTTATCTCGTGCGGCAGCAAGAGAATTGGGCATTATACAATACGGTTATCGCCCAGTTGAGATTACTCCTTTTATTCCTGGCCGAATACCCTATCGTTTACAACGTTCCACAGACAAGCCTGAATGGAACTTAGGCTTTAGCGACGATGAGGATGCTTTGCACCCTTTTTGGGAGGATTCTCTCGGCGTAGCACTTCATCAGGATACGACGCTTTATCATCGTGCCCGACAGGTGCATCAGCAGCTAAAGAAATAGGAAACTTTTTATTTTTTTTACGATTCTATCGGGGTTTATAGCCGTTAGACAACGATAGTCGCCATACTGACATTCTTTGTTCCCGTACATGGAACATGGACGGCATGGCAGTGTGGCGTCTTGTATTACATTTTCGATGCTTTGGCCATAACCGAGGAACCCACCATAGGGGTGAGTTGCTCCCCAAATACTTACTACGGGGACTGCAGCTAAAGAGGCCAAATGCATGTTGCCTGAGTCCATTGTTATCATAACACGGCAACGGGAAATGAGCGCCAACTCTTCACCAATATCGTTGAGCTGTCCAACCATGCTTTCAACATGAGGATACTTGGCTGCCCAACCTTCCAGTGTCGTGCGTTCCTGGGCTCCAGCACCAAACAGGAAAATGCGAATGTCGTTATCTGCTGACAATTGACTCACCACTTCTTCCATTAATGGTAGGGGGTAGATTTTCCCGCGATGGGCTGCAAAAGGAGCGATGCCTATCCAATGGCGCTCCGGACGTTTACTGACATCAAAAGAGGGCAGGGATGTTGATAACTCGGCTCCTTCTGCCGGAAAGAGACTTTTGAAATCGATTGTAAACTCTTTGAACCCTAAGCGATAGAAAACATTTGCATACTTCTCGAAACCACTTTTCTGCAATTGTTTTTCTTTGGCATTAAGAAATTTCTTACGGGCGTGTCTGTCCTTCTTAATGTGAGCCACTTTCAGCCCGGCAACACTAAAACGTAAACGCAACCATTTTGTTCGGAGTACGTCGTGTAGATCTGCGATATGTGTCGGCTGTAAGGCTAATAATCTGCGTCCCAGTTTGTTCAACCCACTGTAACCGGCATATTTTTTTTTCAAATCTACGTCCACAAAATATACATTTTTGGGCAGAAGATCAAAAATCGGTTTGGCCCATGGACGACTTGCTACGGTTATTCGTACGTCTGGGTGCTGGCGAGCAAAACTGTCAATGACAGGTACCGTCATCAACACATCGCCCATAGCTGAAAATCTAAGTGCAATGATGTGGTCCATATTTCACTTCCCTCCGTATAGAACGGGATTCGTGTCTGGGTCGTTGTACATCTTCATTTGTTTGTACACTTTCATCCATTTCTTGCCTGATGCGATGTCGGCCAAGAGTTGGTCAATTGCTGTAGAGAGGTCTGTCTGTTGTTCCAATAATACATCAAGTTTCTTCTGGCAAGTTTCGCGGTGTTCTTTAGTGGCATCAGTACGTTCCACTTGTTCGCGCATATGGTAAATTTTCAAAGCAAGAATACTTAGTCGGTCAACAGCCCATGCAGGACTTTCAGTATTAATTGTTGCATCCGGAAGAACCGTTACCTCATGGAATTTGGTGTAGAAGTAGCTGTCTATTGTCTCTACCAAATCGGTTCTGTCTTGGTTGCTCTTGTCAATGCGGCGTTTAAGCGTGAGGGCCTCGACTGGATTGATGTTTGGGTCGCGGATAATATCCTCGAAATGCCATTGAACAGTATCTATCCAACACTTGCGATAAAGGTCTGCCTCTATGGTGCCTTCAGGGTAAGGGTTATGAATCGGTGTGTCAACACAATCTGTTAAATGATAATCATTGATGGCGCGTTCAAAGATGGGCCATGATTGTTCTGTAAAGGTCATGGTGTTCAGTTTTATATGATTTATGGCTGCAAAGTTAGTCTTTTTTGCCATTCTCTCAAAAAAAATTGATTAAAAAGAAAAGAACTTATGCTTTGTATCGAAAAAGAAGTGTTATCTTTGCCCCGATTTTACTATGTAAAAGTTTATTCGCAATTCAAATTAGCTTATTATATTCACAATGAAATCCAAGGTTTTCTTTTTTGTCATTCTGTTGACAATGGCTTTTGACGGCTTTGCCCAACGTGTCACCGATCAGTTAGATCGAGGGCTCGTCGCTATGAAGGTGAGCGGCGGCGTATTTGTTAGTTGGCGTGTGCTCGGCGAGGAGTATTACGATGTACAGTACAACATTTATAGGGGCGGGGAGAAACTAAATGCTGAGCCTTTGAATGTTTCAAACTTTTTGGACAAATCTGGTACGACCTCCAGTGTTTATGTGATTAAAAAGGTCGTAAAAGGCGTGGAAGATCCGACACCCAGTAAGGAGGTTAAACCCTGGGCAGCTGCATACAAGGAGATAGAGCTTAAACATGAGGGTATTAAAAGTACTTTGGTACCCAATGATGCTTGTTGCGCAGATGTTGATGGCGATGGTGAACTGGAGATTATCATGAAGTTCGACAACCTCAGCGAGATGGAGCAGTCCTATCCAAAGTATGGTCCAAAGATTGACGGTGTCGATACCAAGGAATATAGCATCTTTGAGTGTCTCAAAATGGATGGCACTCGTCTCTGGTGGATAAACTGTGGCCCGAATATGGGCGATTTCCAGAATAATGAGCAAAATATAGCTGCTTATGACTGGGACGGTGATGGTAAGGCTGAATGCGTTATGCGTGCGGCTGACGGAACGGTTATTCACATGGCCGATGGTAAAACTTATACGGTGGGGAGCTCTACAGCGAATGTCCGTGCAGCAACTGGTGGAGGAACGAACTGGTTTGTAACAACTGATGGTGAGTACCTTCTTTATTTGAATGGTGAAACAGGCAAACCGTATCAGTGTATCTCTTATCCGTTGAAAAGGTTGGAGAGCGGTGAGACCGATCTAAATAAGGCGTGGGGAGATGGTTATGGCCATAGATGCTCCAAGCACTTCTTCGGTGCTCCTTATTTCGATGGTAAAAATCCAAGTATTTTTCTGGCACGTGGCATTTATACACGCCACAAGATGATAGCCTATGACGTTAATCCTAAAACGCATACTTTGAAGCAGCGCTGGCGCTGGGACTGCAACACCTATGGCCCATGGAAAGGCAATGGTTATCACAACTATTGCGTTGCAGATGTTGACTGGGATGGGCGAGATGAGATTGTCTTTGGCTCTATGGTCATAGATGATAATGGAAAGGGTCTTTCAACAACTGCCCTGGGACATGGAGATGCCGAGCACGTCGGCGATTTGAACCCATATATACATGGTCATGAGATTTATGCATGTCTTGAGGATAATCCTGGTAACAACTATCGCGATGCTACCACGAGTAAAATCTATCATCGGTTTATAGCAGGCAAGGATGATGGCCGTTGTATGGCAGGTAATTTTACCAACGCTTTTCCTGGTGGTCTTGGGCATTCTGCTCGTGAAGGGGCTATTTCTTTGATAACTAATGAAGCCGTTGCCGGCCTCGATGCAACGGGTGTGGATCAGAACTTCCGCATCTATTGGGATGGGGATCTTTGTGAGGAAACTTTTAATGGAACTGGACAAACAATTAACGATATCTATTATCCTGCAGAGGGTTGTGTCCACAAATATGGCAGTTGGACTCCCATTTACACGTTTCCTGGTTCCATAACCAATAATTATACAAAGGCAACTCCCTGCTATCAAGGCGATCTTTTTGGGGATTGGCGCGAGGAAGTTATTATGCGAACATCAGACAATAATATTCGCATTTATAGCACAACGGTGACCTCTAAATGGCGCATACCGACACTTTGGTCTGACCATCAGTATCGTAATGCCATGGTTTGGCAGATGAATGGATATAATCAGCCTCCGCGCCCCAGCTATTATCTTGGTGAGATAGAGGGTATCACAGTGGCTCCTCCTCCTATTTCGAATACAGGGCGTGATAGTGTGTTTGTTTCTGGCACCGTAATCAATGCTACTCTCAATGGTAAAAATGCTTTGGTTTTTGACAATGTCAATATGAGCATTTCACTTGAACCCGGCATTTCCCCATCTGTGCTTACGTTCAATGTGCCTACATGGGTACAAGGTTCAGCTCCAAGTGAGTGTGCGACTCAAGATACCAAGATTACTTACACTACCTATTCTTGTACTGTTACAGGCGGCGGACTGGCTGGAGATTCGCGTCTTGTCAAGCAAGGCGATGGCGTTCTCAATCTTCCCGCAGCAGATTTTACCCATACTGGTAATACTGATATTTGGGCTGGTGTTGTCAATTTTGATGGCTCGATGCTCAACTCTGATCTTTGGCTCAATCGTTTTGCTGAACTGAATTCCAAAGGAGGACGCTTCAAAAACATTAAGATGGACTATGCTTCTATTCTCCGTCCAGGTGGAGCTGATAGCAAAGGCACTATAACGGCCCAGAACTTAACACTTGGCTTTGGTTCTCGTCTGGTTGTGGATCTCTATAGCGATGATATCTCTTCCGATCAAGTTGTTGTTGAGAAGTTGGCCTTCGAACACAAAACGGGAACCGCTTGGGAAACTGCTGGACCTCCGTACTTGATGCCCGTTATAGAACTTGTCGGACATTTTTCCAGCGGACAGACAAAGATGAAAGCTGGCAAGTATGTTATTGCCACGATGAACCAGATAGACGGAACCGTAGATGATTTGATTGTCGAAGGTCTTGGCTCTACCAAAAAAACAATCTACATAGAAGATAACAAGCTGATTGTCGAAATACTACCTATTCGAGATGCTGGCGTGGTCAATTGGGATGGAGCTACAGGAGGCATCTGGGATCTTGATGTGACGCCAAACTTCAAAATTGACAATCAGGAAGATCCTACTACGTTCGTGTCTGAGGATCAGGTCATTTTCGGTGATGATGCTTCTAATAAGGCAGTTTCTCTCACAGGTAGCCTCTATCCCTCTATTGTTAATGTCAACAGTTCAAAAGCATACACATTTAAAGGTGAGGGCTCTATTGATGGTGATGCTCAGTTTATCAAAGAGGGTAAGGGTACTGTGACGATGACGGCTGTTAATAGTTACACAGGCGGCAACCATCTCAAAGGTGGTATCACCAAAGTTAGTGTACTTTCCAACCAGTACCGTGAGACTGGCAATCTCGGTGGCATAACAACATTGGCTAGTAAGTTTACCATCGAGGATGGAGCTACGCTTCAGACTACGGATGCGGTAGAACAGGCTTCACCTATGAAAATGGTGGGAGAAAGTGGTGGCATCATCAATAATAGTGCTGACTTCCGCATGGCTGGCGCTTTGTCGGGGACTTTGCTTACCAAGAGAGGAACAGGATGTCTCTTTGTGGTAGGCGGAAGTTCGCTCTCCCGCATGATTATTGCTGCCGGCTCTGTGGCAGAGACAAGTAATCCTGCTACCACTGTAGAGTTCCAAGGCGGAACTCTTTATGATGATGCCCAATGCACTACTCACAATATATATGTTCCCAGGGGGAAAACTGGTTATTGGCATCTCTCCTATGCCAATTACACGGCTTATAATAATAAGGTGACGGGTGAGGGTACACTAGTTATCGTTCCGCGCAATGGCGTCAGCCGTGTTCGCATTGTCGGAAACTGGACCGAATTCGAAGGTACAATCAAACACACCAATAAGGACATCTGGCTCCCGCTCGATATGTCTTCAGGAATGCCCAAGGGCAAACTAGATATCGATGCAGGTTGCGGGGTTTGTAATACAGCAAAGGCCTTTACTGTGGGGCAGCTGACCGGTAGCGGATCACTTGTTCAGGCGGGGCCTGATTTCAAAAGTCAGACGGCTGTCAAAGGCAACAATACTTGGAATGTAGGAAACAGTGATGGCAAGAACTTTACCTTTGCTGGCACATTCACAGATGCAGGTGGTGATAATAAGGTTTTCTTCAACAAAATCGGAACTTGCAAGATGACGGTCTCGGGTAAGAGCAATCACACTGGTGATACTGAGGTTAAGGCTGGCGAACTGCACTTTAACTCTGGCGCGACTCTTGGCAGAGGCAAGCTCACCGTGTCCAGCGGCGCAACTCTTTCGGGTGCATCCACTGCTGCTTTGACGAATAGCTCCTATGTCTTCAATAATAAATCCACATTGCAAGTAGGAAAAACAGAGACTGCTGTTTCTGACTCTATTAATTTCGGTGGACAGGACGTAACCTTCAGTAGTGGGTCGATCTTGAAACTGGGAATCAAAACAGCAGCAGACGTTGATGCAAACATGAAGGTAGGAAATCCTGGTGGCTGTTTCTTGAAAAACATCAAAAAGCTGACCATGAATGGAACAATTAACTTGCGCCTTTATACGACCTTCGTTAAAAATGTTAAGGAAGGAGATGTCGTGTATCTCTGGAAGGATGTTGCGACCGTTGTAGGCTCCCCCTCTTTGGATCCGGAATCTCTTGTCATCGATGCTGAGAAGGGTCTCTATTGGGACACGAAGGACATAGCCTCTGGTATCTTGCGCGTGGCGTATGACCCGCAGGTCGGTATCAGTCGCATCGGCGCAGAGCCCGCTGGGCAGCAACCTATCTACACACTCGATGGACGTCGTGTAACCACCATGACTTCCGGTCAAATCTATATCATCGGAGGTCGCAAGATTTTAGCAAAGTAAACCTTAGGGTACTAAACGAATCTCCCCCGAGCCATAACAGCGGTGCTTATGTTCATCATACAGCACCGCAAATTGGCCGGGGGCTACTCCTTGTAAGGGACGCTCTGTATATAAATCCAAGCCATTATTCTTGAGCAGTTTGGCTCTTACAGGGCAGAAATCAGGCGTGTGTCTAATCTTTATGGTCATGGGCAGTTGTTGGTTTTCTGTCATATAGGCGCCATTCTCTTCAAAGGGATTCGTGGTCAGCCAATGGAATGCGGTTGTTTGGAAATGGTCAGAGTATGTGGCCATAGGGTCGTACCCTTTGACCACCCACAAGATATTTCTTTCCATGTCTTTCTCCACTACGTACCATGGACCTCCGCCAAATCCTAGGCCTTTGCGTTGGCCTATCGTGTGGAACCACAATCCTCGGTGCATCCCTATGACTTTTCCTGTCTCGCGATCTATCACCTGTCCTGGTTTTTCGCCTAAGAACTTGCGGATATAATCGTTATAGTCTATTTTTCCAAGGAAACAAATACCCTGACTGTCTTTTCGGTGTGCTGCGCTCAAGTGCTCCCGTTCGGCAATTGCCCGTACTTCAGCTTTGGGGAGATGGCCAATCGGGAAGCAGGCCTTCTGCAGTTGCCATGGTTGTAGCTGCGCCAGAAAGTCGGTTTGATCTTTTACGGGATCCGGGCTGGTGCAGAGCCATGTGCGCCCCGCTTCATCCTCTTCCGTAGTGGCATAATGTCCTGTGGCAATAATATCGTAGTCTTTGCCAACACGTTCGTTGAAGACCCCGAATTTGATTAATCGGTTGCACATTACATCCGGATTGGGGGTTAATCCTTGTCTCACTTGCGACATCGTGTAATCCACCACTTTTTCCCAATAGTCCCTGTGAAGATCAATGACTTGCAGGGGCAGTTGGTATTTGTGAGCTACTGCACGTGCCATTTCCAAATCTTCTTCAGCAGTGCACGTGAAGTCTGTCATGTCGCGGTCCGGACCTATTTGTATATACCACAGGTCAGGTCGAATGCCTTGTTTCACAAGTAGAGCTACTGCTACAGAACTATCAACGCCACCGCTGAGCAGGGCAGCCACCTTTTTATTTCGTAAATCTTTCATGTGCCATTATTATTTATTGCTGCAAAGGTAGCGTTTGACGTCCGTAAAAGCAAGTTTTTACAAAAAAACATTTCTGTCATTTCTCTCTATATAATTATATGTTCGCGCGCGAGGCTTTTGACATAGGTCAATGCCAGAGAAAAAGTTTTCAAAAAAGTTTCGTAAACGTTTGCAGAATCGGAAAAGTCGTCGTACCTTTGCACCCGCAAACGAGAGAGGGACACCC
>CACZSQ010000070.1 GCA_902783885.1 uncultured Bacteroidales bacterium
GGCGGTGTAGAAGATGCGGCGGTCGCGGTCGTTCTGGAAGGTGGCTTTGATGCGGCCGAGCTCGCTGTTCCATGCGGCATCTGCTTCGCGGCACATATTATCGAAGGTCACATTGTCATAAACCATATTCTTTTGTGCGTTGAACTCAGAAACGGGGCTAAGCGAGATGGTCACGATGAGTGGCTCGTCGCTCGGCTCGAAAAGGAATTCCTGACAATGCTGTTGTGAGTCCCACAGGTCCGTAAACTCGCGCGAGAAACGCATGGCAAAATAGCAGTGCTGCTCGTTGGCCCAGCCGTGGCTGATGCGGTAGCCTGAGACTTCCTTGCGGTTATTGACGACAATGCTGGAGTAAAGCACATGGTCGCCCACGCCATTCTCCAAATCCACGACAATACTGTTATATTTGGCACCTTTTGGGAAGGTGATGCGGTACATGGCGTTGCGCGGGTCTGCCGTAATCTCTGTGCGGATGTACTTGTTCGCATCCGTTTCAGAAACTTTTTTGTCAGTGCCAAGCAGTACGCTATAGTAGCCAGGACGAATGATTTCATTATCATGGCAGTATGTGGTGGCGATGCTGTTGCGGGTCAGAATATAGTCCTTATCCCATGGTTGAGCCCCTATCCACGAAGCTTTTACGGGTTCCATGTGGCTGTCATCAGCGAAGGGCATGATGGCAATGTCGCCGAGGTCAGAGCAGCCCGTGCCGCTGAGGTGTGTCTGCGCAAAGCCAACAATCTTTGTTCCGCTCTCATGGTAGCCGGAGCACCAGTCCCAACCGGTCTCTAACTGTGTAGGGCCAGCATTGACCATGCCGAAGGGTACGTTGGCGCCTACGAAAACATGGCCGTGGTCTCCGGTGCCGATGCGGGGATCGACGTAGGAGGTGAGAGAAGACTCTCCCCCGGAAGACTCTCCCCCCGCCCTCCCTATCAGGGAGGAAGCAGATAGCTGTGCGGATAGGGTGATGATGTGAGTTGAGAGGAGTAAAGATATAAACAGCTTGTTCATTGTAGTCTTTTTAGTAGTTTCACGTCGGGTAAACATTAGATTGTATTATGAATAGGCAATAAATGTCTTACTTCTCAGGTATCTGCTCCCTCCCTGATAGGGAGGGCGGGGGGAGAGTCTCTTACTACAGCGTCTTTATCTCAGCTCCTCGATAGTAGAACTGCAGTATCTGTTCGTAGGAATAGCCTTGTTCACCCATCACAGCAGCACCAATCTGGCAGAGCCCCACGCCATGTCCCCATCCTTTCCCATGCAGAATGAACCGCTTGGGAACGCCTTGCGAATCAACGTCTTCACGCTCAATGGTGAAAGCAGCGCTTTTAAGGTGTGTGTCGCTCAAGGCACAGCGAATTTCGAGTTCCTTGCCAATCGTGAAAGTTCGCTTGCTCCCTACGATTTTCAGTTTGATGATGCGTTCGCCTGGTCCTCGTTCAACAGGTACGAGGTCGAGGATGTCCCCTAGGTCGTCCATTTTCAAATGATTGCTGATATAGCGCTTTGCCTGCTCTTGGGTGAGTGTCACCGTCCAGCGGTAGAAGTCAGTCGTTTCCTGATCGTAGTCGTTCAGCACCTGCTGTATGATTTTCGGATCTGAAGTGTTGCAGTAGGGGTCTTCTATGCTTTCGAGATATGGGTGATGTTCATCCTCCCAACAGCTTTCAAAAGTCTCGGTATGGCCTCCGCAACATTTCGAAAAACGCGCGTCACATACCGCACCGTCATAAGTGAGCACTTGGCCTTCAGTAGCCTTGACAGCAGCCTCCACCTTAGGGTTCGTCTGTCTTGTAATGCCCTGATAGCGCTGGCAATGGTCATCAGCACAGACATCGAATGATGTGTGGTCCTCACGGTCGCGCCAACGGATAAACTCGCTGTCCGTCTTCGTGAAGGTGAAGAAGCCGTGGGTACCCTTAGCGCGTTCCTGTCGTTTGCGTATCTGAGCATACAGCCAGCTGCGGCTTATGACAGACGATGCTTTCAGGAACTCCATAGAACAATTCGGATTCATCTCACTGCTGATGACGCTGCAGAGGTATTGTTCAATGGGCAGTTCATTGATACATAGAATCTTTCCCTCTTCCACCACAAGGCGTAGTGTTCCCCTAAAGGTCTGCGCCTCATTGCGTTCCCAGTGGAAATCTTTGCCGATTGTGATATCCTCCAGCGTGAAATGAGCTTTCTCCTCTTCAGGAACGAATGCCAAACGGCGATACACCTGATTGTTCCACATCAGACCGCCCTCGCTCAGCGACACTTCTTGTGGCCCTGACAGCGTAGTACCCTTGGCGGTGAAGTTGCCTTTCAGCGTGAAGCGGATAGACTGTGCGGAGAGCAGTCCGACGGTGACGGAAGACTCTCCCCCCGCCATCCCTGTTAGGGAGGGAGTGGTCACATCTCCGTACTTGTCATCATTCTCTTTCTCAGAAGCATTTGCGCCCTCCCTATCGGGGAGTGTGTGTGGAGAGTCTGTAACCTCATCTATGATGGGTTTCAAATCCTCCTCCGTCATGCTGACTTCCTGCAGGATGCTGACAGCCCATTCTGGTGTTATCTTCTTGAAATCCTCTTCGCGAGGCGTGATAATGAGCCCGCCCATGTCCAAGGCTCCAGGGGACACCATCAGTGTGTCATCCTCGTTTCTTTCCATGAACGGAGACAACGCTCCTGTTTTCAACCTGTTTACAATGCGATGCAGCTCTCCTTCCTGATGGGTGTTGTCCGTCCTATAACAGTCGGGGCGGTGCTTCTTTCTCGGGAATATCAAGGTGATAATCTCGTCGCTGCGGCTCTCGTCGCCAGCTTCGCGCCAGCTGATGAGGTTCATGCGTGGCTCTGTCTCGCCTTCAGGAATCGGTAGCGCTTTGTAGAGACGCTGGCAGAGCAGGCTGTCCTTCTCCTCGGGGAGTGAACGTATCACGAAGACAGGGCAGGCATATCCGGTGAGTAGGAACAGACCGCACCGCTGGCTGCTGTTGCCAGCTTCCTGCATCTGCTGGGCTGCATCTTCAGTCAGAGGGTACAGTTTCTTCAGCTGTGTCTCGTAGAATTTCCAGTCGCGCTCAATGGGTACGAGCCCGCGTGAGCCGGCTTGCAGGTGCATGTGATCTGGGCAGGAAGCGCCGCATAGCGGTCCGTTGTAGAATACGATGTGGTTGGGCATTGTCCATGCCAGATGACGTAACGTGCCGAAGTGCTCCCAGATGCTCTGTGGCTTGTGCCTACGTGTGGGAATAGTGAAGTGGCGAGGTAGGATAGGGAAGGGATTCACGAGCACTTGGTAATGATGGCGAATCATCATTGCATGCTGCTCTGGCGGACGGTTCTCATCGCAGAGGAAGCACGGGCGCGCCTCAATGCTTGCCTTGTCAATCTTTGCACCTGTCGATACGATGCGGGCAGGATTCCACTGAGCTGCCAGCTGTAAGTCGCCGCTGATGAGTTCACGCTGTTGTACATTCGCTTCCAGCGCATCGTAGTTCTTTTGTGCCAGTTCCCAATGCTTCAGCTCATCGTCGAAAAAGCGATTTACATCGTCCTCATTGGCTTCCTTGCGCCAAACAGCGTTGAGCGACTGACGGGCCATGATTTCGGTGGAGCGCAACTGATCCTTGTAGAGATTGTTCTTGTTCACCTTCTCTGTTGAGAGAGCGGCATCGCTGTTCCCTTCCCATCGGCGGCACAGGTATAACTCATCGAAGATGCGCCCGATGCGGTAGCGTCGCCCAATCATCAGCCCCAGGGCATAGTCTTCACCATAGCTGGTATTGGGTATCTGAATCTTTCGCAGCACTGGTGTGTAGAAGGCACGCGGTGCTCCTAATCCATTGATGCGCAGTGCATTGTTGCGCCCGTTCTGGGGTGTCCATTCGCGGTGGTCTATGAGCCCGGGCGGCAGTGTCTCAAGTTGGAAGTTTGTCATTCGGTACGAGCCGATGACCATCGCTGCTTTCTGCTCGCGGAAGGCGTCCACGATACGTTGCAGCGTATCGGGTCCACTGTAGAGGTCATCGCTGTCTAATTGCACCACAAAGCGTCCGCATAGAGGATGGTGAACAGCGAGGTTCCAGCAACCGCCGATACCAAGGTCGTCGCGGGAGGGCACTAAATGAATAAGCGCCGTCTCACCCAGAGTCCCTGCTGAGGTCTTGCATTGTTCTATCGCCTCACTCGTACCGTCGTCGCTGTGGTTGTCCACCACTATCAGGTTGAATGGGAATGTCGTTTCCTGTTTGAGCACGCTACGGATAGCATCCTCTATCGTGCGGACACGGTTGCGAACTGGAATCACGACTGTTGCCTCTACGGGGAAGTCGTCTTCATCGAACTTGATTTCGTCGAATTCGTCGGGGGCCAACAGTGCTCCGATGGCTTTCAGATGGCGTGTGCAGGCACGTTCCATCTCTATCTGGCGACGGCGGTTGCGTGGGTCCACGTAGTCGAACTGCTTCTGTCCCGAGAGGCGAGTGTCGTCCTCGACTTCGGTATATAGCATTTCGGAGATGTGGACAGGCAGTTTCTTGCGCGAGAGATAGAGGCGCAGGTCATAGAGCCCTGCGAACTCATATTCCTTTAGATGTTCCGAGGCAAAATATTCCTTGACATCTTCTGTGCGGAGAAGTAGCAGAGAACCGAAAGCAAAATCATCGCGCACGCTTCCCAACTGGTAGTCTATGAGCGGTCGGGTTTCCACCGTTCCGTCGGGCAACTGTACGCGGTGGTCAGCATAGACCATTGTAGCCCCCGTGTCTTCAGCGACAGCAAGCATTCGTGTGAGAGCGTAGTAGCCCAGTTTCAGCTCATACTGTTTGGTATATAATAATATATAAGGTGTCGTGGTCTCATCGGCGAGTTGCCGAAGCGAACAGGTCTGAAATGGATTCTCAATCAGTTGTGTTCGGGCCACTTCATCGCACTCACGCAAAGTCTGAAGGGTTTGAAGTCCCTCATTTTCGTTCTCAAATGGTAAAAAACAAGTGATTTTGGGCATTTGTTTCAAGTTTTTCAGAAAAATATGCGACAAAGATAAGCATTTTTCATCTTTTCATACTATCTTTGTGCCGAAAAATCAACAATCTTTTTTCAACTAACTATTTTAACATGAAGAAACTTATTTGTTTTGTCGCTACTGTCTGCCTAACCCTGACAGTAAGCGCACAGTCTCTCTCAGTGACCGACAATGATTGGCATTGGGACAAAGGTACAATCGTTCTGAATACTCCTGCGCGTCCTACGGGACAGACCGATGTCATCGGGCTCACCGCTCCTAAGTTGGAGACCGTGCGCGTGGCATTCGTCGGCTTGGGTATGCGTGGCCCCGGTGCTGTAGCCCGTTGGACCTACATCCCCGGTGTTCAAATCGTGGCTCTTTGCGACTATGTTGAAGCTCGTGCAGAGGCTTGTCAGAAGTATCTCCGCGAAGCAGGTCTTCCCCCTGCCGCCATCTACAGCGGCGAGAAGGGCTACGAGGAACTCTGCAAACGCCCTGACATCGACCTCGTCTATGTAGCCACCGACTGGGATCACCACTTCCCCGTTGCCAAGTGTGCCCTTGAAAATGGCAAGCACACGGCTATCGAGGTGCCTTCTGCTATGAACCTGGCACAGTGCTGGGAGCTCATCGAGCTTAGCGAACGCACGCGCAAGCACTGCATGATTCTTGAGAACTGCTGCTACGACTGGTATGAGCTCAATGCCTTGAACATGGCTCAGAACGGTGTCTTCGGTGAAGTGCTCCGTGGTGAAGGTGCATACATTCACAACCTTGACGACTTCTGGGACTACTACTGGAAGAATCCCGCAGATCCCGATCAGGCTCAGCTGGGATGGCGCATGAAGTACAACCGCGACAACCGTGGCGACGTCTATGCCACTCACGGTCTTGGCCCTGTGGCTCTGGCTATGAATATCCACCGCGGCGACCGTTTCACCACGCTTGTGGCTATGGACACCAAGAGCGCACATGGACGTGAATGGGTGGAGAAGAAGACCGGCAAGCCCTGCCCCGAATTCCGCAACGGCGACCAGACAACGACGCTCATGCGCACTGTTGAAGGTAAGGTCGTAGAGATTCAGCACAACGTCATGAATCCCCAGCCCTACAACCGTCTGTTCAAGCTTACCGGCACGAAGGGCTATGCAACCAAGTACCCCGAACCTCACTTCGCCCTCGACAAGAGCCAGCTTGCAGCCAGTGGCGTAGCTCCCAAGGTTGACGACCTCAGCAGTCACGGCTTCTTGCCCGCTGAGGAGCACAATGCTCTCTGGAACAAATACACTCATCCCATCATCAAGAAGTATGGTGAGATGGCTCAGAAGGTTGGCGGTCACGGCGGTATGGACTTCTTCATGGATGCACGTCTTGTCTATTGCCTCCAGAATGGTCTGCCCCTCGACATGGACGTTTATGACCTCGCAGAATGGTGCTGCCTGGCTGAACTCGGTGCTCTCTCAATGGACAACAACTGCGCCAGCGTTGCCTTCCCCGACTTCACACGCGGTGCGTGGAACAAGGTTCAGGGCTTCCAGTTCGCATGGGCAAAGCCAGAGGCTGAAGCCGCTACCGAGGCTGCTGCTGCTGCCTACACAGATTCTCAGAAGCAGTTGTGCGACAAGTTCCAGCTTTGGGCAAAGTATGATGCCATGCGTAAGGCTACTGCTCCCAAGGATGTGAAGAAAGCCACCGCTGACTACGAAAAGGCTTGCGCCAAGATGGCTAAGGAAGCTGCCAAAGCTAAGAAGTAAGCATCCTTTCCCAAGACATTTAATGGCAAGTAAGGTTTCACCCTTGCTTGCCATTTTTCGTTACACGGCATACGAAATCTGTTCATTTTTCTTGTGTAAGTGGCTGAAACCATCTACCTTTGCAGGAGAAAGAGTAAAGGATATGGCTCAGGAACGACTGTGGAACCCTAACTACTGGCGCGTGATGATAGCGAACTTTGCGCTATTCTTCGCGTTCTATCTGCTGACGCCGCTGTTGCCCTTGTATCTGGTGGAGCGTTTCGACGCCACGAAGGATGTCGTGGGGCTGGTGTTGAGCGGCTACACACTGACGGCACTGCTGGCACGACCCTTTAGCGGGTTTCTGGTGGATACATTCCCGCGCAAGAAGGTGCTGATGACCTGTTTCTTTTTCTTCTTCATCTTTTTCGGGGGCTATCTGGGAGCATCATCGCTGCTGCTGTTCACCATCGTTCGTACGCTGCACGGGGCTCCCTTCGGAGCGCTGACGGTAGCCAACTCCACGATGGCCATCGATGTGCTGCCGAGTTCGCGACGCAACGAGGGCATTGGCTACTATGGTCTGTCGAACAACCTGGCCATGGCCATAGCGCCCACTGTGGCTATCTTCTTATATCGCCTGACAGACAACTTTGAGTTGCTGTTCTGGCTGGCACTGGTGATAGCTGGTGCCGGCATGGCAGCTGTTAGCCCGCTGCCTGCATCGCCCAAAACCGATGGAAAAGGGCGGGGACCGCTTCTGCGGTTGGACCGCTTCTTCCTCGTGCGTGGCTGGCTGCTGGCAGTGAACATGGTGTTCTTCGGCTTCTGCTTCGGCGTCATCAGCAACTACCTGGCCATCTACAGCCGCGACGTAATGGGGATCACCGGAGGCACGGGCACGTGGTTCCTGCTGGTGTCAGTGGGTCTGGTGGCTTCTCGCTTGCAAGGAGCCAAGGCGTTGCGTGAGGGCAAATTGGTGATGAACGCCACGGAGGGAGTCATCATTTCGTCGTTTGCATACACGCTGTTTGTCGTCAGCCCTAACGAAGTGGGCTACTATGGCTCAGCCCTTCTGCTGGGACTCGGCAACGGACATCTGTGGCCGGCGTTCCAGAACATGATGATCTCGATGGCCCATCACAACGAACGCGGCACAGCCAATTCCTCGCTCCTGATATCGTGGGACGTGGGAATAGGCATTGGTGTGCTCATCGGTGGCTTTATATCAGAAAAAATCAGCTACGAAGCGGCCTTCTGGTGTGTTGCCGTTTCGCAGCTGACGGGTATGCTGCTATTCATTCTGGCTACGCGCTTCTTCTACCAGAGAGGTAGGGTCGAGAGCTGAGCAGCCAGCCGCAGACGCTTAGAACATGGCGTTCTTCGGCGTGCGGGGGAAGGGGATAACGTCGCGTATGTTCTGCATTCCTGTGACGAAGAGTATCAGGCGCTCGAAGCCGAGGCCAAAGCCGGCGTGAGGACAGCTGCCCCAGCGGCGTGTGTCTAGGTACCATTCCAGATGGGTGGTGTCCATGTGGCGGCGGTCAATCTCGCCTTGCAGTTTCTCAAGGTTCTCTTCACGCACGCTACCGCCGATAATCTCACCGATGGATGGGAACAGCACGTCGGTGCCCTGCATGGTAGGACCGGGAGCAACGCAGCCCTTGTAGCCGATGGAGCCTTCGGGAGAACCCTCAGAAACAATAACGGGAGTGTTCTGCTTCATGTAGAATGATTTGATGGCGGTGGGGTAGTCGGTCATGATGACGGGCTTCTTGAAGTGCTCCTCCACGAGGTAGCGCTCATGCTCGCTGGCCAGA
>CACZSQ010000071.1 GCA_902783885.1 uncultured Bacteroidales bacterium
AAAGATATGGCAAAGCAACAAGACAACACAAGTTTGGTGAGCCGTCCACGCAGAAAGCCGGACAGCTCTGTGAAAGGTCGGATGAACCGTTGGGACAACTCCGATTATTGTGAATTTGTACCTGCGGGCACGCGTGAATCGAATCGTACGGAGATAAAGCGTGTGGGTGATTCGAGTTTCTACAAAACCTCTGGTTTAAAGGAAAGCAGCTACTCACTCCATGTAAATGTGAACGGCGATAGCCAAGATCCCGTGGCTGAGATCTACGAGATCATGGACGTGCTGACCAAAGACCGGCGACAGCAGCAACCAAAACTCCCAGAAGGCAGCCAAGGTCGCATGCTGCTTGACAACGAGCAAGATTTGAAGATTTGGCTCAACCATGAGACCTGCAAGTTGACCATCCTGACGGAACTTGAATGTTCACCGAACATCGAGCGTCAGCTGTTGGCGGCCCAGGCTACGATGAACGTCACGGTCGGTCGGTACAGGAATGAGTTAGTAAACCTTAGTAATAATAAATAACGTATAGTAGTATGAAAAAGAATTGGCGTTTTGTCTATCAAGACAATCAATTTTTCAGCCCGTGCGAACCTTGCACACTCGCAGTTTTTAACACCATCGTGGACTCTGGCAATGTGGCACGGACAATAGCCACCCGCCAAGAGGTTGACGAAGCCATCAAACGTGGTCTGCCACTCGACAAGTGGACTCGTCGTTCAGATTTTCAGCAGTTCTGTTTGAAGCGTGAGGCGATGCCACGTGCTGGGGAGTCCTTCAGGCAGTTGACCATTGAGGGCAAGCTGTTGCAGTGGACAAATTCATTGAAGATGTCGCTGCCGTGTTTCATCTTCGGGGCATCTGAATTCGATTTGCAGCCTGTGACGGATAAGTCAGGAAATCCTGTATTGGACGAGAATGGGCAACAAGTGATGCGCCGTCGTCGGAAACTCACCGGCATTCATCTGAGTGGACTTTTCATGTTCGATGCGGATAAGTTGACGATAGACCCCTATGAGGTTTTTCAGCGTACGCAAGTGCCTGGATTCCCTTGGAGAGTGCGATTGGCTCATAAGACCAGTTCGGGTCACGGTCTTCGACTTGTTTGTGAACTCCGGCTCGAACTCGGAAACATCGCTGACAACCAAATCTGTCTCGCACGTGACCTTGGCTTGATGGGTATGGTCGGCAGCACGGGCAAGCCTGTAGTGGATGACAGTTGTATCGATGCCAGCCGAATCTCGTACGCTCCACGTCGGGAGGATATTTACTACATGGATGAAGAGAATTTGTTTTAAAATATTGTTTCACTAAAATCTTTATTTTCAAATGGAGAATCAAGACTTATTTGACAATGGTACAGAAGCCGAACGTTTGTTAGGTGATGCGTACCGTCAGGGTGAGGGGCATTGTGCTCCCACCCATCCTGAGAACCGTTTCGATGAGGCTCCAGCCTCTGTCCAGTCATCAACCCCTGCATCACCCGATATTAGCAGTATCATGCCTTCGAAAGTGGTGTCGGCGAAAGACGAGCCCATCAGGGTGTTCGGTTATCCCATTGAGGATCTCATCAACACCATGCTGCCCAAGGGTGCGCCCGAAGGATCACGCCACAAGACGGCATTGAAGTTGGCGGGCGACGTCATCATTCTTTGCGACGGCAATGTGGAGAAAGTGCGTCAGGTGCTGTTGTCTCAGTCATGGGTGCAGGAGATTGTCCAAGAGCGTGGTCAAGACGAGATTGAACGTATTCTCCAGACCGCCAAGAAGCGCATGGAGAAGCGTGAGGCAGAGAATTACAATGACCCGCTTCCGTCGAAGGAGATGCGCGATGCCATCAAGCTCGCTACAGGTCAAAGTTACACCCAGCTGAGCCGCGAATCAAAACTGATGGCCGAAGGACGGGAACTGGCTTCTGCGGAATATGACATCATGAAGATGTTGGAGAACATCGGAAAAGATGTTGAGAAACTTTTCCCACATTTCCCTCTGCTACGCTTGCTTTGTTACCTGCTGAAGCGTCGCCATTACATAGCGGCACTCTTTGTGGGAGGAGCCTTCTTCATGACACTCATGACTCGTTGCTGGTATCGCTCTGGGATGGAACCTGGTCGTGTCTGCCGACTGAACAGCATTTTGGAACTGATCGGTCGCTCGGGCAGTGGCAAGCACATCGCCGTTGACCTCTATCGCCTGCTTATGGAGCCGGTGAAGATGGCAGACAAGGCGCAGGTGGATGCCCTGAACCAATTTAATGCTGAACGGGAGCAGAACAATGGCGGTGCCAAAAACAAGTTGCCAAGACCTAAAGGAGTCTTCCGCTGCATGCCTTCAGAGACATCGGCTGCTGCCATCCGCGAGGCCGAGTTCAACGCCAAGGAAATGATTGATGGTGAGGAGTGGCCACTGCACATTTCCCACTTCAACAGCGAACTGCAGGATATGCAACGCCAGATGAAGAAGGAGTACATGAACATCGAAAAGCTCTTCTACAAAGGATTCCACAATGAACCCGACGGCAGCTATCTGAAGACTTCGAGCGCACCTGTTGGCGAGTACGACGTCCACTTCAACGGCGTGTACAGCGGGACAAAGACTGCACTCGATAAGCAGACCACAACGGAAAACTTTGGTGGCGGTCTTTTGTTCCGACTCACAGTGGTGCCTCTTGGGGATTCCAACTTTGAAGCCCGCGAGAGAAGAATGTACACCGAGGAAGACGCAGCACGAGACCAGCAGCTTCGGGATTGGTCATACAAATTCAACGACTGCAAGGGTGAGATTCCTTGTGAAGACATCGACATCGCTTTGGATAATTGGACGAAACGACGAATGAAAGATGCGGGCGAGGAGAAGAACTTCGCATTGGAGGATCTCATCAAGCGTCCGTACTGGCACGGCATGAACTATGCACTGCCCTTTATCGTAGCCCGCCATTGGGACGAGATGGTGGAGGACGGTGGCAAGTGGAAGTGCGGTCCCAACTTTAAGACCGATAAGTACGACCGTCAGCTTGCATTGCTCATTGAACGTGCTCAGTTTGCTTTCCAGCAGTTCTTCTTTCTCGGTATCGGCGAAAAGTACTATGACGAGCTCCAGTATGCTGAGACTTCCAACAAGCACCGTCAGCAGAAGACTGTGCTGGCATACCGCCGCCTGCCTAATCCGTTCAGCTCAGAAGACGTGAAACGTGAGTATGGCTACGACAATGTGGGATCTGTGTGCAGCCGTTTGAAGATTCTTCAGGATGACGGTATGGCGAAGAAGATTCGTCAAGGACCAGACAAAGGAAAGTATCAAAAACTTCAATAAAGTTATATTGAAATATTGATTATTGATTTTGGTTTCATAGTGCCTGGAGTGGTGGCTGTCGTGAGACAGTTGCCACTCTTTTCGTTTCTCATTATGACCTCAACCATCACTCTAAAAAAAGTTTTGATTTCTTTGAAAATAATTGCATTATTATTTGTATATTTCATAAATATTTCGTAACTTTGCAAGTGATAAAAGTTAAGGGGTTAGAGGTTAGCGGTTAGAGGTTAGAGATTTCTGAGATTTCTGTGCTTTCTGTGTGAACTAAAAATATCATTTCAGTGTGAAGAAAAAGCGGGAAGGGGCCACCCGATGTAGCTGGTCTTAAAATAAAAATAATACCACAAAAAACAACACAAGTATGATTGAACTTTATTTGAGTAAGGTGACCGAGAGTTCGGAAACTGAACAGGCGGGCAAGCTGTACGCCCGAGTGAGTTACAAGCAGGCGATGACCATTCAGGACATGGCA
>CACZSQ010000072.1 GCA_902783885.1 uncultured Bacteroidales bacterium
CGGCGGCACCATCACCGTGTGGCACAAGGAGACTCCCAAAGTGCGCATCAGCCGCACCTTCGACAAGGTGGAGTTCGTGCCCGTCACAGTCCTGGCAGCCAGCAGCGAGGAGCCCGGCGAGAATGCCGCCAACCTCGTCGATGGAAAGCCCGAGACCATCTGGCACACCGCCTACGGCGTCACCGTTACCAAGTACCCGCACAGCGTAGATTTCGACTGCTCCGAGCTCAAGACCATCAAGGGCTTCACCTACCTGCCCCGTCAGGATGGCGGTGCAAATGGCAACATCAAAGCCTACCGCATCCAGCTCTCCACCGACGGCAAGACATGGAGCGACCCTGTGGCAGAAGGCGACTTCGACCGTGGTGCAGCCCTCAAGCGCGTCATCTTCCAGAAGCCCCAGCGTGCCCGCTACATTCGCTTCACAGCCCTCTCTTCACAGAACGGCCTCGACTTCGCCAGCGGTGCCGAATTCACAGTCATTGCTGAGTAAATATCCTCGTTTTCTAATGCTTGCGATAACATTGCGAGGTGGTGGTAAGCAGACGGAATCAAATATTTTTGAACAAAACGGAGAATCGTGCGAAAGGCAAAGGTGAGAAGCGCGGAAGATGAAATTATTCTGAGTGGAAGATAAGGATATTTTGAGTTGAAGAGCCGGACAGGTGGATTGCTTCATCACGATAAAGCAATCGAAAGGGCTTGTTCCTCTATGCCAAAGTTATCGTGACGCTGACCTCTCCAGCAGTCTCGTGGCCGTCCTCCGTTCGCTGCAGAAGAGGTCTGCGTCGGTCGCTTGTGGCCGATTGACCTAGTCAATCGTCTTTTTTCCTTGCTACCTCGCAATTGTGAGGATTCGTTCGCGAGAACTAGTCATAAAAAACGTTTTCAAATTTGTGAATATAGAAACTTCTTCTTACCTTTGCCACTGAAATAAAATCAAGTAGCGAAGCTGTTACTGATATCCAACGGCATGAAAGAAGATTCAAATACTCAAAACATAAATGATGAGGTGGTTAATGCGGTCATCTCTAAGACATACGAGTACGGATTCACCACGGATGTGGCCACGGAGGTTATTGAGCGTGGCTTGACGGAGGATACCGTGCGAATTATTTCTGAGAAGAAAGGAGAACCGGAGTGGCTGCTCGACTTCCGCCTGAAGGCCTTCCGATACTGGCAGACGCAGGAACAACCCACATGGGGGCATCTGCAGATGCCGTCAATAGACTATCAGGCTATCTCTTACTACGCCGACCCCACGGCATCGAAAAAGAAGGAAGGCCCCAAGGGCCTGGATGATATAGATCCGGAGTTGATGAAGACGTTCGACAAGCTGGGCATACCGTTGGAGGAGCGTCTGGCGCTGAGCGGCACGGCTGTGGATGCAGTGATGGACAGTGTGAGCGTGAAGACCACCTTCCGCGAGAAGCTGGCCGAGCAGGGTATCATTTTCTGCAGCATCAGTGAAGCCGTCAAGGAACACCCGGAACTGGTGAGGAAGTATCTCGGTTCTGTGGTGCCTTACCGCGATAATTTCTTTGCAGCCTTGAATAGTGCCGTGTTCTCTGACGGCAGCTTTGTGTATATTCCCAAGGGTGTACGCTGCCCGATGGAGCTCAGCACTTATTTCCGTATCAACGCTCAGGGCACGGGTCAGTTCGAGCGGACGCTCATTGTCTGCGATGAGGATGCGTATGTGAGCTATCTCGAAGGTTGCACAGCACCCATGCGCGACGAGAACCAGTTGCACGCTGCCATTGTGGAGATTGTCGTAGAGAACCGTGGAGAGGTGAAGTACTCGACGGTTCAGAACTGGTACCCAGGTGACAAGAATGGGAACGGTGGCGTGCTGAACCTGGTCACGAAGCGTGGCCTGCTACGCGGCGAGAAGAGCAAGTTGTCGTGGACACAGGTGGAAACAGGCAGTGCAATCACTTGGAAATACCCTTCGTGTGTGTTGGCTGGTGAGGGTTCTCAGGCAGAGTTCTACAGTGTTGCAGTTACCAACAACTACCAACAGGCCGACACGGGTACGAAAATGATTCATCTTGCCCCCCACACGCGCTCGACAATCATTTCCAAAGGCATTAGCGCTGGACGTTCGCAGAACAGTTACAGAGGTCTCGTGCGCGTGGCACCAAATGCCGAGGGAGCACGTAACTACAGTTCGTGCGACAGTCTGTTAATGAGTTCTACCTGTGGTGCTCACACCTTCCCTTACATGGATGTACAGAATCCGTCAGCAGTCGTGGAACACGAGGCTACGACTTCCAAGATCTCAGAGGAGCAGCTCTTCTACTGCCAGCAGCGTGGTATTCCTCAGGAGGAGGCTGTGGGCCTGATTGTCAACGGTTATGCCAAGGACGTGCTGAACAAGCTACCGATGGAATTTGCCGTGGAGGCGCAGAAACTGCTCAGCCTATCGTTGGAGAACACGGTGGGATGAGGGAAAAATGAAAAATGAAGAATGAAAAATAATGGTTATGAAACGTATTTCAATACTCGCAGCGATGGTTATGGCTGCAACAACAATGATGGCACAAACAGCTAAGAAGAGTTTTACGCTCGATGACTTGATGCCCGGTGGCTCTACGTACTGGAACCTGCAGCCCCAGTATATGTTCTCCACATGGTGGGGTGAGAAGGCTGTGGAGCTGACCATGGATGATGTCAAGGAAATCACCAAGGGCAATGGGAGAAAGGTGCTTTTCACTTCAGACGACCTCAATGCCGCACTTGGCGAACAACAAGTGAGAACTTGTACGCAAGTGGCGTTTCCGTATGCCGAACAGCCTATTGTGAAAGTGCAGACACCGAAGGAAATAATCCTCATTGACTTTGTGAAGAAGGAGGTGGTGTGGCGTGGTGCTATTCAGGAAGGCGCCAGCGAGCTGGTGTGGAACGAACAGAGCCGAAACATGGCTTATTGCATCGGCAGCAATGTGTTTGTTCAACTCGCCGATGGCACCCGCATCCAGTTAACAAAAGACGGTAACGACGATGTGGTCTATGGCCACAGCGTCAGCCGCGACGAATTTGGTATTTCCAACGGCTTGTTTTGGAGTCCAGACGGACAACGCCTGGCGTTCTACAAGAAAGATCAGAGCCGCATCCCCAGCTACCCGCAGGTGGACATCACGAAGCGGATTGCCGCCACCTATGTGGATAAATATCCGATGGCGGGCGAGGAGAGCGAGGATGTCAGCGTTGCTGTTTTCGACGTACAGACGCAGAAGACAGTCTGGCTGCAGAACTCAAAGCCGATGACCGACTATATGACAAATCTTTCATGGGCTCCAGACGGGCAAAAGCTCTATGTCTTCGAGCTCAATCGCGACCAGGATTTCATGCAGCTGTTCGGCTACGATGCAGCCACGGGAGTCAAAGACTCGGAACCGCTCATCGAAGAGAAGCACCCGAAGTACGTTGAGCCTTTGCATACGCTGGCCTTCTTGCCGTGGGACGGTTCGAAAGCCATCATGCAGAGCAGTCGGGACAATTGGAACCACCTGTACCTGCTCGACTTGAAGAAAAAGACATACCCCGAATGGCGCGAGGTGGCTGGCGGAGGAACGGCCTGCGACCATGTGAGCGTGCGACTGCTGACGACAGGAGACTTCACTGTTCGCGAGTTCTTAGGTTTCAATCAGAAAGAGAAAACAGCCCTGTTCATCGGCAACGTAACGCATCCGCTTCACCACACGCTACACTCCGTGAAGGTGAATGGCGAGAAATGTCAGCTGCTCTCTGCCGGCGAAGGTGTTCACACGGCTATACTCAGTGCCAGTGGCGCCCAACTCATTGACACGTATTCTTCACCGACAGTTGCCCGACAGGTTAACCTGATTGACACCAAAACGGGCAAGAGCGTGAACCTTCTCACGGCAGAAGATCCCTGGAAAGACTACAATGTACCCGAAATCACGAGCGGAAGCATCAAGGCTGCCGATGGCGTGACAGATCTCTACTACCGCCTAATCAAGCCGGTCGATTTCGATCCGACAAAGAAATATCCTACGGTGGTCTATGTTTATGGCGGTCCCCATGCCCACAATATTCAGGCCTCGCGAGGCTACTACTTCCGTGGTTGGGAAATCTATATGGCACAGAAGGGCTATGTCATCTTTGTGCTTGACAACCGCGGTTCGCAGTACCGCGGCCAGAAGTTTGAACAGGTCACCTTCCGCCACCTGGGGGATGAGGAGATGAAGGACCAGATGTGCGGCGTGGAGTTCCTGAAGTCGCTTCCTTATGTGGACGCCGACCGACTCGGGGTTCACGGCTGGAGCTTCGGTGGCTTCATGACTACGAATCTGATGTGCACATACCCCGATGTCTTCAAGGTGGGAGTTGCGGGCGGTCCCGTTATTGACTGGCGCTACTATGAGGTGATGTATGGCGAACGCTACATGGACACTCCCCAGCAGAACCCCGAAGGCTACACCTCCTCTTGTCTGCTGCCAAAGGCTAAGAATCTGAAGGGTCGCCTACAGATTATCCTGGGGTACAACGATCCGACCTGCGTGCCTCAACATTCGTTCTCGTTTATTCGGGCAAGTATAGATGCCGGTACGCAGCCAGACCTCTTCCTGTACCCCGGCGACGGACATAATATGTTCGGCACAGACCAGGTGCACCTCCATGAGCGCATCACTCGCTATTTTGAGGACTACCTGAAATAAGGTCTTTTAGAAAAGAAAACACAAAAACCAAGCATACGTAACATGAGAATCCTTCTGCTCGGCAGCGGCGGCCGTGAACACGCCTTAGCATGGAAAATAGCCCAATCTCCAAAAGTAGAGAAACTATATATTGCTCCCGGCAATGCCGGCACCTGTCAAGAGGGAGAGAATGTCCCCTTGAAGGCTGATGATTTCGAGGGCATCAGACAGTTCGTCCTTCAACAGAGGGTTGATATGGTTGTTGTGGGACCCGAGGATCCGTTGGTCAAGGGAATCTATGATTTCTTCCGCAACGATGAAGCGCTGAAGGCAATCCCAGTGATTGGCCCCTCGAAGGCGGGCGCACAGCTCGAAGGGAGCAAGGACTTCGCCAAAGGCTTCATGCTCCGTCATGGCATCCCGACCGCCGCTTACCAGACTTTTGATGGAGAGCACCTGCAGGAGGGTCTGCGTTTCCTTGAAACTTTGCAGCCTCCCTACGTTCTGAAGGCTGATGGACTTTGTGCTGGCAAGGGTGTGCTCATTCTTCCAACTTTGGAAGAGGCCCAGAAGGAGCTGAAGGAGATGCTTGGTGGTATGTTCGGTCAGGCATCGGCCCGTGTGGTGATAGAGGAATTCCTGAGTGGTATCGAGTGCTCGGTCTTTGTGCTCACTGACGGCAAAGACTACAAAATCCTGCCAGAGGCAAAGGACTACAAGCGCATTGGCGAAGGCGACACAGGGTTGAATACGGGCGGTATGGGTTCGGTGTCGCCAGTTCCATTTGCCGATGCAGATTGGATGAAAAAGGTAGAGGAGCGGATCATACGACCGACCGTGGAGGGTTTGGCAGCGGAAGGTCTCGACTACAAAGGATTCATCTTCTTCGGTCTCATCAACTGTGACGGAGATCCCAAGGTGATAGAATATAACTGCCGCATGGGCGATCCCGAGACAGAGACCGTCATGCTTAGGCTGAAGAGCGACCTTGTGGATTTATTGGAAGGCGTAGCCGAGGGCAATTTAGGTTGTCGGGAGATCGTGTTTGACCCGCGCTCGGCAGTCTGTGTGATGCTGGTCAGCGGGGGCTATCCCGGCAGCTACGAGAAAGGAAAGATGATTTCGTTTGACCATCAGCCGTGTGACTTGAACGGGAACACCGTCGTCTTCCATGCCGGCACGGCCATGAAGGATGGGCAGATTGTCACTTCCGGCGGTCGTGTGATAGCTGTGTCATCATACGGTCAAGACAAGACCGAGGCACTGTCGCGTAGCTTTGCCGAAGCTCAGAAGATTCAGTTTGAAGGGAAATACTTCCGACGCGACATCGGTGCAGACCTGTAAGCCTCATCCCACGTTCCATGAAAAGACGCCTGCAAAATAGAATTTCTGAGAGCTCTGCGACACTTCCTGTGGCGTGCGTCATCGCAACGCTATTGTGGTGGTTGCCATTGGGCTTTTTCTCATGGGATTTCATGCTTGGCTGGATAGCCTGCGCTCTGACAGCCATTGTGCTGGCGGTATTTGTGGTGGCGAACGCCTTGCTGCGTGTCCGTTCTTTCATGACCGTGGTGGTGTACGTGCTGACCATAGGGGTGTGTAGTTTTCTGCATGTCATCAGTGTCGGCTTAGTACTGTCGCTGCTCATGGCTATCGCGTTCCTTACGCTCTTCCGCAGCTATGAGAAGAGAGAAGCTGTGGCGGACAGCTTTCACACCGCCTTGTGCTTTTCCGTCGGAAGTCTGGCATGGCCGCCCTACATATGGCTGGCATTGGTGCAGCTGTGGGGCCAAGGCGCGTTCTTGCGCAGCCTCTCGTGGCGTGTGTTGGGCGCTTGGCTGGTAGGACTGCTGATGCCATACTGGTTCTGGGTTGCAGGTGCCTTCTTCCTGGGTGATATATCATTGCCGGTTATGCATCTGATTTCTATCTTGTCACCTTGGCAGGAAGCATTCTATTGGCAGCCGTCAGTAGTGGAAAATGTCAGAGACCTCGCAGAGGCACACCGTGCAGAAGCGGCAGCCTCTGCTTTCGTGCTGCTCACGGGATTGACAGGATTCATACATTATCTCCGCAACAACTATGATGACAAGATAGGGGTCCGAATGCGCTACTATTGCCTGATGCTGACGCAAGTGGCGTTGTCTTTGTGGTTACTGTTACAGCCAACCGTCTTTGACAAACTCTTCCCGATGCTGGTTCTTGTGACGGCTCCTACGATATCGCATTTCTTCGCACTCACCCACTCGTGGTTCTCTAATGCCTGGTTCATTCTCTGTTGTCTGGCCCTTGTGTGGGTTGCAGCCTGTTGTCTCACACTGGCCTCGTGGTTTCCATCGTTCTAAAGTTACATTCGTTTGATTATGGCTACATTCCTTGCACTTCTTCAATCCTGGGGATATATCGGTATGCTCATCGCCGCTTTTCTGGCTGGCAGTTTCATACCGTTCAGCAGTGAAGCTGTGCTGTTGGGGTTGCTGCTGGCAGGCTTAGACCCGTTCTGGCTCTTTGTCAACGCCACCTTAGGAAATGTAGGCGGTTCAATGTTCAACTATTGGATAGGAACATTCGGAAAGATGGAGTGGATAGAACGCTACCTTCATGTCCAACGCGAGAAAGTGGAACGCACACAGCGATGGATGGAGCGTTACGGAGCGTGGATAGGTCTGGTGACCTTTTTACCCATTTTCGGCAGTGTCGTTGCCATCACCTTGGGGTTTACGAGAGCGAACCCCTGGCAATCCACTTTGGCGATTTTCATCGGGAAGGCCGCCCGTTATGCGCTGCTCATCTTTGCTGTGACGCAATATAAATATGTACTATAGAATTAAACAATATTAGATATGGCCGAAATAACTCCCATGATGAAACAGTTCTTCGACCTGAAGGCGAAGCACCCAGATGCGATACTTCTCTTCAGGTGTGGGGATTTCTATGAGACCTATGCAGAGGATGCGGTGGAGGCAGCAGATATTCTCGGCATCACACTGACAAAACGCAACAACGGGCGTGAGAATGAGAGCACAGCCATGGCGGGATTCCCATATCACGCACTCGACACCTATCTGCCTAAGTTGGTGAGGGCGGGACGACGCGTGGCTATCTGCGACCAATTGGAAGACCCGAAACTCACTAAGAAGCTGGTCAAACGCGGCATCACAGAACTGGTGACACCGGGTGTAGCCATGGCTGACACGGTGCTCAACTACCGTGAGAACAATTTCCTGGCTGCCGTGCATTTCATGAAGGAAGACCTCGTAGGCGTCAGCTTTCTGGACATCTCCACCGGTGAGTGGTTGGTGGGCGAAGGTCCTGCAGAATACGTGGATAAGCTTATCGGCAACTTCAGCCCCAAGGAAGTTTTGTATGAGAGGGGACGCAAAGGAATGTTCGAGGGATGTTTCGGTCCCAAGTTCGTGACCTTCGAACTCGACGACTGGGTCTTCACCAGCCAGACAGCTCACGATAAGCTGACGCGACATTTCGAAGTCAAGAATCTCAAGGGCTTCGGTGTTGACGGACTTAGGGCTGGCATTATCGCAGCAGGCGCAATACTGCAATATCTGGAACTTACCCAGCACACTCAACTTCAGCATATCACTCACATCAGCCGGATTGAGGAGGAGCGTTACGTGCGGCTTGACAAATTCACCGTGCGCAATTTGGAGCTCATCTATCCGCTGAACGAGGGCGGCCGCTCTCTGCTGGATGTCATTGACCACACAATCACACCAATGGGGGCACGCTTGCTTCATCGATGGCTGCTGTTCCCTTTGCGAGACACAGCTCAGATCAACAGCCGCCTGGATGTCGTGGACTATTGTTTCCGCCATCCGGAGTTCAGGGAACTGATGAGTGATCAACTGCGATTAATTGGTGATCTGGAACGTATTACCTCCAAGGTGGTTACTGGTCGCGTATCGCCCCGCGATATTGTGCAGCTGCGCATAGCGCTGCAGGCGATAGAACCGATTAAAAGCGTTTGTCAAGCTGCCGATGACGAGACGTTACGTGGCATCGGGGAGCAGCTGAACCTCTGCGCCAGTATCCGCAATCGTATAGCCCGTGAGATACAGCCCGATCCACCTTTAGCTGTGCAGAAGGGCAATGTCATCGCCAATGGCGTCAATGCCGAACTCGATGAGTTGAGGCAGATTGCCTACAACGGCAAGGACTATCTCCTAAAGCTGCAACAGCGCGAGGCCGAGGCCACAGGCATTCAGAGCCTCAAGGTTGCCTATAATAACGTCTTCGGTTATTATTTGGAGGTTCGCAATACATACAAGGACCGTGTGCCGCAAGACTGGATCCGAAAGCAGACGCTGGTCAATGCCGAGCGCTATATTACACAGGAACTGAAGGAATACGAAGAGAAGATTCTCGGCGCAGAGGACAAGATGTTAGCGCTCGAGGGACGGCTCTTTGCCGAGTTGGTAAGCGCGGTGGCTGCGTTCACCCCCGACATTCAACGCAACGCGCAGCTGGTGGCTCAGCTGGATTGCCTGCTAACCTTTGCTGTCACTGCCGCAGAGAACCATTATATCCGCCCCATCGTCGATGACAGCACGGAGATTGACATCCGTCAGGGGCGCCATCCGGTGATAGAATGTCAGATGCCGGTGGGCGAACGTTATATTGCCAATGATGTCCGGCTGGACACAGACAACCAGCAGATTCTGATAATCACAGGCCCGAATATGGCAGGTAAGAGTGCTCTGTTGCGCCAGACGGCTCTCATCACCTTGATGGCACAGATAGGTTGTTTTGTACCAGCCGAGAGTGCCCGCATCGGGTGGGTGGATAAAATCTTCACCCGTGTTGGGGCAAGCGATAACATCTCGGTTGGCGAGAGTACGTTTATGGTAGAGATGAGCGAGGCTGCCAATATCTTGAACAATATTTCTGAACGCAGTCTCATACTTTTCGATGAGCTTGGGCGCGGCACAAGTACCTACGACGGCATCTCCATTGCATGGTCTATTGTCGAGTTCATCCACGAGAACCAGCGAGGTCATGCCCGTACGCTCTTTGCCACGCACTACCACGAGCTTAACGAGATGGAGAAACATTTCGCGCGCATCAAGAACTTCAACGTCAGCGTCCGCGAGTTGCGTGGAAAGGTCATCTTTGTGCGCAAGCTCGAACCAGGCGGCTCTGAGCACAGCTTCGGCATTCACGTAGCCAAGCTCGCCGGAATGCCCAAAGATATCGTGCGCCGCGCAGAAACAATCCTGAAACAGTTGGAGTCCAGTGCAGACCGCGAAGGATTGGGTACGGGTGCCAAGATAGGAGCTTTACCCGAGACAGACCACACACAGCTCACGTTCTTCCAGCTCGATGATCCTGTACTCAGCCAAGTGCGTGACCAAATCCTTGGACTTGACATTAACAGCCTCACGCCCATCGACGCCCTCAATAAACTCGACAGTATCAAACGAATAATAACAGGTAAGTAATCCCAGTGCGGAACAAACTTCAATATCTATGAAACAGATAATGTCCAACAAGATTTCACTCGTTGTTTTCTTTGCCCTTTGCATTTCTGCCGTTGCTCATGCCGAGTCTAAACAATCGGCCGGCTATCCCATCACGCCTGTGCCTTTCACCAGCGTGAAAGTGAGTGACGGGTTCTGGGGCCAGCGCCTCCAAGCTGCACGTACAGTCACTGTGCCCCTGGCCTTCTCCAAATGCGAAGAGACAGGCCGATATACCAATTTCGAGAATGCCGCCGCTCATCTGCTGGATACCTCGAAAGTCTTCGAGATCAAACAAGGGACCTTCAGCTTCGATGACACAGATCCCTATAAAACCATCGAAGGTGCTTCCTACTTGCTGCAGACTTATCCTGACAAGCAGCTGGAGCACTACGTGGATTCTGTCATCGCCATCATTGGCAGGGCTCAGGAGCCTGACGGATACCTTTATACCTCTCGCACGCAGAACCCGCAAGCTCCGCATCCGTGGGCTGGCGAGCGGCGTTGGGTGAAAGAGGAGGACCTGAGCCATGAGCTTTACAATCTCGGCCACATGGTGGAAGCTGCCATCGCGCACTATCAGGCTACGGGCAAGCGCACGTTCCTGGACATCGCCATCCGCTATGCCGACTGCGTATGCCGTGAGGTAGGCCCTGGAGCAGGACAGGCTCGTGTGGTCCCAGGTCATCAGATTGCAGAGATGGCGCTGGCCAAGCTCTATCTTGTCACTGGAGATAAGAAGTATTTGGACGAGGCCAAGTTCCTGCTCGATGAACGTGGCAAGACCACCATCACTCATTCCTATTCCCAGGCCCATAAACCTGTCATCGAACAGGATGAAGCTGTCGGACATGCAGTCCGCGCTGCGTATATGTATGCCGGTATGGCCGACGTGGCAGCGCTGACTGGTGACAGTGCTTATGTAAAAGCCATTGACCGCATTTGGGAGAATATAGTCTCAAAGAAGCTCTACATCACCGGCGGCATTGGTGCTACTAATCAGGGTGAGGCTTTCGGACGTAACTATGAGTTGCCCAATATGACAGCCTACTGCGAGACGTGCGCTGCCATCGGTAACGTCTATGTCAACCACCGCCTGTTCCTCCTGCATGGCGAATCAAAATACTACGATGTCTTGGAGCGCTCGCTTTACAATGGCCTCATCAGCGGCATGAGTCTCGACGGAGGAGCTTTCTTCTATCCCAATCCCCTTGCTTCCGAAGGGCAGCATCAGCGTCAACCCTGGTTCGGATGCGCCTGCTGTCCGTCTAATATCTGCCGCTTCATACCCTCGATTCCAGGGTATGTTTATGCTGTGAAGGAACAGAACGTCTTCGTCAATCTGTTCTTGCCCAATCAGTGTGCTCTTGATGTGAACGGCAAGCGCGTGAAGCTCTCACAGAAGACCAGCTATCCATGGGATGGCGACATCACGCTGACTGTGGATGAGAATCGTGCCGGTGAATTCTCTCTGAAGATTCGCGTTCCGGGATGGGCGGACAATCAAGTAGTGCCCTCCGACCTCTACAGTTTCTGTGACAGCCATGCCGCAGGCTACAGTTTCCGCGTGACGACCTCTGATGGTAAAATTGCCACCACAAGTCGATTGGAGCGCACTGGGGACGGCTATATGACGATGAAACGCAAATGGAAGAAGGGAGACCGCGTAGAAATCCATTTCGATATGCCAGCCCGCACCGTGCGGGCTCATAAGGCCGTACGCGCAGACGTGGGGCGTGTCTGTGTGCTACGTGGCCCGCTTGTTTATTGTGCAGAGCATCCCGACAACTCCTTTAATCTGAACAGCGCTCTTGTCAGCCGTCAGCCCAGCTTTACGATGAGTGAGACAAGCATTGCAGGCACGCAGGTCAAGACGCTGCAGACGTTGGTGCAGACGCTCTCGTACGATGATGCCGGACGCCTGACAATCAGCGATGCGACACTCACTCTGATTCCCTACTACGCTTGGGCTCATCGCGGCCGCGGGCAGATGGCGGTGTGGCTTCCACAGGATGTGAGTGCCATCAGCATTGAAAAAGCCGAAGTCGTAAAACAAAAAGATAACGGTTTCTTCAGTGGAGAATAAATACTCTTCATAAGAAAACATAGTGCCATGCAGTTGATGAAAGAAGGGTTCATATACTATGTCTGCTCAACACTGCTCCTGGCAGTGCTGTTGATGTGTTATTTAGCCGGCAGCACTGTGAGCGAATCGATGGATGCCTTGGGATGGCTGTTCTTTCTCACGTCATGCGTAGGCCATTCTGCCGTGGTGCTGATGGCCTTATGGCTATTGTTCTTTTTTCCATGGGCACTCCTTCGGTGGCGCCGTGTGGCGGTTTTCTTGCTGGTGGGTTCTTTCGCTCTGCTGGGGATGCTCGCTTTCGTGAACCTGCAAGTATTTAAGATCTATCGCTTCCACATCAATGGATTCATATTTAATATGCTGACAGGTCCGGCTGCGGGTGATATCTTCGACTTCGACACGAAACTCTACCTGAGCGAAGGATTACTGCTGGTGGTTATCTTGATGGTCATGATTGTCCTGTGGCGGGTGTGTGTATGGATGGCTCCACGATGGCGTACGCATCATCACCTGTACGCAGCAATCGGTTTCATAGCTATGCTATTGGTGGCCAATGGCTGCTATATGTATGGCTCGTTTGTGATGAAGCCATCCGTCGTCAAAAGCGCTAAGCTGATTCCCTACTACTTCCCCCTCTCAGCCAGTTCACTATTGCAGGATCTTGGCTTTGAGCGGCAGGTCGTCGCCGTTGATGATGCCGATGGCGAGGGTGAGCTGGTCTATCCGCTGGAGCCATTGACTGTGGATTTGACTACAGCGAAGCGACCTAATATCATCTTCCTGATGATTGATTCCTGGAGCCGGCTCGCGCTGACAGAGGAGACGATGCCTCATCTGTGGCAACTGGCTCACGAGGAGCAGTGGTTCCAGAACCACATAAGCTGTGCCAATGGCACCATGTTTGGGGTCTTTGGCGTCTTCACGGGTCTGCAGCCCTACTATTGGACAGCCTTCGAGGCGAGCCGCACGAGCCCTCTGCTCATAGACCAACTATTGGCCGAAGGCTATGACTTCCGCGCTTATCCCAGCGCATCACTGCAGAGCCCTCCTTTCGACCGCGTCCTCTTCCAGAAAGTTCCCAACCTGCGTGTTGACACGGAAGGAGCCACATCCTTCGACCGAGATCAACGTATAAAAAGTGATTTCATCGCAGATTTACGCGGGCTCAAGCAATCCGGGAAGCCCTTCTTCGCGTTTGTCTTCTTTGATCTTTTACATGCCTATAGTTTGCCCAAAGAATTGCTGAACCGATTCCAGCCTTCATGGGAATACGGCAAGTTCAACGAGCTCCACAACGAGATGGATCCGACGCCCTTCTGGAACCTTTACCGCAATTCAGCCTATCAGACAGACCTGATGGTTCACGAAGTGGTTGAAGCCTTGAAAGAAGAAGGTCTTTTTGACGACGCTCTCCTATTCATCACCGGTGACCATGCGCAGGAGTACAATGAAAACCACAAGAACTATTGGGGTCATGCCTCCAACTTCTCGCAGTATCAGATAGGCGTGCCGCTCCTCGTACACGAGCCCGGACCGAGCCGCGCAGAAGTCCATCAGTATCGCACTACCCACTATGACTTCGTTCCTACGCTCATGCATGATTATCTGGGCGTGAAGAATCCCATCACCGACTACTCAGCCGGTCGGCTGCTAAGCGACGAGACACCGCGTCTTTGGCATTTTGTAGGCAATGAGTTGTGCTATGCCTTCTTGGTGGAGGGGGACACAATCCTGACCAAGGAAGGCTCTGGTTACATCGACGTCACTGATGCCCACCTGAATCCTGTTGACAATTACCATATTCAGCCCAAAGCCTTCAATCAGGCCATTCAAGAACTGAACAGGTTCTTCAAGTGAACAGCCCTACTTGGCAATCAGGTCGTGGGAGGTTAGCTGCAACAGGCCTTTTGCCAATGGCAGCAACTCCGTTGCCGATGCGCCTTCAGCTGCTACGATTTGGTTCACGTCGAGGTCATAAGCCATAAATTCTGTAGGAGTGAACACAGAGACACCATTATTATAGGTGTGCCAAGCCACTTGCTGTGTTTCCTTTTGACTGAGTATATCGCGGCTGAAGGTGAAGTCGTGATGAGCAATGCCCAGCTGCCCCAAGAGCGTGGCAGCCAAATCACTTTGGTTGCAAATACGCTCCATCTGCCGTGCTTCTTTCACCGCCCCTCCGACCCAAACCATGGGGATATGATTGTAGAGGCGAGTGCGCTCGTCGATGCCCTGATAACGGTAACCATGGTCTGGCAAGAGAATCACCACCGTGTTTCTCCACTGCGGCATCTGTCGCAATTCATCGATGAAATGGCCAACGCAGGCATCGAGATAATGGAAGGCATTGTACACCTCGTCGTCCAGATCATGCGTCGGTACATCCCATGGCTCATGGCTCGACAGTGTCAGCAGCGTTTTCATCCAAGGTTCGCTTTTCTCCTGACGGATGTCGCTCAGGAGCGCGTTGAACATGAGGTCGTCACGCACGCCCCACTGCGCCGACTGCTGTTCCTGCAAAGAGAAGTCGGCTCTCCAGCACAGACGTTCATAGCCGCTTCCCATGACGTAGCTTCGCATATTCGTGAAGTTGATGTCGCCGCCGTAGAAGAAGCTGGTGCTGTAGCCCGCGTCCTGTAGTGAGGCCGCAATCGAGGGCAGCTTCCGGCTCTTTTCCGGCACTTTCATCACCGAGGTGATGGGGAACGCCGGGTAGCCGCTGAGGATGCTCACGACGGCTTTGTCCGTTCGCCATGAGTTGGCATAGCACTGCGTGAAATCGATGCCCTCGCGCCTCAGTGCATTGAGGCGGGGGGTTATCTCCGGATGTCCTCCCATGTCCGTGAACTGCCCGCCGCAGCTCTCCATGATAATGATGACAATGTTGGGTTTCGCGGTGTTTAACAGTGTGTCAGGTGCCACGCTTTCGGTGGTAAAGATCGCATTTGTGAGGGAGCGGCACTCCTCATCCGTGAAGTAGTCGTAGCTCACCAGATAGTCCCCTGATTTACCCAGCGAAGACAGGAAGCTGAAGACAGGATTGACGGCTGCATGATTGAGAAACTGGTTTTGCGAGAAATACACCTGTCCGATATTGGTTGTCGATTCGCCCAATCCACCGCGAATCCCGACAACCATAACGGCTGCCAGCAGCAGATGCACGCCTCCGTGCCACCAGCGCGCAACCTTCATAGGTGGCAGCTTCGCCAAACGAACGTAGGTGGCATACAGGCCCCACGACAGGAGCGCCCACGCCACCACCCGGGCCACAAGATAGCCTATACTCACGCTGGCGAATGCCTCCGCCGGAGTCTCGAGATATTGCAGACAGGAAGCATCCAGCTTGAACCTCCAGAAGCTGTAGAGACTCATATCGGCGATGAACGCCAGTGCGAGCAGCATGGCAACGAGCAAGTAGTAAGCTCGGAACAGCCAACTTGGCAGAGGAACAACGGACGCGGCTATCGTCATCACCACCGGAAGAATCAGGAAATAGAGCGCAGTGGAAATGTCAAGGCTCAAGCCGTGCCAGGCCACCAATAGCAAGTCTGCCCCCTGGAAGGTGTTGTCCCCGTGAGCAATCATGAACCACCACTTGGCGGCCATGAAGATGGCCACCGTCAGCACGAAAAACCTGAATAGATAAACGAGTTGCTGTTTCATTTCCGTCCGAAATCAGCGGGGATTTCGCCCCATTGCTCAGTGTCCCATTTGATGAGCGGAAAGGGGACTCCATTTTGGCGTAGCCAAGCCTCGGCGCGTGCCACGAGGTCGAGCAATGGCCGGTTCTCGGGGGTGGGGGCCAGCGTGGTCTTGGCCTTGCGCTTCTGTACCCAGATAATAGCCGTTCGGCTGTCGCTATAGACAGGCATCGAGAGGCCCTTCTGCTTCATCAGCGCCATGGCATGGACGATAGCCAGGAACTCGCCGATGTTGTTGGTGCCATGCACGGGGCCGAAGTGGAAGATCTGCTTGCCCGACGGCAGGTGTATGCCGCGGTACTCCATAGGGCCGGGGTTGCCGGAGCAGGCGGCA